>CAYNMN010000001.1:0-46392 GCA_964398305.1 uncultured Oscillospiraceae bacterium
GGCACCAGCCACTATTTCGGCGACGGCTTCGCCCGCGCGTTCAATATCCAGTTCTCCGACAGGGAGAACAAGCTCGCCTACCCGCACCAGACCTCGTGGGGTCTGTCCACGCGCACCATCGGCGGCCTCATCATGACCCACGGCGACAATTCCGGCCTCGTCCTGCCGCCCAAAATAGCGCCAATTCAGGTAGTCGTGCTGCCGATAGCGGCGCATAAGGAGGGCGTGACGGAGAAGGCTCAGGAGATAGTCGATGCGCTCAAGGCCGCGGGAGTGCGCGTAACGGGCGATTTTTCGGACAACTCCCCCGGCTGGAAGTTCGCCAACTGGGAGATGAAGGGCGTGCCTCTGCGCATAGAGATCGGCCCGCGCGACATTGAGAGCGGCAAGTGCGTTGCCGCGAGACGCGACAACGGCGAGAAGTGCGACGTGGCGCTCTCGGAGCTCACGCAGCGCGTCCCCGAGCTGCTCGACGCCGTGCAGGCGGGGCTTTATGCCAAGGCAAGGAAGAACCTCGACGAGCACACCTACACGGCAAGGACCGTGGACGAGGTGAAGGACGCTCTCGCCCAGGGCGGCGGCTTCATCAAGACCATGTGGTGCGGCGACGCGGAGTGTGAGGAGAAAATGAAGGAGCTCGCGGGCGTGTCGAGCCGCTGCATTCCCTTTGAGCAGGAGCACATCGGCGACGTGTGCCCGGTCTGCGGCCGTCCGGCGGAAAAAATGATCGTCTGGGGCGTGGCGTATTAAATCCGACGTTCACAATTTTGTCTTGAAACCGCAGGGGCTTTGCTGTATAATACACAAGCTATGCACAGAGCAGCATTAATAATGCGGAGACCCCTCTCCGCTTGTAAAGGATGAATGACGCATGAGCGCATCACAGGATAAGAAAAAAAGGACGGCGGAGCGCGAGGCCGGCACGGAAAAGCGCCAGGTCGCCGCGAAGGAGTCTGCCGACAAGGCCAAAAAGACCAGACGCAAGTGGACCTTCGGCACGGTCGTCGTTGTGCTTCTGGTGGCTCTGATACTCATTGCCAACTCCGGGCTTTTCTATACGGTGCTCCCGTCGGTTACTGTCGGCGGCCTGAAATACACCAACGCCGAGTATCAATACTTCTACTACGGCACCTATTATAACTTTGTCAACACCTACAGCAGCTATATCTCCTATATCGGACTGGACACCTCCTCTCCGCTGTCGGAGCAGGCTTGCGCCTTCTCCGAGGGGCAGACCTGGGCGGAATACTTCCGCGACGGCGCGCTCAACACCATGACCTCTCTGAGCGCCGTATACAGCGCCGCCGTGGCGGACGGCTATACCCTCTCCGAGGAGGACGCCGCGGCCATCGACGCGTCCATCGCCGATATGACGACCGCCGCCGAGAGCTACGGCTACTCCAGCGCCAAGAACTATATCTCCGCGGTCTATGGACGCGGCTGCACAGAGAACACCGTCCGCAAGCTCTCCGAGATGCAATATATCGCCGCGGCCTATGAGGCGGACAATGAGGACGCCTTCACCTACACCGACGACGAGCTCAAGACCTGGTATGAGGATAACAAGGACAGCTACGACAAGTTCGACTATCTCTCCTACTATGTCGCCGCCGACACCGTCGAGGAGACTGTTGACGTCACCGACGACGCGACCGGCGAGGTCACGCAGGAGACCAAAAACGTCACCACCGACGAAACCATGGCCGCCGCGAAGGAAACCGCCGACGCCATTGCCGCCGAGCTCACGGATGAGGACAGCTTCTATGCCGCCGTCGCCAAGATAATCGGAGGAGCCGAGACGCCGGCCGCCGATGAAACAGCCGAGGCGCCGACTGCCGACGCCGAGAATACGACCGGGGATAACACCGGGGACGCCGACACGGCCGAGGACGCCGAGACCGTCGAGACCGCCGGAGACGAGAACGCCGAGGAAACCGAAACGGTCCCCGAGCCGACACTTGCGGAGGGCACCTCCGGCAGCAGCCTGAGCGACGTTTACTCCGAGTGGATGCTCGACGCGGATCGCGAGGCGCTGGACTTCACAGTGGCCGAGAGCGAGAACGCGGGCTACTATGTCGTGATGTTCCTCGTGCGCGACGATAACAGCTACAACACCGTCAGCGTGCGCCACATCCTCATAACCGCCGAGGATACCGACGCCGACGGCGAGATCAGCGACGAGGAGCTCGCCGCGGCCGAGACCAAGATCGGGGAGATCTACGACGAATGGAAGGCCGGAGACGCCACTGAGGACAGCTTCGCGGAGCTCGCCAACGAGTACAGCAAGGACACCGGCTCCAACACCACCGGCGGCCTCTATGAGGACATCTACAAGAACGCCATGGTCGCCGAGTTCAACGACTGGATATTCGACGAGAGCCGCAAGCCGGGCGACACCGGCGTCATATACAGCAGCTCCACGGGCTACCATCTCATCTACTTCGTGGGCGAGGGCGTGACCTACCGCGACTACCTTGCGGACAGCAATCTCCGCAGCGCCGATTACAGCGAGTGGTACACCTCCGTAACAGAGGGCTGGGAGGCCAAGACGAACGTCGTGTTCAAGTTCGCCTCTGACTGATAAAGGAACAGGCAATAATCAAGGCCGCCCTGACGGGCGGCCTTTTGCAAAGGGTGAGACACATTGAACGAGAGGACTATCAGACAGGAGATGCTGCTCGGCGCGGACGCCATGGCGGCTCTCGCGGGCGCGAGCGTCGCGGTGTTCGGGCTCGGCGGTGTGGGCTCGTGGTGCGCCGAGGCTCTTGCGCGCGCCGGAATAGGCGCGCTCACGCTCATAGACGAGGACACGGTGGGTCAGAGCAACATCAACCGCCAGCTCTGCGCCCTCGGCTCCACAGTCGGCCGCCCCAAGGCGGAGGTCATGGCCGAGAGGGCGCGGGACATCGCGCCCGGCGCGGAGATCACGCCCGTAACGGCGCGATACGAGGCGGCGGCGCGGGAGCGCTTTTTTGAGCGCCGATACGACTATATCGCCGACTGCATAGACCTCGTCTCCTGCAAGGTGGATCTCATCTGCTCGGCGCGGGAGCGGGGAATACCCATCATCTCCGCGCTCGGCACGGGCAACAAGGCCGACGCCCGGCTCCTGCGCATGGCGGATCTCGCCGAGACCGAGAGCTGTCCGCTCGCGCGGGTGCTGCGCCGGGAGCTGAGACGGTGCGGCGTGGAGCACACGGACGTCGTTTACAGTCCCGAGCCGCCCATGACGCCCTCTCAGCCCGAGACGCCGCCGCCCGGACGCCGCAGCGTCCCCGGCTCGCTCGTGTGGGTGCCGGCGAGCGCCGGGCTTTTGATGGCGCAGCACATCGTGATGCGGCTGACGGAAAAGGAATAACAAATGACGCCGGAGCGGCTGCTCCGGCGTCATTAAGCATTATGTTGCGGGTCAGTCGAGCTTGAACAGACCGATCTTGCGTATCTCCACGCTGTCCACTCCCGCGCCCTCCACGCCGCTCGCCGTGATACGGGCGAAGAGCTTTACGGACGCGCTCGACGAGAGCGCCGTGAGAACGTCGGACGGGAGGTTGAAATAGTAGACCAGCCCGCCGGTGGGATGCGCCGTTACGGCGTCGTTATCGACAGAGCGGAGGGTGATGGTCACGCTTTGGTAGCTCGAGTCTGTGGCGTAGTTCGCGGCGAAGTCCTCCTCGGTCCGGGTCGGGTCGGTGCTGTAATAGAACGTGACGGTAAGGGTGTTGTTGGCGTTGAGACTCGGATCGGAGATCTTGAGATAGAACCTCTCGCTCGCGGCGGTGTCCAACAGGTCGCTGCCCAGAGAGATCGAGTCGCCCTGCAGACTCGCCTCGCTGGTGAGATAGTAGTAGTTCGTGGCGCTCTCGCCGCCGCTGTCGTTCGTGAAGCTCACGTTCGGCGATTCGCTGACTGTGCGGTAGGCCGCGATCATCGTGTTGACGAAGAGCTTGGCCTCGTTTATGTATGCGGTGCTGCCGCCGGTGTAATAATCGTTGGCGTCGTTGCCGTAGGCAAAGTGACCCATGCCGGAGTAGGTGATGTTGCCCTTGGTATAGATGTAGTAGCCGTTTACGGCGTCGTTATAGGTCATGTAGCCGACGTTGTTGGCGGTGTCGTTGGCGAGACAGTACCAGACCACGATGTCGTCGGAGTTAAGGTTTATCTGGTAATACTGCTCGTGCGTCTTGGCGACCGTGATGTAGCTGCCGCTGCCGCCGAAGTCCGCGGTGTTGACGTTGTAGGGGTAGGTGGTTATCTGGCCCTCGTTCACCTGCGTGACGCGGGTGGTGCGTCCGCTGGAGATGCTCGAAACGCCCGCGGCGACGCCGTATTTGTTGCCGTAGCCCTGAGAGAGCAGCAGATAGTTACTCAGTCCCTGAGTTTCCGCCACCGTGCTGCCGAGAGCGGATTTGGCGTCCCATGCGGCGGTGTAGCCCGCTTTGATTATGGATGCGGCGGAGCCGGAGTAGTTCGTGCTGCCGGTCTGCGTTTTTAGCGTGGACCTGTAGGACGAGGTGATGCCATAGCGGTCAAGACCCACAACGGGGCGCAGAATGGTGTTGAAGTAATAGCCCCAGCGCGACATAGCGCCGTGTCCGCTTACGGAGGGGATGGAGACGCTGTTGGAGACGTTGGTGGGCGAGGTGGTGTCGTGCGTGAAGAGCACGGCCTTGTCCTCGGCAAAGCTGACAATGGCCTTCGCCGTGTCGGAGGAGAGGTCGGTATAGACGTCGGCGAAGCCGATGATGAGCATATCGTAATTATCGAGATAGGCCTCGATCTGGGACTGACTGCCCTTCGAGTTGACGTTGCTGCTCGTCACCGTGGTTATCTGAATGTTGAAATCCTCCACGTCCGCGATGAGCTTTCCGAACAGGCCCTTGTAGGTCCTGCCGTCGGCGGCCCTGTAGCCGGTGCCGCTTGTTGTTTTAAGCTGGTCGGAGAGATCGAGAGAGTATGTGTTGTTGGACACGGAGTTGATCTGGAGGATGTTAATCTCCTCCACCTGCGTGTTCGCGTTCGGCGCGGCTCGCGTATAGCCGGACACGGAGGCGTGTATGCCGCTCGCGCCGTTTTTCACGACTGAGAGCTTCCACGGGATGACGCCGACATAGCTTGCGGGCATCTGTCTTGTGAGCGTGTACTGCGTGTTGGCCTTGAGACTGTATACGCCGTTAGCGTCGGCATACATCAGCGCGGAATTCGCGTTGCGTATGACGGTGTCGGTGATTTCCTCGTCCTCGCGGTACTTGCCGTCGCTGTTCTGGTCGAGGAAGAGCCGGCAGTCATAGGTCGTGGTGCCGGGCGTCGCCTCGGTCTCGTTTTTTATCGAGAAGGTGTAGGTCAGGTGGCAGTAGCCGTTGGCGTCGCGGCTGAGAGAGGTCATGTTTCCGTCGTCGTCGATGCTGTAGGTCGCGGGCGAGGCGGTGAGCGTTATCGAGGGCTTGGAAAGATTGAGATACCTGAGCAGAGTGGCCTCGCTGCCGGCGATCGTTTTAGCCGACATCACGTTTTCATAACCCATTATCCCGCTCAGAGCCGAGTACATATAGGAGCAGTTATCGACCGCGGCGGCGTCGATGGCGTCGAGCGAGGTGAATGTGCCTGTGCCGGGGGTGTTGTTGTCCGTCACGGACACGCCGCCCTTGGTGGCCTCGACGGTGTTGCTGCGCGCGGAAACCCAGCCGTTGTTGCTGTTGTTGTAATTATAATACGCTACGCAGTAATAGGAACCCTCACCGTATACGTCGGCGTCTATGGTGCGATAGCTGTCGCCATATCCGTCTGTAAAATAGTAGTACCGGTCATAATAGGCGTCATATTTATACCAGTAATAGTACAGCGAAGCGCCACTCGGCACGCCGGAGACGTTCGCGGTTATCGTGCCGTCTGCCGAGCTCGTGGCGAGGGATACGCTCATCTCGGTGCCGGGCAGTTTCACGGTCGTGGATGTGTTGCCGTTGGTGATGGAATAATTGCCCCGGCGCTCTACATATACATAGTTGCTTTTCTCGCTGCTACCGTTGAGCGTGAATGTGCAGCGATAATAACCGTCCTGGTTCAGAGTGTAGGAGGACGAGGTCGCGCCGCTTAAGTCGCGCCAGTAGCCGCCTTTATAAGCATCTTGCCACCTTTGCCACTGATACGTTACGCCTGCGGGGGTGTTGCCGGCGCTGTCGGTGAGCGAGGCGGTCAGCTTGCCGTTCTTCAGCGTTATCTTTGCGGTATATTCCTTGGAGCCGTAAAAGCTGGATTCGCCGGAGCTGTCCTGCTCGAAGACCCAGCCGCTCCGGGAGGAGACCGTGAGGGTGTTGGTGGTGGCGGAGGTGCCGTTTTCCACGCTCACAACGCAATAATAGCTGTCAGAGCCGCTTTGGGGGGCGTTTACGGTGATGGAGCTCTGGGCGGTGCTGT
This sequence comes from uncultured Oscillospiraceae bacterium, assembly GCA_964398305.1. GTDB lineage: Bacteria > Bacillota > Clostridia > Oscillospirales > Oscillospiraceae > Scatomorpha. Next base: position 6,412 of record CAYNMN010000001.1, read on the forward strand.
ATGTGGTGGCGGCGTTGTTTTTATACCAGGTGTATTCCTTCGCCGTGGGCACCGCGCCGTTCGGCCCGGTGAGTATCACGGAGAGGTACACCTCGCCGTTGTCTCTCGCCGTCGCCTTGAGCGTGGCGGTATATTGCATATTTGAGCCCGCGCCGTCGTCCACGAGAGCGTCGGCGAGGATAACGGGGTAGCCGGCGGCGGCGAATTCCTTTAGATCGTCCGCGCGAATGGCCGTCAGGTCGTTGCCGGAGAAGCGGAAAAGGTTGGAGTCGCCGGAGCTTGTGATATTGCTGCTGCCGTAGTAGTCCCTGTCGAGCAGGCCGCACAGGTCGTAATAGGTGCGGTAGCTGTCGCCGATGTTCATGTAAATGAGACCGTTCATCGTTTCGTCGTTGAACAGGGTGGACGTACCGGCGCTGTTGGTGTTGAAGCTGTCGAGCGCCGCGCCGACGTATATAAGATCGTATTCCTCGTTGAGATCGGCGAGCGTGCCGACGAACTCATAGGTGGACATGGTGTCTATGGTGATGTTGGCCTTCTTAATCGTGCCGGCGCTGCCGCCGAGCCACTCATAGACGTCGTCCGCGCTGAGCGCGCCCGTGCTCGTGCCGCCGGGCTCGATGTCCAGCACCTTCACCGAGGTCTTGGCGGACACCGTGCGTTGGCCGCTGAAGTTGATGATATAGCGCAGCAGGTTCCCGACGGTCAGCGCCTCGGGCAGTCGGTTGTCCGCACTGAGATTCTGCTGTCCGCGCAGGAAGTTGTCGTATTTTATCTCCTCGAGCACGGCCTCGAAGCCGGAGGTCTTGCCGGAGGCGATGACGGCTCCGAGCGTGTTTCCGGCCAGTGCGCCGAGAGTGGAGGCGTTGTAGCACAGCACGCTTTCCTCTACAAAGCACTTGTCGGCGTCGGTGGAGTAAAGCGCGGTGGCGCCGAGCACGGCGCGGGCGAGGTCGTCCATGTTGCTCCCCGCCAGATCGGACTGCGCGAGCGCGACGTCGACTACGGTGGGGCAGTAGTTCTCCACGGCCGCGAGCAGAGCGTTATATGCGCCCTCGCTCAAATAGGAGGTGTAGCTGCCCGGGGCGAGGACGATCATGTCCGCGGCGGCCGCCATCTCCGCCGTGACCGCGCCGGGCTGCACGGAGTTGACGATGAAGCTCATGCCGAGCAGGTCGCTGTTCTCGCGGTCAAAGACGTATTTGAGGAACCAGTTGTTGTTGGTGTAGCCGCCGGAGCAGAACACGGCGGAGTATCGTATCTGCGCGCTGTCGCTGCCGGTGGAGGCGTCGAAGCGATAGTCGCCGCTGCCGCCGCCGACATAGCTGTAATAGTCGATGCTGCGGCGGAACGCGCCGGCGCCGGCGGGCTCGCTCGCGTAGTAGCTGACCGTGCCGGTGAAGGCATACCAGCCGTAGCCGGATTTTACCTCGGTGGTGGTGGACTCAAAGGTGCCGAGCGTGTAGTAGGTCTCGTCGCGGTCGAGCGCGAGATCGCCGGACATGATGCCGTAGAAGGTATATATGCCGTTCTCCTCGGTATAGAGCCCGCTGCCCAGCGTGAGCGTGGGGGAGGTCGTCATGCCGGGGTGGTAGAAAACGGTGAAGGTCGGGGAGTAATAATAGGTCGTGCCCTCGGCAAGCGTGAGCTCCGCGTCGCCGGTGCGGCCTATGCGGGTATAAGTGCCGTCGCCGGAGAGCGTATAGAGCACCGTGCCGTCCTGCGGGATGTTCTCGGCGTCATAGGTCTCGTATTTGCACTGGTAGTAGTAGGTCGGAGTCGGAGCTCCGAAGCCGTGCGCGGTATAGCCGGTGACATTGCCCTCGGCGTCGGTCACGGCGTCCACGGTACTCGTGAGCTCCTGCGCGTCGAGATCGTAGTCGCCGCCTGTGCCGATATAATTATATACATAGTGCGCCGCATAGTCGCCCCGGCCGGCGCTGAACGTGCCCGTAACGGAGGCCGTCTCGGTGTGGTCGAGCGCGAGCGCGGTCTTGCCGGTGGTGTCGCCCCAGGGCAGAGCCTCGGAATAGCCGCTGCCTATGGTGAGCGGCGTGGTGTCGCCGGTGCTGAGAATGTGCCTGCTCTCGAGCGAGGAGATCAGGGTGGACATATAGCTCGCGCGCGCCTCCGGAGAGGTCAGCGCGGCGAGCTCGCTTTTCCAGTCGGCGCAGGGCTCGCCGCCCTTTGTATAGTAGCCGATGGAGCCGCTGCCCTTTTCCGCGGCGATCTCGAGTATTACGAAGCTCTCCTGATTGTCCTTCATGGAGAGGACTATCTCCTCGATGTGCTGAAGGGAGGTGTACGCCTCGGCGCTGCCGCCGAGCAGGGAGACGCACAGACCGGTGATGAGCGCGCCGCACAGAAGCACGGCGAGCATTGACTTTACCAGCTTGCTTTTCATGTCGTCCCCTCCTCTTCGGGAATGCCGGCCGTCGCCGGATCGTTTCTCAGCGCCACCGTGCGCGTCTCGGAATAGCTCCTTGTGCCTCTCGCGAAGCTCAGAGAGAGCTCAACGCTGCTCCGGGAGCTCTGGGCGGGCCGCGTCACGGTGAACTGCGTCACATACCGCGCGAGCGGCTCCCAGGTGGCGCCTGCGTCGTCGGAGCAATACATGATACCGTCGTCCGTGTCAAGGCGGTATTTGAGCTGATCGTCTATCGTCAGGGTATGGGTGGTCTCGTCGAACTGCGCGGAAACGGCGCAGTCCATGAGCCGATCCTCGATCGCGTCCATCGCCGTCTGCGACTGAGTCTGCAGGCTGATGTTGGAGAATATCGAGCTGTAGGAGCGGGAGCCGGAAACAAGGAAGCCGCCGACCGCCGCGATGAGTATGCCGAATATGGCGAAGCTGACTATGAGCTCCACGAGCGTGAAGCCGCGGTTGTCGTTTCTCATGCCGACGCCTCCAGCTCATGCGTGCCCGTGGAGGGGTAGAGGGTGAGAATATAGGTCATGCTCCCGCCCGTAACGGCGATTGAGCTGCACACCCCGGTCGAGGCGCCGGCGGAGAGCTGCGCGCCCGTGCTGCGGGCATAGGCGATGCAGACCCCCGCGGAGTCGAGAGGGGCCGCATCTCCGCCGTCTATGGAGCAGCTCACGGCAAGCCTCGCCGAGCCGATGATCTCATCGGAGACGAGAGCGCTTGAGTATTCGTCGCCGCTGCCGTCCTCGTCCGTGTAGAGCGCGGCGTGTATGCCGTCGTCAGCGGCGTAGATGCGGACATATCTTGTGCCGGAGCGGCTCATGGAGTCGAACCTGCATTCGGAGAGCAAAGAACAGATCTCGTTGGCGCAGCTCTTTGCGCGCGTGGAGGAAACGGCGCTCGTGGACAGGCCGATTATGCCCGTGCATACCGCGAGTATGGCCACCACGACCATAACCTCGACGAGCGTGAAGCCCGCGTTGTTCTTTTTCATTGCGCCGCCTCCCTTCATGTGAGATCGGGAAAAACTCAGGATTTTGACCAGTTGGCGTAGCCCACGAGGTCGTCGGTGTTCCAGGTCGCGCCCGCGCCGGTCTGCCCGTCGCCAGAGGACTCCGCGGAGCCGACGTTGAGATAGCTCATAAGCGTCTCGCCGGCCGTGTTTTTGGCCGAGAGCGCCTCGGTGACCTTTTCCGGGTCGGAGTAGAGCGAGGCGTTCATCGTCACGGTTCCGCGCGCGATTATCAGACCCGTGAAGTCCTTGTCCACCGTCACGTTGCCGGTGGCTATTATAACGCTGTATCCGTCGTAATCGCTGACGCGGCAGCTTGCGTGCGTGCATATCACGCCCACGGCGTCGCCGTCTCCGGCGCGAAAGATCGTGTCCGCGGCCACGGCGCCGAGCTTGTCGGTGTTCATGACGTATTCGTAGGGGCTCGCCGCGCTCGAGGTCTTTATCGCGCTGAGCGTGACGGTCAGGTTGGAATATGATTCGCTGAGGTTGTCGGCATAGCCTGAGAGGGTCTTGCCGTAATCGTCAAGCAGCGTGAGCTCGCCGTTGGCGCCGCTGTCGTAGTCATAGGAGGTGCCGCCGGTCATGTTGACCTGCGCCGCGGCGATGCCGCTGCTGTATACGGCGAGATAGCGCTCAATATCGCCGGAGTTATTTTCAAAGTAGCGCTGGAAATAGGCGTTGGCGTCGGCGCGGGAGCCGAAGTCTATATAGAAATATACGATCTTCGAGAGCGTAGAGGCAATGGTGGAGTATATAAATTTGACGTCGGCCGTGGAGCCGATATAGGCCGAGAGCCCGGCGTCCGCAACGGCGTCGGCGTCGAGATACCATGTGGGAGCGGTGCTGCCGGAGAAGGTGTAGGGGTTGGAGACATAGACGTTCTTGCCGGAGCCGTCCTTATAGTAAATGCAGCCGTCGGGGATGAGATAGGCGAGCTGGTCGCTCCTCACCGAGACGGACTGACCCATGCCGACGTCCGCCGTGCCGGCGTCGATAAAGCTCGTGCCGGCGAGCATAAGCGTCTTGAGATCCGACATGTCCAGACGGGTCCCCTGGCCGTTTATTACGATGGCGCTGCTCTTGTCGGCGTCGTCCGCGCTGTTTCCGAAGCCGTAGTATCTGCCGCTCAAAACGGCTCTCGCGCCCCTGCCGGCGAGATCGAGATCGTTGGCGACATAGGTCTCGCCGGAGAGCGAGACGGAGGAATCAACGGCAATGCTGTTGGCCCAGAGCGCGGCGGTGTTGGCCACGACGAAGCGCGTTCCGCCGCCGAAGCCCGTGCCGGAGACGCTCACGTCTCCGCCGCAGATGAGCGTGCCACCGCTCACGGTGAGCGTGTTGCCGCTGTTGGTGAGATCTATGCGCCCGGCATAGGCGCTGCCGCTGATGCTCAGCTCGGCGCTGCCGCCCTCGTTCTGGGTCAGCGCGGTGTCGGCTATGAGCGCGAACTCGGGTACGCCGGTTATGGAGTATTCGGTGAGCGTGTAGTCGAAGTCCGGGAGCGTTATCACGATGTCGGAGGCGACGTTGCTCTCGTAGCCGTCGCATATGTACTGCACGCTCACGCCCTTGAGCGTGACGGATGTGTCTATGTATTGCTCAACGCCGTCGATGAAAATGTTGTTGCCGTTCTCATCGGTGAGCGGCGCGCTCGCGATGACCACCGTGCCGAGACCCTTTACAGTGACGTCGGCGCCGTCGGGGACCGCGACGAAGCTCTCAAGCGCCGCGGCACTGAAAAGACTCTGCGAGGAGAAGAGCTTTTGCCCGGTGGCGTATTCCCAGGAGAACAGAGCGCCCTCGAACTTGTCTCTGAAGGCGGTCTCGGCGTTCATGGAGCTGTTATATTCCACCAGCACCTGCTCGTAGGCGTCGGCAATGGATTCGGTGACGGCCTCCTGCACGCCGGCGCGGATCTCGCTCATGGCGGTCTCGGCGTCATAAAAGTTCTCGCCCGAGCGGCGCTCCGCGGCCTTCAGCCGCATGCCCGCGAGCGAGGCGGACAAAAGCACCGTGCCGAGCGAGGCGATGAGCAGCATGGCCACAAGCACCGTCACGATGCCCGAGCCCCGGTTATCCAGCTTTTTCATGCGCTCATCCTCCTTTCGGTCAGGTGCCCGGTCTCAGTCGAGCTTTGTCGTATTGAGAGTATACACGTTTTTCCCGTCAGCGTCGAGTATTTCTATCGTAACGTAATACATACGGTTTTCGGCGGTGGTGGAGACGAGCTTGTCGCTCGCCGTGCCGTAGAAGGGCGGTACCGCGTTTTCGTAGTCGCTCTTGACGGCGTAGACCATGTGGCTGGTCGTGAACTGTGTCTGGCCGCTCACATTCTTGCTGATGTTGGTGAAAAGCTGCATGTTGGGGTAGCGCGCGTCGGCGATCCTCTCATAGAGCATGACCTGCGCCATGTACCTTGTCTCGGCCTGATTAAGCTCGCTGTCTTTCATGCCGGGGGTTTTCTGCTTGATGAGGAAGAAGGAGAACTGCACGTTGTCGAGATTGCGGATGCTGATGCAGTCGTAATACGACCCGGAGGTGATGCAGCCGTAGTTGGGGAAGTAGAAGAAGTAGATGGACGTGAGATCGTCGCGGTAGAACATGCTCGAGTAGGTGTAGGAGAGCTCGTCGGTGTATTCGGTCGCCTCCACAACGCCGTCCTCGCCCGCCGCCGTGAGCGTATAGTTGAAGCTGCAGGAGTATATGTAGGTGGTCGTAACGGTGATCTTGCCGCTGTCGGGGTCCTTCTCCACGGTGATGTTTATGTTCCGCCGGGTCTTGTCGACAAAAAAGCTCTCGTCATAGGTATCGCCCGTGCGCGAGCCGGCGTCCTCCGCGAACTGCCTGCGGGCGGTCTCGTCGGCGTCGTCGGCCTGGGAGAACACGGCGCCCATCGGCGTATACTGCGTGATCTCGGCAGCATTGATCTCCGTAACGGCGGCCTGCGTGGTCCCGTCCGCGCCCTCGGGCAGAGCCTCAAGAGTGATCCTCGCGTCGAAGGTGCTGCTGCCGGCGCTTACGCTCTCAAGCTCCCAGGAATAGGACGGCAGCCCCGCGTCCTTGCCGCCGCAGAAGCTGCCGGCGATGTCGCTCATGTGCGTAGCGTCGATGGTCTCGGCGATGCTTTGGGCCGCAATGGTCGCGTCGCCCACAGCGCGGCTACGGGCCGCGGTGCGGGCGGAGGTGACGAACGAACCGATCAGGGGGCCGGCGATTATCGCAAGGATCGCCACGGCGATGAGCAGCTCGACAAGGCTCATGCCCCTGTTGTCGCTATATATCCTTTTCAAGGGGCGGGCCTCCTTCGCAGTTTATTCCTCGGGCGCAGCTTCCTCGTCGGCCTGCGTCACGGTGGAGAACAGGTCGTCCGTGCCGAGCTCCACATCAGGGACGTCGGTGGCTGTATAGCCCTCGTCTCCGGCGGAGACGTAATATTTGTCGATGGTGGCCGAGCCGATCAGCTCGCCGGTCTCGGAGCTGAAGCTCAGCGAAACGCTGTCGAGCGCCGTGCGCAGGGGCGTGGCGGCGATGTAGTCGGCCATGTCCTTGAGCGCCTGATAGCTCAGCGAGCAGGTCACCGTCATGGAGAGCTGCGACGCGCTGTAGCTCTTGGCGACGGCCGCGCCGTTCTCGTCCTCGGCAACGCCGTCGAACACGGCGATAACGGAGTCGCCCGAAAAGGCGATGCTCGTTACGTCCATGCCGATGTCCTCCTCAAGCGCGGTGACATACATGATGAGATCCTCGGCGCGCACGTCGGTGGGGTACTGCTTGAGCTGCTGCGCGATAACGGCTCTCGCCTCCTCGATGCCAGCGGCGTATACCTCAAGCTGCGAGTAGCACTCGCGCAGCTCTGCCGCCGTCGGCTCGAGCGCGGATATCTCGCCCTGCACGGTCTCGGTCTCCGCTATCGTCGGGCGGTAGATGAGCATATAGCACAGCAGCAGAACGATAAGCCCCAGCAGGATGAGAATGAGCTTCTGATCGCGCTTTGAAAGGTGTATGTTCAGGTTCATGTTAAGACTCAGTTTGTTTTTCATTGCATTCCCCGCCTTTCTCTCAGCCCTCGGCTGCGCCGCCGGCGGCGAGCTCCGGATGCAGGTTGAGATTGACGCCGTACACGCAGTTGACGGAGAAGCTGCAATAGCTGCCGCCGCTCTCGTCCTCCGCCTCGGCGATCGCGCTTATCTGCACGTCGGAGAGGCTCTCGAAGGAGCGCAGCTGCACGAGGACCACCGCGGCCTCGTCATAGCTCGGTACGGTGACGTTCAGACTCGCGCCGTCACGGGTGCAGACGGCGGAGAGCACGATTATCTGGCTGGGCATCCTCTGCTCAAGCTCCTCGATGAAGTCCACGAGCTCATCGTTGGGGCATTCGATCGCGGAGGAGAGGGCGATGAGCGAGTCCGCGCCGGATTGGTAGGCGTAGCACAGGTCGCGCTCATCCGCGGCATATTGCAGACTTGCGATCTCCGATTCCAGCGCCGCCTTTTCGTGCTTCGCGTCCTTCAGCCCGATAACGGCCGTCACGCACAGGGCGACGGCGACCACCACGCACAGCGCGCAGGTGAGCACGCCGGGCATTAGCGAATCGGGGTCGGAGCGCAGGCGCTTTTTCTTCGCGGTCTTGAACTGCGGCGGGATGAAATCGAGCGGCGCAACGGCGCTGCCGATGCAGGAGATATAGAACGAGGCGCTGTCGGCGGAGTTGGCGAAGGAGCTCACGCCCGGCAGATCGTCGAGCAGCACGGTGTCTATGCCGGTGGCCTCGGCGACATGGGTGAGGAGATTTACGAGCTTGCAGCAGGGGCCCATGAGGACTATCTGCTCCACCTGCACGTCCCAGTGGCTTGAGTTGAAGTAATCCGAGCTGCGCATTATGCTGCCCACGAGGCGCGAGAGATTGTCGTCCACCTCGTCCTCGGTCATGGGGCTGTGGGAGAAAAAAGCCTCCGGCGCTTCGCTGCACTCACCGAGCGCGGCGACATATTCGTCGGAGGGCTTGCCGGCGGAGTTCATATAAGCGAGCACCAGCTCGTCCCCGCCGAAGGCGAAGGCGCGCTGCATGAGCTGCTTGCCGTCCTTAATGATGGTGACATAGGAGCTGGTGCAGTCAACGTTCACGAACATTGTGGCCGCGTTGTCGGCGAGTCCGCGCAGCGCCTGATACTGGCTGTTGCCGGAGAAGTCTATGGTCTCGATGCTCAGACCGACCTTCTCGGCGAGACGGAAATAACCCTCGAGCAGTGAGAGCGGCGCGGCCATAACGAGCACGCGGCAGCCGGGCTCCTCGCCCTGGTCTATGCGCTCAAGCAGCCGGTAGGCCACATGGTAACGCGTAATATCGACGGGGAAGTATTCGCCGGCGTTGGCGTCGATTATCGGCTTTATCTTGGCGTCCTTCACGGGGGGGATGGTGACCTCGCGCGAGGCGATGCGGCCGGAGACAAGCGTGAACACCGTGCTCGCCACGCCGCCCATCTCGTGGAAGGCGAGCTGGTTTCCGAGCGCCTCGGCAAGGGCGTCTATGTCCGTTATCTGCCCGTCCTGCACCGTGTTGTCCGGCGTCTGGAGCATGAAGCATCTGCCGATGTGCCAGCTTTTGCCCTTCCTGGCGAGCTCGCAGACCTTTATGAGCCGGTCGCCTATTTCAATGTTCAGAGTTTTGACGGCCATAAGGCGTCCCCTCCCAATATTTATATGCCGTTAAGCATTGATTTCGCAGTTAAAAGAGTCCCGTGTACCAGTCGAGCAGCGCGCCGCCCCAGAGCATGGAGAGGAAAACGCCCAGCGAGAGGTAGGGGCCGAGAGCCAGAGCGCGTCCGGCTCTTTTGGCGGCCATCAGACTCAGATGTATCACCGAGCCGAGCAGGCAGCCGAGGAAGAAGGCGATGATAATGAGCTTCCAGCCGAGGAAGAGCCCGCACACGGCCATAAGCTTGATGTCGCCGCCGCCGATGCCGCGCCCGCCGGTGGCGATGAGGATGAGATAGAGCGGCACGCTCACGGCGAAGAAGCCGATGAGATAGAGCGGCCAGTCGGAGAGATGGAGCAGGAGCCTCGCCCCGCCGAGGATAAGGATAAACCAGTTTATCCCCGGCGGTATTTCCCGTGTCCTCGCGTCAATGACGCTCAGCGTAACAAGCGCGGAGGACAGCAGGCAGGCGAGAATAAGGTCCGCGCTCAGGGAGAAGCGATAGAGGCAGAGCAGCCACAAAAGGCCGTTGGCAAGCTCGATCAGGGGATACTGTATCGAGATACCCGCGCCGCAGTGGCGGCAGCGGCCGCGCTGGAATATGTAGCTGAAAAGAGGGATCAGCTCAAACCAGCGCAGCCTTGCCCCGCACTTCATGCAGTGGGACGGGACGGTCACGACGCTCTCCTCTTTCGGTATGCGGTAGATGCAGACGTTCAAAAAGCTGCCCACCGTTATGCCGAAGAGGAATATTACGATGTAGGTAAGCGCCGTGACCGCGTCCATAAGTCATTTTCCTTTCGGAAAGGTTTTGGTTGAGTTGGGGGAGATTACTCGCCGTCGCCTTCGCCGCCGCCTTCGCCGCCGCCTTCGCCGCCGCCTTCGCCGCCGCCTTCGCCGCCGGCGTTATTGTTGCCGCCTGCGTTATTGGCAGCAGGAGCAGCTGTGAAGCTGCTGGTAATATCACTGATATAGACGCCAGTTCCAGCAACAACAAAAGTACCCGCGTCAGCATGGTAGGTGACTGTAATAGTTCCGGCCTTAACAGCCTTTGAATTGGCCTTGATTGTAGTGCCGACCAAGCCCTGAAGGGCGGTGGTGAGGTCAGTGTTTTCTGTGCCGCCAACTTTAACACTGATTGCGCCGGAGCTACCAGTCCAGGTGGCTACAAATCCGCCAGAAGCGGCGTCGTATGTCTTGGGATCTATCGCTATGGTCTTGCAGGCGCCGAGGATGCTGTCAGCGGCGGAGATGTCGGTGCTGACGCGCGATTTCTCGACGTACTTGGTGTACTGTGGGGCGAGGACGGCGACGAGGACGGCCATGATCGCGATGACGATGATGAGCTCTACGAGGGAGAAGCCTTTGTTGTTCTTCATGAATTTTCTGTGCTGTTCCATCATTTTCTTCATTTTTAATATACCTCTCTTCAAAATATGGAAGAATTATATTGATGCGGCTCCGCGGCTATCCCCTGAGCGCCTCACGGCGCCGCCTGATATACTTTTTTTTACAGATTGTCGAGGGCGCTGTACATCGTGCCCATTGGCATGACCACCGAGAGGATGATCGTGCCGACTATGCCGGCGAGCAGGACTATTATCATCGGCTCGAGCGCCGCCATGACCTGCTGCGTCGCCTGCTCCACCTCGTCCTCGTAGTAGTCGGCGAGCTTGTCGAGCATCTTCTCGATGTCGCCGGTCTCCTCGCCTATGCCCACCATGTGGCGCACGAGCGTGGGGAAAAGGTTCGTGCGCGTGAAGGACTCCGAGAGCGGATTGCCGACGGCGACGTCCTCCTTGGCCGCGAGCAGAGCCTCCTTGAAATAGATGTTGCCCATCGTGCCGGAGCAGATGTCCAGAGCGTCTATCATCGAGATGCCGGAGGCGAGCAGGGTGGAGAGAGTTCGCGCCATCTGCGCGCTCGCGCTCTTCACTGTCAGATTGCCCACGAGCGGAGCCTTCATGCTGATCTTCCCGAAGAAGTGCCTGCCGGTGTCGGTCTGCTTGAAGGTCTTTATCCCGACGAAGGCTGCGCCGACGATGGCGGCGAGTATGTACCACTTTTTCTGGAAGAACTGGCTGGCCGCGAGGACGAAGAGCGTTATGCCCGGCAGCTCCGTGCCGAGGTCGGCGAACATATCCTCAAACTTCGGTATTACGAAGGTGAGCATTCCTATTACAACGGCGAGCGCCACGATGCAGACGATGATGGGGTAGATCGAAGCCTTCTTGACCGTGGCGTGCAGCTTCTCCTGCTTTTCAAACTGCGTGGCCATGCGGCCGAAGGAGACGTCCAGCGAGCCGGAGGCCTCGCCGGCCTCGACCATGGTGACGAAGATATCCGGGAACACCTCCGTGTGCCGCCGCATCGCAACGGCCAGAGCGTCGCCCTTCTCCATGTCCAGTCGGCAGTCGCTTATGGCGGCGCGCAGCTTCTTGTTCTCGGTCTGCTCCGAGAGCATCTCAAAGGCCGCGACCACCGAAACTCCGGCGTCCACTATGCTCACGAACTGGCGGCAGAAAACCGCCATGTCCCTCGCCTTGGGCTTCTTTTCGAGAAAGCTGATCGAAACCTCGCGGGTGAGCGCGCTGGCCGTGCCGAGGGAGGAGATCAGCAGCCCCTGCTTTTTGAGATCCTCGCGCGCCTTCTCGATGCTGTCGGAGACGATGGTGCCCTTGAGCTCGCGCCCCGCGCTGTTTACGGCTATGTAATTGTAGCTGTCCAATATATCGCCTCCGATGCTGCGGAATGGTGCGGTGGAACTGTTCGAGCGGCGTATGTAACCAGTGTACTACTGTAAATATTTTACAGTCAAGAAAAATGTCTTTTTATGCGGTAATTGCTGCGGAGGAGGGCAGGCGCTTTATTAGGGCGGCGCGATCCTGCGCGAACAGCAGCGCGCTCTCCACGCTGATGAGACCCTTGTTGAAAAGCTCAAGTATGGCGTCGTCCATGGTTATCATTCCGGCGCGGCGGTTGGTTTGCAGGACGGACTGTATCTGGAAGGTCTTGGCCTCGCGGATGTGGTTTTTGATTGCGCTGTTGGAGATCATGACCTCCATCGCCGCCACGCGGCCCTTGCCGTCCGCCTTTGGCAGAAGCTGCTGGGACACGACGCATTCGAGCACGTCCGCGAGCTGGGTGCGTATCTGCTGTTGCTGATAGGGCGGGAAAACGTCGATTATACGGTCTATGGTGTTCGCCGCGCCCACAGTGTGCAGTGTGGAGAACACGAGGTGGCCGGTCTCGGCCGCCGTCACGGCGATGGAGATCGTTTCAAGGTCTCGCATCTCGCCTACGAGGATGACGTCCGGGTCCTGGCGGAGCGCCGCGCGAAGGGCTGTGGCGTAGCTTTTTGAGTCCGCGCCCATCTCGCGCTGGTTCACGATGCTCTTGGCGTGGTGGTGCAGGTATTCTATGGGGTCCTCAAGCGTTATGATGTGATCCGCGCGGCTCTGGTTGATTATGTTGATGAGCGAGGCGAGGGTGGTGGATTTGCCGGAGCCCGTCGCGCCCGTCACGAGCACGAGCCCGCGGCGCTTGTTTGTCATTTCTATCACCGCCGGAGGGATGCCGAGCTTTTCCGGCGCGGGGATGTCGAGATTGAGTATTCGCGCGACCAGAGCGAGACTGCCGCGCTGGCGAAAGGCGTTCACACGGAAGCGTCCCACGCTGTATATCGAGTAGGCGAAGTCTACCTCGCCGTTTTCCTCAAGCGTCGCGAGCTGCTTTTCGTCAGCTATCGAGCTGACGATCGCCTCCATATCCGCGGGGGTGAGCATCGTGTCGTTCATCGGCTTGATCTCGCCGTATATTCGGCAGGAGGCCGGACGCCCGCAGGTGAGGTGAAGATCGGATGCGTGGCTCTTGACCGCCTGGGTTATGAGTTCTTCAAAGGTGAACATTCGCGTTTCTCCTTATTGCTATTGTTCAAAGGAAACCTTGAGCATCTCCGAAACGGAGGTCATGCCGTCGAGGACGTATTCCGAGGCGCTCATGCGCAGCGTGTGCATACCCTCGGTAAGGGCGGCTCTCTTGATGTCCTCGGTGGAGCCCTTGGAGGAGATGATGTGCTTGAGCTCCGGGGTGATCTCCATGATCTCATACACGCCTATTCGTCCGTAATAGCCGGTGTCGCCGCAGAGACTGCAGCCGCCGGGATCGTATACCGTGCAGTCCTTGGCCGGATCGACGCCAAGTATGAGCTTTTCCTCCTCGGTGGCGAGGCGCGGCTTGCGGCAGGCTGTGCAGAGTCGGCGGACAAGTCGCTGGGCTATTACGCCCACGAGCGAGTCGGCCAGCAGATAGGATTCGAGTCCCATGTCGAGCAGTCGCGTTATCGTCGCCGCCGCGCTGTTGGTATGCAGCGTGCTCACGACCAGATGTCCCGTGATCGAGGCCTGCACCGCTATCTGCGCGGTCTCATAGTCTCGGATCTCGCCTATCATTATAATATCGGGGTCCTGGCGGAGTATCGAGCGCAGGGCGCTTGCGAAGGTGAGGTCGGCCTTGGGATTGACCTGAACCTGGTTTATTCCGGTGATGTTCGCCTCGACCGGGTCCTCGACCGTGATTATATTGACCGCCTCCGAGTTCAGCTCGGAGAGCGCGGTGTAAAGCGTGGTGGATTTGCCGGAGCCGGTGGGGCCCGTTACGAGCATGATGCCGTTTGGGTAGGAGAGGATGTGGTCGAACTTTTTCAGCTCCCAGTCTCTAAGACCCAGCTCGGATTTGTCGCGCGTGAGCGAGTTGGAGTTCGTCAGTCGCATAACCACCTTCTCGCCATAGGAGGAGGGGAGGATGGAAACACGGATGTCGTACTCGGTCCTGTCCACCACCATGGTCATGCGGCCGTCCTGCGGCTTGCGCTTTTCGGAGATATCCAGCCCCGCGAGGATCTTGATTCGCGTGACTATCGCCGCGAGAAGGGAGATGTCGTAAAGCATCTTTTCTACCAGCACGCCGTCGATACGGTAGCGCACGCGCACCTGCTTTTCAAGCGCGTCGAGGTGGATGTCGGAGGCTCTCTGGCGGACGGCCTGCTCGATTATGGATTTGACGAGCTGGACTATCGGCGCGCTGGAGACCTCCATGTCCTCGGCGGCTGCGTCGGCCTCAAGCTGCTGGAGCTGCTGCTCGCGCTCCTTGGCGTACTGCTCCGCCGCGCTCATTGCCTCGTCCGTGCCGAAGTAGCGGTCGAGCACGGAGTTGATCGCGCTGTGCGTGGAGACCAGCGGCTCGATAAGGCAGTTTGTTATAATGGAGATGTCGTCCTGCGCGACCATATCCAGCGGATCGGCCATCGCCAGCAGGAGGACGTTGGAGTTGTGCTCATCAAAGCCTATCGGCAGAACGCTGTGCTTCCTGAGCACCGAGCCCGGCACAAGGGAGAGCACATCCTGCGGGATCTTTATGCCCCGCAGGTCGATCATGTCCAGCCCCAGCTGAAGGTGAAGGGCAAGAGCTATATCATCGTCTGTCGTCAGCCCCTTGTCCACCAGAACATCGCCCAGCCGCCTGCGTGATTTCTGCTGGTCGGCGAGCGCTTCGGCGAGCTGCTCCTCGGTGATGATGCCCTGTTGAACAAGAATGTCTCCAAGACGGTATTTATTTTTAAAAAGTTTCATAATTCATCACCAATCTTGTAACCATAATTTAACATATAACTTTATGGAATTCAATACCAAATGTGAAATTTGGATAAAAAATCAAAAACTCTTTTCAATTTACAGTTTTTTCAAGGAAGAAACTGTCAAATTTCACCAAAGAGCATCGATAATCGGTAATTATGTAAACTATTTTGAGAAAAAATGCCGCCGGGCATTGAAAAAAACCTTTATTGTGTTAGAATATAACCGTGCAAATTCAACGCTTGGATATATGTAAGGAGCCGATATGGGAAAGAAAGCAATCAAAACGGCGCTGGCCCTTATTATATCGGCGTCTCTCCTCTGCTGCGGCGCGCTGGGACTTGGCGTAGGCAGCGTGAGCGCCGTAATGCCGGAGCTCACGGCGCGGCTGCTGCTTGAGGAGACCGACGCCGCTTCCGTCACGGCGGAGGACGTCGCCGCCACGCTGGACGGCGAGCCGCTGCAGGTCACGGGTGTGGAGAGCGCCGGCGGGCTATACTATATATATATGGCGGACGTCTCCGCGTCCATCCCGATGGCGCATTTCCTCGCCGCGCGCGAGGCGATACGCGCCCGGAGCGCCGACCTGCGCGACGGGGACGCTCTCGCGCTGATCTCCTTTGGCAGCACGGTCAAGACTCTGCTCACGGGCGGCGAGAGCGCCGGGGAGGTAGATCATGCGCTGAACAGCATGAGCCCGGTGGATCAGCATACGAGGTTCTATGAGGCCATGGAGACCATGGAGGCGCTCGCCGCCGACTGCGGCGGGAGGACTCCCGTGGCGATAATAATCTCCGACGGCGCGGACGACGCCGATTCCGACGTAACCCGCGACGAGATGCTCGCCGCCCTGACGGAGAGCGGCGTTGCGGTCTGCGCTCTGTGCGTGGACGGCGCCGATACGTCAAACGCCGCGGCGTTCGAAGCCCTCGCGCTCTCCACGGGCGGCAGCTTTGCCGCCTTCTCGGCGGACAGCGCGGCAGACACGCTCTCGGCGCTGCTCGCGGGAGCGCAAAACACGCTCACGGTTACCATGCTCGCGCCCACCAACGTGGCCGACGGGCGCACGGCGGAGCTCGCCGTGACCGTCGCCGGCGAGACGGCGACCGGCAGCGTGGAGCTCACGGAGAGCGTACCCGACGAGACCGCGCCGGAGGTGACCTCCGCGGAATACGACGCGGCGGCGAACACCTTGACCGTTACATACAGCGAGACCGTCCTCGGCGCGGAGTCCGTATCGGGCTATGCGCTTACCACCGGCGAGGGCGAGCGCGTCGCGGCGGTCAGCGTGACCGCGCTCGGAGATAACAGCTACGCCGTCGCCTTCGCGGCGGCGCCGGAGACGGCTGTGCTGACCTTCTCGGTCAGCGGCGTCACGGACGCGTCGATGGAGCTCAACCCGCTCGCCGGGTATAACGCCTCGTTCAATACGGGCTATGCGGCGAGCGAGCCGGAGAGCGGCTTCGCTCTGAGTCCCGTTGTGTACGTCGCCGCCGGCGGCGCGCTCGTGGTGATGCTCGCGCTGCTCGTCATACTCAAAAAGCGCCGCGGGCCGGCAAAGCCGGGTAAGGAGAAAAAGCCCGGTAAGCCGGAGAAGGCAAAAAAAGAGAAGGCCGGCGGCAAGGAGACCTCGCCGAGCGCGACCTTCATATTCATGGATAAGGAAAACGGAAAAAAGTAAAATAATTCTCAGCAGGGGCGCGCCGCAAAAAGCCGTGACAGACTTTTTGCGGCGCGCCCTTATACTATATTAAAACAGCGTCATCTGGCTCTCGCCGGGCATATCGCCGAGCGCGCCGAGCGCCTTTAGCTGCTCAAGGTTGGTCTGGCTCACCTTGGGGCAGACGGCGGAGAGCTCCTCGACGGAAACGAATCTGCGCCCGTCCCTGCGGCACTCGGAAAGGTCGGCGGCGGCCGTGGCGCCCAGCCCGGACACGGCGATGAACGGCGGTCTGAGCTGATCGTCCCCGACGACAAGGAACCTGGTCTCGTCGCTCTCATAGAGGCTCATGGTGGCGAAGGAGAAGCCGCGCAGGTAAAACTCATACACCGCCTCAAGCGTGACGACAAGCTCCTCCTCCTTGGCCGAAAGGTCGTGCTTCTTCGCAAGCTCATTGAGCTTGCGGCGGGTGAAGTCCACGCCCCCGGTCATCAGCTCCGCGTCGAAGGAGTCCTTCTGGCTGCGGCGGTAGAAGTAAGCGCTGTAAAACGCGAGCGGTCTGTGTACCTTGAACCAGGCTATGCGGAAGGCCATCATTACATAGGCCACGGCGTGGGCCTTGGGGAACAGATACTGGATCTTCTTGCAGGAGTCGATGTACCATGCCGGCACGCCCAGCTCCTTCATGGCGCGGATCTGATCGTCGTTCGGGTTCTTGTTCTTCTTGCGCACGACCTCCATGATCTTGAAGGCCGGCAGGGCGTCCATGCCCATCTTCATCAGATAAACCATGATATCGTCGCGGCAGCCGATGGTGTCGTTTACCGGTATGTGCTGCTCAAGGATGAGATCCTTGGCGTTGCCGAGCCACACGTCCGTGCCGTGGGAGTAGCCGGACAGGCGCACGAGCGTGTCGAACTGCGTGGGCTGGGTGTCCACGAGCATCTGCCGCGTGAAGCCGGTGCCGAATTCCGGGATGCCGATGGTGCCGGTGCGGCCGATTATCGGATCGCCGTCCGCGATGCCGAGAGGCTCGGGCGAGGTGAATATCCGCATCGTCTCCGGATCGCCCAGGGAGATGCCGCGCACGTCCACACCCGTGAGATCGCCGAGCATACGCAGCATCGTGGGATCGTCGTGGCCGAGCTCGTCGAGCTTGAGGAGGTTGTCCTCCATGCAGTGGTATTCAAAATGCGTCGTGATTATCCCGCTCCCCGGATCGTCCGCCGGGTGCTGCACGGGGCAGAAGTCCTCGACCTCCATGTCCTGCGGGACGACCACGAGCCCGCCGGGGTGCTGGCCCGTGGTGCGCTTGACGCCGACAAGACCCATCGCGAGGCGATCCTTCTCGGCGCGCGGCACATCGTCCGGCGAGCCGTGGTGCTCAAGGTACTTGAGCACATAGCCGTAGGCGGTCTTTTCGGCGAGGGTGCCGATGGTGCCGGCGCGAAAGACGTGCTCGGAGCCGAAGAGCTCCTCGGTGTATTTATGCGCCTTGGCCTGATACTCGCCGGAGAAATTGAGGTCGATATCGGGCACCTTTTCGCCGCCCACGCCAAGGAAGGTCTCAAACGGTATATCAAAGCCGTCCTTTCGCAGCGGAGCGCCGCATACGGGACAGAGCCTGTCCGGCATATCCGCGCCGCAGCCCCAGCCGCGGCCGGAGTCGAAATCCGTATAGCGGCACTTGGGGCAAACGTAGTGCGGCGGCAGGGCGTTGACCTCCGTGATGCCGGAGAAGAATGCCACGAGCGACGAGCCCACGCTGCCGCGGCTGCCGACGAGATAGCCGTGGCGGTTGGAGTCGTCCACGAGCTTCTGCGCGGTCATGTATATGACGTCGTAATGCCGGCCGAGAATATCGCCGAGCTCCTGCTCGATCCTGTCGGTGACTATCTTGGGCGGCTCGTCGCCGTAGATGGCGTGCATCCTGCCGTATACGAGGTCCTTGAGCTGACCGTCGGAGTTTTCGATCTTGGGCGGGAACAGACCCGAGGGGAGGAGCTGGATATCCTCGCACATATCGGCGATGAGGTTGGGGTTTTTGATAACGGCGTCGTAGGCCGTGCGCCGGTCAAGGTAGTCAAATTCCGCGAGCATCTCGTCGGTCGTGCGCAGATAGAGGGGCATATCCCTGTCCGCGTCGGAAAACTGCTTGGCCGTGAGGAGTATCTTGCGGTATATCTCGTCCTCGGGGTCGAGAAAGTGCACGTCGCCCGTGGCGACCACCGGCTTTTCGACCTCGGCGGCGAGGCGCGCGACACGCCTGTTGAGCTCGCGCAGAGCCTCCTCGTCGCGCACCGTGCCGTTGTCCACAAGGAAGCGGTTGTTTGCGAGCGGCATTATCTCGATGTAGTCGTAAAACGAGGCGATGCGCCGCAGCTCGCCGGGGGCGAGACCGCGCTCCACAGCGCCGTAGACCTCGCCCGCCTCGCAGGCCGAGCCTATAAGCAGCCCCTCGCGGTGCTTCACGAGCAGGCTCTTGGGTATTATCGGGCTGCGCTGGTAGTGCTCAAGATATGACGCCGAGATGAGCTTGTAGAGGTTTTTAAGCCCGACCTTGTTGCGCACGAGTATCGTGAGATGGCGCGCGCGCCGCAGCTCCTTGGTCTTGATATCCGCGAGCGCGTCGTCAACGTCCGAAACGCGCACCGCGCCGAGGGTGTGGAGCATGGGGATGAACTTGCCCATCATCCGCGCGACCACGGCCGCGTCGTCCGATGCGCGGTGGTGGTTGAACTCCGGCAGCCCCAGATGCTTGGAGACCATGTCGAGCTTGTGGCGCTTGAGCTGCGGCAGCAGCTTCTGCGACATATAGAGCGTGTCGAGCACTACGGGGTCGAACGCGATATCACTGCGCTCGCAGGCGGCGGCCATAAAGCCGGTGTCGAACGAGGCGTTGTGCGCGATTATCGGGCGCCCGCCCGCGAAGTCGAGGAAGGCGCGCATGGCCTCGCCCTCGTCGGGCGCGTCAAAAACGTCCCTGTCGGTGATGCCGGTCAGGCGGACTATCTCGGCGGGTATGGGCATATGCGGGTTCACGAAGGTGTTGAAGCGCTTGCCCATCTCGCCGTCGCGGAAAATGACGGCGCCGATCTCCGTGAGACGGTCGGTCTGAGCATTGAGCCCTGTGGTCTCGACGTCGAAGGCTACGAACTCGCTGCCCTCAAGCGGCAGGGAGCACTTGCCGCGGACGGCGTGGCCGGAGTCGAGATCGTTTATGTAATAGGCCTCTATGCCGTAAATGACCTTGATCTTGTTGTCGTGCTCCTTGTTCCACTTCTTCGATGCCTTCCACATATCCGGGAACGCCTGAGCCACGCCGTGGTCGGTCACGGCGACGGCGCTCTGTCCCCAGTACCCCACGCGCTCAATGAGCCTGTCGGGGTCGGTGAGCGCGTCCTGGGCGGAGAAGCGGGTGTGCAGATGCAGCTCCACGCGCTTTTTCTCCGCGCTGTCGGGACGCGGAGGGTCCTTCGGCTCAAGGACTATCGAGCGCGGCTCGATGACCATATCCTCGTCGTATTTGTTGTATTTCACGGTGCCGGTGACGGTGAGGAGCTGACCCTGTCTGATCTTGCCGAGGATGCTCCTGTCGCCGTCGGAGGGGATGAACTGCGTGACCTTCACGCTGCTTGTCCGGTCGGTTATGTCGAAGGCGAGCACGGCCGCGCCGCGCTTTTGTATCTCGCGGTTGTCCACAAGGAATACCTCGCCGCGCACGGTCACGCTGCCGGAATCGGGCGTGAGCGTGGATATGGCGACGGGCTTGGCCTTGCCTGCCTTGCCCATCAGCGCCTTCGGGCCGCCGCTTGGTCGCCTCGCGCTCTCCTCCTGCGGGTAATCGGGGATGATGTTTACCTCGCTCAGACCGAACTGCGCCGACAGATTGCCCGCAAGAAAGCTGAGCTCCACCGGCGCGGGAGCGCGGGAAAAATGCACGCGCAGCTCCATTGCTCTGCGCGCGCGCTCTATTATAGCCGAGGTCACGACCGCCTCGCCCAGACCTCCGCAGGTCTCGGCAAGCGGCGCGCAGCCGGGAAACATCTCAAGAAACGCTGTGCCTTCCAAAAGCTTCTACTCCTTATCGTTATCTATGAGCTCCATCAGAGCGTCGGCGAGCTCGCTCTCCTCAACGCGGCGGACGATCTCTCCCTTTTTGAACAGCAGACCGCAGCCCACGCCGCCGGCCACGCCGTAATCCGCCTCGCGCGCCTCGCCCGGGCCGTTGACGACGCAGCCCATCACCGCCACGGTGATGTCGCGCCCGCAGCCCTCGAGCCTGCGCTCCACGTCCTTCGCAAGGGAAATGAGGTCGATGCGCGTCCGCCCGCAGGTGGGGCAGGATACGAGCCGCACGCCGCCGCGCCGCAGTCCGGCGGCCTTTAATATGGCGATGCCGGCCCTGACCTCCTCCACGGGGTCGTCCGTGAGCGAGACGCGGACGGTGTCGCCTATGCCCTCCATCAGGAGCGTCCCGATGCCGACGGCGGAGCGCACCACGCCGTTATAGGCCGTGCCGGTCTCCGTGACGCCGAGATGCAGCGGGCAGTCGAATTCCTCCGCCGCAAGGCGGTTCGCCGCCACCGTGAGCTGCACGGACGAGGACTTGAGCGAGAGCGCCGCATCGTAAAAGCCGCATTCGTGCAGCAGTCTCAGATGCTCTCTGGCGGACTCTACCATCGCCTCGGGCGTCGGGTGTCCGTATTTTTCGAGCAGCGGCTTTTCAAGACTGCCGCCGTTCACGCCTATGCGTATGGGTATGCGCCGCGCCGCGCAGATCCTAGCCACGGCGGCCACGTTTTCGGCTCCGCCGATGTTGCCGGGGTTTATGCGCACGGCGTCCGCGCCGCGCTCCGCCGCCTCTGTCGCAAGACGGTGGTCGAAGTGGATGTCCGCGACTATCGGCAGGGGCGAGCGCGCCTTGATATCCGAGATCGCGCGCGCGGCGTCCATATCCGGCACCGCGAGACGCACGATGTCGCAGCCCGCGGCGGCGAGGGCGCTTATCTGGCGCAGCGTCGCGTCCGCGTCGGCCGTGGAGGTCGTGCACATCGACTGCACACTCACAGGGGCGCCGCCGCCGACGGCCACGCCGCCTATCATCATTTTTTTCGTGTGCGCTCTGTCTGTCATCCCGTTATCAGCCTCGCGATATCGTTATACATTACATAGGCCATCAGCGCCAGCAGCAGCACCATCCCGGCGGCGTGGACATAGCCCTCGTATTTCGGATTGATCTTCTTTTTCGTCACGAGCGTGACGGCGCCGTTGACGACGAGGAAGAATATCCTGCCGCCGTCCAGCGCGGGGAGCGGCAGCAGATTCATCACCGCGAGGTTTATGGCGATGAACGCGCCGAAATAGGCGATGTTCTCAAGCGCGATTCCGACGGTTGCGGAGCTCTCGCCCACGTCGTTTATCATGCTCACTATGCCCACCGGGCCGGAGAGCTGGTCGATGCCCACGGCGCCTGCAACGAGATCGGAGAGCGCGAGCCACACGTCGCGCACCATGTCGAGCGCGCAGTACCAGGAATACTTGATCCCGGCGAAGAAGCCCTCCTCCACAACTCCGAAGTAGAAGCCGTATTTGGGCGAGTCCTGCCCCTCGTATTCGAGCAGCTTTAGCTCGAAGCCGTCTATCTCCACCCTCTCGCCGTCGCGGATTACCACGACGTCATAGACTCCGTCGCCCCTGCTCAGGAACTGCGTGACATTGGAGGTGAAGTATATTCGGTAGCCGTCGATGGAATAGAAGGTGTCGCCCTCCTCAAGCGCGGTCTCGCCCTCATAGGGGCAGCCGTCCATAAACTCCGTGACGGTGGGCGTGGAGAACGCGCCGCCGGAGAAGATGATGAGTATCAGCAGAAAGCCGAAGAGAAAGTTCATCGCGCTGCCCGCGACAAGGATGATAAAGCGCTTCCAGGCGGGCTGGAGCGTGAAGCAGCGCGGGTCCTCGGTCTCCTCGTCCTCGCCCTCCATCGCGCAGAAGCCGCCGATGGGCAGGCAGCGCAGGGAATAGAGGGTCTCGCCCTTCTGGCGCTTGAGTATGGCCGGGCCCATGCCGATGGCGAACTCGTTGACCTTCACGCCCAGCGACTTGGCGCAGATGAAGTGGCCGAACTCGTGCACGGCTATGAGTATGCCGAAAAGCAGTATGGCAATAACTATATACATCAGGCAAAACGCTCCTTGACAAAACGGCGGGCGGCGGCGTCCGCAGAGAGGATATCGTCGAGAGAGGGGTCGGACACTCCCGCGATCGCATCCACGGCGGCGGCGGAGGCGTCGTATATCTGATTATACCCAAGCGACTGTCCCAAAAACAGGGCGACCGCCGCCTCGTTCGCAGCCGACATCACGGCCGGGGCCGTGCCGCCCGCTCTCGCGCAGTCCATGGCGAGACGCAGACAGGGCATTTTTTCGAGGTCCGGCGCTTCAAAGGTGAGCGCGCCGAGCTGCGAAAACTCCAGCCGGCCCACGTCCGAGCTCACGCGGTCAGGGTAGGTGAGCGCGTATTGTATCGGCAGCGCCATGTCGGGCTGCGCCAGCTGCGCTATCACCGCGCCGTCCGCGAGCTCCACCATGGAGTGTATGACGCTCTGCGGGTGGATGACCACCTCGATGCCGTCCGGCGCAACGCCGAAAAGCCGCATGGCCTCGATGAACTCAAGACCCTTGTTCATCATCGTGGCGCTGTCCACGCTGATCTTCGCGCCCATGTGCCACTTCGGGTGCTTCACGGCCTCGGCGGGGGTGACGCGCTCGGTCTCCGCGCGCGTTTTGCCGAGGAAGGGGCCGCCGGAGCCCGTCAGCAGTATTTTGCGAAGCTGATCCCGCCGACCCTCAAGACATTGGAAAATAGCGGAATGCTCGCTGTCCACGGGGACTATCTCCGCGCCCCTTTCGGCGGCGCGCCTCATCACGAGCTCACCGGCGCAAACAAGAGTTTCCTTGTTGGCAAGAGCTATGCGCTTCCCCGCGTCTATGGCGGCGAGAGTCGGGCGCAGACCCACGGCGCCGGAGACGGCCGTCACAACGCAGTCGGCAGCCGTCGCGGCCTCGATGAGCCCCTCCATGCCCCCGCCCGCGCGGATGGGGGTATCGGCAAGACGGTCGCGCAGCTCCCGCGCCGCGTCGCCGTCAAAGGCCGCGACAAAGTCGGGGCGCAGCGCGCGCGCCTGCGCTTCGAGCAGGTCGATGTTTTTGTTCGTGGTCAGCGCGGCGACGGGCAGGCCCAGACGGGCGCAGACCGCGTAGCTCTGACGCCCCACGGAGCCCGTGGAGCCGAGTATGGAAACGGATTTGACCATAATATTGCCTTTCAGTTCAGCCACAGTCTGAACAGCAGCCAGAAGGTCGGCGCGACGAAAATGACGCTGTCGAAGCGGTCGAGCACGCCGCCGTGGCCGGGGAATATCTTGCCGTAGTCCTTGATGCCGTATTCGCGCTTGATCACCGAAAAGCTCAGGTCGCCGAGCTGCCCCATGAAGGAGCCGACGACGCCCGCGGCAATTATGAGAGCCCAGTCGAGGTGAAAGCTGACCGCCCAGCCCGCGACAAGGTTGAAAAGCGCCATCACGGCAACGCTGCCGACAAAGCCGCCCACGCAGCCCTCCACGGTCTTGTTCGGGCTGACGGCCGGGGCGAGCTTATGCTTGCCGAAGGCTCTGCCGGCGAAATACGCTCCGGCGTCCGACGAGAACGCGGCGACGAGCGGCATGAGCACCAGAACCGGCGAGACGCCGCGCAGCAGGCTCAGCGAGGAGAACGCGGCGGAGATCGCGAGCGCGCTGAATATACCCGCCATCACCTGCGCGAAGGAGACCTTTTTATCCGTGCCGTAGCACAGGATGGAAACGCCGAAGGCGTATATCACAACGAGGAAGGCGCACGCGCCGAGCAGCGCCGTGTTTTTCGGCTGGAAGCAGAATATCGCCGTCTCCGCCGCCGAGAACACGGGCATTCCGATGAACATACGCTTGCGCTCGCCGCCGAGCGCCATGATGAGCTCATAGCAGCCCACGGCGGAGAGCGCGCAGCACAGCACCGCCGTAGCCCACGGGGGGCAGGCGAGCAGAACTATGAGCAGCAGCGGTATTCCTATCGCGGCGGTGATGACTCTTTGCTTCACTTGCTGACACCTCCGAATCTTCTGTCGCGGCGGCGGTATTCCTCGATCGCCGCGTCGATATCGCTCTCGGTGAAGTCCGGCCAGAGCACGGGGGTGAAGATGAGCTCCGAGTAGGCGCACTCCCACATCAGGAAATTCGACAGCCGCATCTCGCCGCCCGGTCTGATAACAAGGTCGGGGTCGGGGATGCCGGCGGAATACATATAGCCGGAAAAGCTCTCCTCCGTAAGACTATTTGCCCTGCCGGAGTTATAGTCCTCGGCATAGCGCATGGCGGCTCTGACTATCTCGTCCCGGCCGCCGTAGTTGATGCAGACGTTGGCCTGAAAGCCGTCGTATCTTGCGCTGATCTCCCGCGTTTCGTCGATAAGACCGCGCAGCTCCGCCGGGAGAATCGACGGGTCGCCGAGCACCTTTAGACGGATATGGTCGCGCTCCATCGTGTCCACCGCCTCGCGCAGATACTTGCCGAGCAGCGACATGATGGCGTCGATCTCCTCGCGCGGACGCTTCCAGTTCTCCGTGGAGAAGGCATAGACCGTGAGATACTGCACGCCGATGTTTTTGCAGTAGGTCGCTATGCGCCGGAAGGTCTCCGCGCCGGCGGCATGCCCGGCCGTGCGCGGCAGGCCGCGCTTTTTGGCCCAGCGGCCGTTGCCGTCGAGGATGATTGCAATATGGCGGGGGAGGCGGATCTCCGCCTCCTCCTCCGCCGGTTTTTCAGCTCTGAAGATACTCATTATATCTCGAACAGTTCCTTTTCCTTCTTGTCGGCTATCTCGTCTATCTTCTTTGTCCAGTCGTCGGTGAGCTTCTGGAGATCCTTTTCGGCGATCTTGAGATCGTCCTCGGTGATTTCGGAGGCCTTCTTCTGGGCCTTGAACTTTTCCATTGCGTCGCGCCGGATGTTGCGGACGGCGATCTTGGCGTCCTCGGCGTACTTGCGCACCTGCTTGGCGAGCTCCTTGCGGCGCTCCTCCGTGAGCTGCGGGAACAGCAGGCGTATCGCGCGTCCGTCGTTCTGGGGGTTGATGCCGAGATCGGAGGCGAGTATCGCCTTCTCGATGCCCTTGAGCGCGGAAGCGTCCCACGGGGTTATCAGCAGACTGCGGGGATCGGGGGTGGAGACGGAGGCGATCTGGTTAATCGGGGTTGGGGTGCCGTAGTAGTCCACCTCGATCTGGTTGAGCACGGCGGCGTTCGCCCTGCCGGCGCGGACCGCGGCATAGCTCTGCGAGAGCAGCTCCGCAGTTTTGCTCATTTTGCTTTCAAATTCCTCATATCCGGTAGCCATAGGTCAGTTCCTCCTTAATATTACTTCACTGTTGTGCCGATCTTTTCGCCCATAACGGCGCGTACTATGTTGTTCGGGTCCTTGAGCGCGAAGACTATTACGGGGATGCTGTTGTCCATTGAAAGGCTCGTGGCGGTGGAGTCCATGACCGCGAGATGACGGCGCAGCACCTCGTCGTAGGTGATGTCGTCGAACTTGACGGCGGTGGGGTCGGTCTTGGGATCTGCGGAATACACGCCGTCGATATTTTTGGCGAGGAGGATAACATCCGCCTCGATCTCCGCCGCGCGCAGCACGGCGGCGGTGTCCGTGGAGAAGTAGGGGCTGCCTGTGCCGCAGCCGAAGAGCACCACGCGCCCCTTGGCGAGATGGCTCATGGCCTTGAGCCGGATGTAGGGCTCGGCCATCGCCTTCATCTCTATGGCGGTCTGGACGCGCACGTCAATGCCGTGCCGCTCCATCACGTCCGCCACGGCCAGGCAGTTCATCACCGTCGCGAGCATACCCATGTGGTCGGCGCGGGTGCGCTCCATCTTCCCGCCGCCGTCCTTCACGCCGCGCCAGAAGTTCCCGCCGCCGATGACGACGCCGACCTCCACGCCGAGATCCACGCATTTTTTCACAGCGTCGCTCACGGCGTCGATCACGTCAAAATTCAGGCCGGTCTTTTTGTCTCCGGCCAGCGCCTCGCCGCTGATCTTCAGCAGCACGCGCTTATATGCGGGCTTGTCCATATCGGCAACACCTCCGAATATACATTTCTAAATTACTATTCTAATATAAATCGCGCCACATTAAAAGGAGAAATTGTAAAATTTCTGGTCAGGCGTCGAAAATGCCCAGTATGACTATACCTATTACCACCACGGCGATGGAGATATAGTGCTTTGCGGAGAGCCGTTCCTTCAGGAAGATCCGGCTCCAGACCACCGAGAGCATACAGTATGCGGAGATTATCGGCGCGGAGAGCGCGACGTGCTCGGTATCGGCAATGGCGTAGATATAGGCGAGTTGCCCCGCGGTCTCGCAGACGGCGCCGATATATTTCGGCCCCTCCTGCTTAATGAAGAGCTTCTGCTTTTTTATGCCGAGAACATATATGGCGGAAACGACGCCCACGGCGAAAAACGTGAGCTCATAGGCGGCGTTGGCGCTGTCCTCGTCGAGCGTCATGAGCACGCGGCTGTCCGCAAAGGTGCCCAGCGCGTCGAGCAGGCAGTATATTATCGGGATGGCGATGGCGATCCAGCTCTTGGCGTAATGCCGGTTGGCCTTGTCCTGCCGCGCCTTGCGCAGCGCCTCGTCCTCGCGGCTCTCGGTCACTCCGAGCGCCACCACGCCGATGCAAACGAGCGCCACCGCAACGAGCTGCAGCGGTGAAAAGCCGTCCGCGCCGTCTATGGCGAGCGTGAGCACCGCAACGAGCGCGCCGGAGGAATTGCAGATGGGCGAGGATATGGACAGCTCGATGTACCGCAGGCCGACATAGCCTATCGCCATCGAGAGAATGTAGAGCGCCGACACGGGGAGATAGGTGAGCATGACGCCCCAGCTCATCTCCGTGCCGCCGATGAATATCTCATAGGCCGCGTGCAGCCCCATCACTACGCCCACGGCTGTGACCATCTTGAGGTGACTGTATTTATCGCGGGCGTCGGAGCAGCCTATCTTGGAAAAGAGATCGCTGCCGCTCCAGCAGATCAGCGCCAGCAGGGAAAACATGAACCACATAATAAATGACCTCCGGAAAAAATGACACGCCACATACTAACACATCCCGCGCCGCTTGGCAACGTATTCGGAAGCAGGGGGCGGCGCGGCGTTGCTTTTTCGGGCGCGCTGTGGTATTATCAGGCAGCTGAGCAAAAAGCTCACATTGCATACAGGGGGGTCAGGGCATGACAGACGCCAAAGGCGCCATGGCGGGAATACTCGACTGGATTGACAGGGCGTACCTTTTTATCATTCTGCCTGTTATAGGCATAGCCGTTTCGATAGGCGTATTCATATGGTGCGCTCTGCGCGAAATGCCGGAGCCGGAGCCCATGAGCGCGCTGTCGGAGGAAGGCAGCTACTGCTCGATCGAGGTGCAGGGCATGTCCACATGGGTCATGGAGGTGAGCGGCGACGAGTCCTATTGCTTCTATCAGGCGCTCGACACGGACGGCGGCTCGCACATGGTGTCGCTGAGCGACGAGCGGTATGAGGACTTTGCGGACATAGTGGAGTACACCTACTCGGCCAAGAAATGGGTCGTGCCGGAGCCGAAGGAGCTGACGGGCGTAGTGCGCACCTTCTCGCAGGAGTCCATTCGCTCGCTGGCAAAGTGCCTTTACATGGACCAGGCGGAATACGTTGAGCTGTACGGCGCAACCTTCCTCGACACCAATAACGACGCAAATACGGACATCGTCGCACCATTTATATATGTGCTCGGCGGCAGCGTGCTTATTCTGGTGTTCAAGCTCATCCTTGTCATTGAGGAGCGCGGCGAAAGAAAGCGCTCCTGCCGTGAGCGTCCGCCTGTGAACGACTTTCCGCGCAATTGATTTAACGGTATAACGTTTTGTAAAGGCTCCGGTTTAAACCGGAGCCTTTGCTTATCTGCGCGCCCCGGTAATGACAACATCCGCGCGGCGGACTTGTTATACTCATGTCCATGGAGACGATATACATAGACAGTCTGTTCGCGCTCAACCTCGTCGTCGATTACTTCCTGCTGCTGTGCGCGGCGCGGGTTTGCGGCCTCGCCCTGCGGCGCAGGAGATATTTCCTCGCGGCGCTCTTCGGCGCGCTCTGGGCCGCGTGCTCGGTGCTGCCGGGGGCGGAGGTGCTCTCGCTGCCGCTGATGAAGCTGCTGCCCGCGGGGGCGATGGCGCTCATCGCCTACGGCTGCGAGGAGAAGCTATGGCGCTGCTTTATCGCGTTCCTCGCGGTGTCGGCGGCGTTCGGCGGCGCCGTGTGGGGCGCTTCGATGCTTGCCGGGGAGGAGACGCCGGGGCGGGTCTATGTGTCGCTCTCCTTCCGCGTGCTCGCGCTCTCCTTCGGAGTGTGCTACGCCGCCGTGTCCCTCGCGTTCCGGCGCTCGGCGCAGCGGGCGGAGCGCCAAACGGTGGAGCTTGCGCTCTCGTTTCGGGGAAGGAGCCTCGCGCTCACGGCGCTGCGGGATACGGGCAACGACCTGCACGACCCCGTGAGCGGGCGGAGCGTCGCCGTGGCAGAGGCCGCCGCGCTCATGCCGCTGCTCCCCGGAGGCGCGGCCGAGGCGCTGGCGCTCAGGGACGCCGCGGAGGTGCTGCGGCTGCTCTCCGTGCTGCCGGACTGCGAGGGGAGGGTGTCGCTCGTGCCCTTCAGAGCCGTCGGCTCGGAGGGGGCGCTGCTCCCCGCGCTGCGTCCGGACAGCGCCGCCGTAGACGGCAGGGACGCGCTGCTGCTCGTCGCGATCAGCCCCACGCGCCTCTCCCAGGACGGGGAGTACAGCGCGATTATTTAGGAGGTGTATTTGTGGTAAAGCTGCCTTACAGGCTGTACATAAGACTGCTCGACCTGCTACGCAGGCTGGGGATAACGCCGCCGCCGATATTCTATGTGGGCGGGAGCGACACGCTGCCGCCGCCCCTGCCGAAGGACAAGGAGGCGGAGACCATAGCCGCGCTCGAGGCGGGAGACGCCCATGCAAGGGCGCTGCTGATAGAGCACAATCTGCGCCTCGTCGTGTATATCGCCCGCCGCTTTGACAACACCGGCGTGGGGCTTGAGGATCTCACCTCCATCGGCACGATCGGGCTCATCAAGGCCATCGGCACCTTCAAGAGCGAGAAGGCGATAAAGCTCGCGACCTACGCCTCGCGCTGCATCGAAAACGAGATACTGATGTACCTGCGCAAGAGCGGGACGCAGAGAGCGGAGGTGAGCTTTGACGAGCCGCTCAACACCGACTGGGACGGCAACGAGCTGCTGCTCTCCGACATACTCGGCACGGACGGGGACGAGGTGGTGCGTCCGCTCGAGGACGACGCCGACAAGCAGATGCTCATGGAGGCCATCGGCACGCTCTCCGAGCGCGAGCGGAGCATAATCCTCCTGCGCTTCGGGCTCGGCGGGGCGGGGCGCGACTATACGCAAAAGGAGGTGGCCGATATGCTCGGCATATCGCAGAGCTACATCAGCCGCCTCGAAAAGCGCATTATTCTAAGACTGAGGAACGAGATGAGCCGCCGAATGTATGTGTAGGGCGACGTCCGCTCCGGGGCGAAGCCGGCGGCGTAGTCCGCCGCCGCCCGCTCCGCCTGACGCAGCAGCTCCTGCGGGCTTGAATCGGGAGTGCGCATATATTCCTCGCGCACGAGGAACAGCACCTCGTCAAAGTATCGCGGGTCGGGGGAGCTCACGGCGATCACGCGGCGCGACAGACCCTTGAGCTCCGGACGCTCCCCCCTCATGCCCGCTCGTCCACTCGCATGGCGAGTACGGTCATGTCGTCCGCAGCGCCGCCCTCGGCCTCCGCGCGCTTGAGCACCTGACGCGCGAGAGTTTTCATGTCGCCGCCCTCACTTGCGAGCATCATCTCGCGCAGCCAGCGGTCGCTCTCGCCGGTGATGACGCCGTCGCTCGCCACAACCGCGACGCTGCCGGGCTTGAGCCGCATCCGCACCACATCCGGCGTCGCGCCCTCTCCGGCCACAAGTCCCGCCGCGAGACTCTCGCCCTTCACTCGGCGCACCGTGCGCCCCGTGCGGACATAGCTCGGCGCTGCGCCGTATTTATAGAAGCCGGCCCGCCCGGAAAAGAGGTCTATGCACAGCAGGTCGACCGTGGCGAAGCCCCAGTCCTCGCCGTTTCGCAGCAGCATCACGGAGTTGAGTATCTTCATCGCCGAGCCCGGATCCACGCCGGAGCGCAGAAAACGCTCGAGTATGGCAATGGCCTCCACGCTCTCGCGGGCGGCGGAGAGACCGGAGCCCATGCCGTCGGAGAGAATGACGCACAGCGTGCCGGAGTCCGTCTTGAAGTATGTACCTCTGTCGCCCGAGGTGGTCTCGCCCTGCTTCTTGAGCGCCGCGATGCCGACGGATACGACGAGCGGCTCGGCCTCGAGCAGAGTGAGCCGGCCCTCCGCGCCGCCGCTCTGACGGCACAGGCGCACGCCCAGCACGCCCGATAGCTTGTCGAGATAAACGGGGTCGTCGGTGAGCGCATTGAGCTGGCCGGATTCAATCACGGCGCGCAGTCTGCCGCCGGCGTCGCGGAACACGGCCGCGTCCGCGTCCACGTCCAGCGCGCGCAGATAGCGTATCAGCCGCCGCTCCGCGAGCGGGTCGGCGCCGTTGATGCTGCCGAGCTCCTGCGCCACGCCGCCGAGTATCGCCGCGAAGTCCTCATACTGCCCCCACGCCGCGGCGCGGGATTCCTCGAGCCGACTGCGGTATTGCAGACGCAGCGCGCGGGTGCGAAGCTCGCCGTTGACCGCGGCAATGAACTCGGCGATGTGGACGCAGTTCTCGCGGAAGCGCTCCGGCAGATCGCGCACCTCCAGCGCGCCGCGCTTCATCATCGCCTCCACGGCGCCGTTGAGACAGTCGAGCGTGTCAAGATAGCTTTTGTTCCAGCACTCGTTCTTCTGCTTGCACTTGACGCACGCGACGTCCGCCGCGCGGTCGAAGATCTTCGCGGCGTCGCCGTCGTTCACGGGCTCGGTCGCCCGACGGACGACCGAACAGACGTCGCCGTAGGCTCTCGCCACGCCCTCCACGCGCTTGGCCGCGAAGCGGCGCAGACCGGATTCGCCCGCGCCCGGGGAGATCGGCTGCACCAGAGCCCCCGCGCGACCGAGCACGGCGGGCGGGATGAGCATAAATACCACCGAGGCGGCGAAGGTCTCGAAAAGCGCCGCAATGCCGCGCTCGGCGTTCCACGCGCAGAACACCGCCGCGCAGTCGGCGAGTATGAACACCAGCAGAAAGGCAAGGCGCCCGTGCCGCCCGAACACCCCGGCCACAAGACCGGAGAGCGCATAGGCGAGCGCGAACATCGGAGCCCCGCCCGCGGCGGCGTCCATTGCCAGACCAAAGGCCGTGCCCGCGGCAGCGCCCATCAGCGGCCCGCCCTTCATGGCGCAGGTCATGACGAGCAGCAGCGCGAGCAGACGTCCGAGCGACACCACGCCCATGATATTCGCGCCCGAAAGGGAGATGAGCGCGCAGGCGGCGAACACAATTACGGACACGCTGTAGCGCAGCTCGCCCGCCTCCGTGCCGCGCTCGGGGGTGCCGAGAGCCTCGCGGAAGAAGTAGGCCGCGCCTGCGGCGAGCGCCGTCTGTGCAGAGACCGCCGCGGCGGCGGAGAGGGCGTCGCCCTCTCCGATGCTGCCGAGTATCCCCGTGAGCAGCGTCACGCCGCCCGCGGCCGCGGGCATGAACCACCTCCTGTCCGTTATTCTCATATCCTGCATCACGAATGCTATCGTGAAAACCAGCACGCAGGCGGCCGCGTATTTCAGCCCCTCGTCAAGGCCGCATACCGATAAGTACCCCAGCACAGCCCCGCCCAGGGCACAGGCTCCGCCAAGCCCGTGCCCTGCCTGGGCCGCCGCCGCAACGCCGAAGGGCGCAATTCCGCCCGAAAGCCTCGCCGCCGCCATCATGAAGCCGATAAGAAACTGTGCTCACGCCCTGACAGCGCCCCTTATCCGCACCGTGTCCGCCCGGTCTGCCGCAGCGCGGCCGAGCGCCTCCATCCTGTCCTTGACCGACATAATTTCCGCCTCCAGAGAGTAGTTTACATAAAGTATATTATCTTCTGTTATGGAAATGTGTCGGAGCGCGTTGTCGGTTATTGTTTTTTTGCGCGGGCGCGGTGTGACCGACCGCGGCGCAGAAGGCTCCGGACAAGCTGAAACGGACGCCGGAAGAAGCTCTTCCGGCGTCCGTTGGTATTAATATGGTTGTCCGGTTATTTGGCAGCCGGCTCGGGGGACTTCTTGGAGACTATGGCGCGGATGACGAAGAGCACCGCGATCAGCAGGACTATGGATACTGCGAGGATTATCACCACGCTGTGGGTAAAGGCGGCGACGATGTAGCCCACGAAGCTCACGGCCGCGACGGTGATGGCGTAGGGGAGCTGGGTGGAGACATGGACGACATGGTCGCACTGGGCTCCGGCGGAGGACATGATGGTCGTGTCGGAGATGGGCGAGCAGTGGTCGCCGCAGACGGCGCCGGCGAGGCAGGCGGAGACGCCTATGACCGTCAGGGTCGCGTCGGCCGAAAAGACGTATGTGACGATGGGGATGAGTATTCCGAAGGTGCCCCAGCTCGTGCCGGTGGAGAAGGCGAGCAGGCAGGCCACAACGAAGATGATGGCCGGCAGGAAGTTCGCAAGTCCGGGCGCTGCGGAGTACATGACGTTGTAGACATATTCCGCACCGCCGAGCAGGCCGGTGAGGTTCTTGAGGGTCAGCGCGAAGGTGAGTATGAGCAGCGCCGGCACCATGGCGATGAAGCCCTTGGGGATGCAGGACATGGCTTCCTTAAAGCTCATGACGCGGCGGCATATGAAATAGATGACCGTGAAAACAAGAGCGATGATGGCGCCCCAGGTGAGGCCGACGGAGGCGTCCGTATTGCCGAAAGCGCCGAGGAAATCTCCGGCGTAATCGCCGCCGGCTTCCCAGAACCCGCCGACATAGACCATGCCGACAACGCAGGTGACGATCAGCACGACTATGGGGATGATAAGGTCGAACACGCGGCCGCGGGGCGAGACGTCCGAGCTGTCGGCCTCGGCCTCGCTGGAGAGCTGCTTGCCGGAGAAGAGGTCGCCGTTGAGCTTTGCGTTCATCTCATGGAGCTTCATCGGGCCGTAATCGAACTTCATCAGCACTATCGCGATTATGAACACGAAGGTCAGCAGCGAATAGAGGTTATAAGGAATAGCCTTGACGAACAGCTCAAGCCCGTTCTGCCCCTCGACCATGCCGGAAACTGCGGCGGCCCAGGAGGAGATGGGAGCTATCATGCATACGGGCGCGGCTGTGGCGTCTATGAGGTAGGCGAGCTTCGCGCGGGATACGCGGTGTCCGTCGGTCACGGGGCGCATAACGGAGCCGACCGTCAGGCAGTTGAAATAATCGTCTATGAAGATGAGCACGCCGAGCACAAAGGTGGCGAGCATCGCGCCGGAGCGGGTCTTGATGTGCGTCTCTGCCCAGCGGCCGAAGGCGGCGGAGCCGCCGGCCTTGTTGACCATCGCGACCATTATGCCGAGCAGCACGAGGAAGATGAATATACCGGCGTTCCAGCCGTCCGACACGGCGGAGATGAAGCCGTCGTTGACGATGGTATCCAGCGCCATGATGGGGGAGAAGTTGGAATAGAACAGCGCGCCGGCGAGAATGCCGATGAACAGGGAGGAATAGACCTCCTTGGTTATCAGCGCGAGCACGATGGCTATGATGGGCGGCACCAGCGCCCAGAAGGTGGAGTACATATTGCTCTGATACTCCTCGCCGCCGTCGGCCAGGGCAAAGACGGTCAGCAGGGATACTGCCATCACGACCATGAGCAGTATCGTGAGCAGCTTGCGGGTTCTTGACATTTTCCTCTCTCCTTTGTTTACGGGCAGGAAAATGAAAAACCATGCAGTCGGCGAGCCGACCGCATGGAATAATATCATCTGTTGCGGGTTCGACAGCTCTCCACTTTCGTGACAGTCCGGCGGATGTTATCCGACGGCCCAAGCTCCGGAATTGGAACGTTTTCCGTGCTCTCGGCGGCTTCCCCTTTCCGTTTCGCGATGTTCCTCGCTTTGAATGAAACGTACTTTTGTCGGCCGCGCCTCTATCCTGACCGTATGAAATTACGCCTATTATACCCCGACGCGCCTTTTTGTCAACCGCAAATGTAAAAAAGATGTAAGATTTTGCGTAATTGACCCATTTTGCGCTCCGACTGTGCTATATTTCTGTTGGGTGGTGATGAGTTACGGACTTTTGGAATGTCGATCCCCACGGCGAGGGCTTCGCCCTCCGGTCCGCGCCTCACCTCGCGTGGCTCGCGGCGGCCGCCGCGGTCACGGTGCTGCTGTGCGCGGCGTACAGGCGCGCCCCTGAGCGCGGGAGACTCGTCATGGAGCGCTCGATTGCGGTGCTGCTCGCTCTCGGCGAGGCGGCGAGACTCGCGGTCATCGCCGCGAACGGCGAGCTCGGACTCGGCTGGCTGCCGCTGCACTTCTGCGGCCTTGCGATCTTTATCGAGATCTGGTATGCCGTCAGACCGTCGCGCGTGCTCGGCGACATTCTCTATGCCGCGTGTATGCCCGGCGCTCTCATGGCGCTGCTCTTCCCGGACTGGACGGATTACCCCGCGTTCTGCTTTCTCTCGCAAAATTCCTTCGTCATCCACATCCTGCTCGTCGCCTACCCGGTGATGCTCACGGCGGCGGGCAAGATACGCCCGGATCCGCGCAATCTCCCGAAGGTGACGCTGTTCCTGCTCGTCCTCGCCGTGCCGATGTATTTCTTCGACAGGGCCGCGGGCATGAACTTCATGTTCCTGCTTTACCCCTCCGCCGGCTCGCCGCTGGAGTGGTTCGCGTTCCTAGGCAACCCCGGCTATCTGCTCGGTTATATCCCGCTCGCGGCGGGCGTCTTCGCGGCGCTCTACGTCCCGTGGGTATTATATAAAAAGAAACATAAGCAAGGATAAGGATTTGAGGTGTTCACTTGAACTTTTTCTCCGTTCTCTCGCTGTTCGGCGGGCTGGCCATGTTCTTTTACGGCATGGAGCTCATGGGCGACGGGCTCAAAAAGAGCTCCGGCGAGACTCTTAAGCGCATACTCGGCAGACTGACCAAAAACGCCTTTACGGGGCTTGTGACGGGTATGCTCGTAACAGGCATCATCCAGTCCTCGTCGGCGACCATCGTGCTCTCCGTGGGCCTTATGTCGGCGGGCATACTCACGCTGCGTCAGGCGGTGTCCATTGTGCTCGGCGCGAACATAGGCACGACCGTGACGGCGCAGATAATCCGACTCATGGACATCGACTCCTCGGGCAGCGCGATACTCGAATTCTTCAAGCCCTCCACTCTCGCGCCCATCGCGCTCATAGTCGGCGTCGTGCTCATCATGTTCATCAAAAAGCGCGGCACCAAGGGCGTGGGCGAGATATTCATGGGCTTCGGCGTCCTGTTTTCGGGTCTTTTGACCATGACGAGCGCCGTGTCGCCTCTCGCGCAGTCCGAGGCGTTCTTCAGCCTGCTCACCCGCTTCTCGCAGTATCCCCTGCTCGGCATAGTCACGGGCGTGGTCGTCACGGTGATCGTGCAGTCCTCCTCCGCCGTCGTCGGTATGCTCCAGGCGCTCTCCTCCACGGGGGCGATGACCTTTGACCTCATCTATCCGCTCATCATGGGCGTCAACATCGGCACCTGCATCGTCACGGCCTTCCTCTGCTCCGTGGGCACCTCGCGGGACGCCAAGCGGGTCGCCGCGAGCCACATAATCTTCAATGTCGTCGGCACGGTGGTGTTCATGCTCGGCATGACGCTGCTGCACAGGCTCGGCGCGTTCGGCACGCTCTGGGGCAAGCAGGTGGACAGCGGCGACATAGCGAACTTCCAGACCGTGTTCAACCTTATCACCGCGGTGCTGCTGCTGCCGTTCACGAATGTTCTCGTCAAGCTCTCGAGCCGCGTCGTCAAGCCCGACGCCGCCGAGCTCCAGCGCGTGTCCGAGGACGGCCTGCTCGACGATAAGCTGCTCGTCTCCCCCGGTCTCGCCATGACCGAGGCGACCCACGCTCTCGCCCGCATGGGCACGGCGGCGTCGGAGAACCTTGAGCTCTCCGTGGCGCAGCTCATGAAATACAGCGCCGTGACCACCGACACAATCCTCGCCAAGGAGGAGCGGATCGACGCCTTCGCGGACAAGGCCGACAATTTCCTGATCGCCCTCTCGCGGGGGCTTGACGCCAAGACCAGCGGCGCGCAGATGAACCTGCTGATGCAGGCCGTGCCCGGCTTTGAGCGCATAGGCGATTACGCGACGAACGTCGACGAGCTCGCCCGCCGACTTGCCGACAGCAAGCTCACGCTCTCCGAGCGGGCGCAGCGGGAGCTCGCCGTCCTCTGCGAGGCGGTCATGGAGATCGTGCGCATGACGGTCGACGCCTTCGCCGGCGATGACAACGCCGCCGCCGGGCGCGTGGAGCCGCTTGAGGAGGTCATTGACGACATGGTCGCGCAGCTCCGCGACAACCACACCGAGCGCCTGCGTCAGGGCGTCTGCACGGTGAACGCGGGCCTTGTGTTTCTTGAGGTGCTCACATATCTTGAGCGCGCCGCCGACCAGTGCTCGTCCATCGCGGTGCTGATGCTCTCGCGCGATAACGAGGATATCCGCCGCAACCACCATCTCTACCTGCGCGAGCTCCACGCCTCCGGCAACTCCGAATATAACGCCGAGCTGCAGCGCCGCCGCGAGCAGTACGCCTCGCGGCTGGACAAGTAGAGAACGGGACGCGGCGAGCGCGGACGGGAAGGTGGACGAAAAGCCCGATAACAGCGTCGAAATCTCCGGCTTTTCGGCATATTTCCATCTTGCCGCGGCTTGAGAGCTGTGATAAATTATGTTTATAAAGAGAAGCGTTTGCAACTGACGGAAAGTGGATCACCACATGGGAGCAAATCGCGATACCGTATTGTCGACCGTCTGGGCAGTCATATCTACAAGCGATAAGACTACCCGGACGGATCTTTTTTTGGAGGTAACGCCATGAAAAAAGTCGCCGTGATAATGGGCAGCGATTCCGACCTGCCGGTAGTGGGCAAGGCCGTGGACACTCTGCGCGCGCTCGGCATCCCCTTCGAGGCGCACGTCTTTTCCGCGCACAGGACGCCGGAGGAGTCGCGCGCCTTTGCGCTCGGCGCGCGCTCCGCGGGCTTCGGCGTAATCATAGCCGCGGCGGGAAAGGCCGCGCATCTCGCGGGCGCCCTCGCCGCGAACACCACGCTGCCGGTCATAGGCATACCGGTGAAGTCCTCTGCGCTCGACGGGCTCGACGCTCTGCTCTCCACGGTGCAGATGCCCACGGGCATACCCGTAGCGACCGTCGCCATCGACGGCGCGGCCAACGCCGCCCTGCTCGCCGCCGAGATAATCGCCGTGGAGGACGCGGAGCTTGCGGCGAGACTCGCACAGCGCCGCGCGGACGATACCGCCGCGACGCTCGCAAAGGACGCCGAGCTCGCGCAGAAGCTGGAGGCGCTAAATGACTGACTCCCATTCCGCAAGCTACGCCGCCGCCGGCGTGGACATCACGGCGGGCTACAAGGCCGTGGAGCTCATGCGCGCGCATATCGCCCGCACTATGACCTCCGGCGTGCTCGGGGGCGTTGGCGGCTTCGGCGGCGCGTTCGAGCTGGATGTGGCGGGCATGGAGCGCCCCGTCCTCGTCGCGGGGACGGACGGCGTCGGCACCAAGCTTCGCCTCGCATTTTTGATGGACAGGCACGACACGGTGGGCGTCGACTGCGTGGCGATGTGCGTCAACGACGTTATCTGCTGCGGCGCGCGCCCGCTCTTTTTCCTCGATTATATTGCCTGCGGCAAAAACGTCCCCGAGCGCATGGCCGCGATAGTCTCCGGCGTGGCGGAGGGCTGCGTGCAGTCCGGCGCGGCGCTCACGGGCGGCGAGACCGCCGAGATGCCCGGCTTCTACCCCGAGGACGAATACGATCTCGCGGGCTTCGCTGTGGGCGTCGTCGATAAGAAGGACATGATAGACAACTCAAAAATGGCGGCGGGCGACGTGATAATCGCTCTGCCCTCCTCGGGCGTGCACTCCAACGGCTTCTCGCTCGTGCGCAAGGTGCTCGATGTGGAGCGCGCCGACATAAAAAGCCCCGTCGCGGCGCTGGGCGGCGTCTCCGTCGGCGCCGCGCTGCTCATGCCCACGCGCATATATGTAAAGCCCGTCCTCGCTCTGCTCGACGAGGTGAAGGTCAAGGGCATATCGCATATCACGGGCGGCGGCTTCTATGAAAACGTGCCGCGCTCCATCCCTGCGGGGCTCGGCGCGGTCATCGAGAGGGCGGCGGTCAAAACCCCGCCCATCTTCGGGCTCATTCAAAGCGCCGGCGACATCCCCGAGCGGGATATGTGGAACACCTTCAACATGGGCGTGGGAATGTGTGTTATCGTCGCCCCCGCCGACGCCGAAAGGGCGCTCGCGATACTCCGCGCAAGCGGCGAGGACGCATATATCGTCGGCTCCGTCGAGGTGTCCGGCGAGCGGGTGCGGATATGCTGAGAGCGCGTATTGCCGTGCTTGTTTCCGGCGGCGGCACGAATCTTCAGGCGCTTATCGACGCGGAGAGGAACGGCGCTCTGCCCCACGGCGAGATAGCCCTTGCCGTCTCCGACAGGGCCGACGCCTATGCGCTGACAAGGGCGGGGAACGCCGGAGTCGAGGCGCTGTATATCCCCGGCGGCGCGGAGTTTGAAAAAGAGCTCGCCGCCGTCCTCGCGCAGAGGGATATAGACATGATAATCCTTGCGGGCTTTCTGCGCATACTCTCCGGCGCCTTTACGGCGCTCTGGCCGCGCCGTATAATTAACATCCACCCCTCGCTCATCCCGCAGTTCTGCGGCGCGGGGTTTTACGGTCTGAGAGTGCACGAGGCGGCGCTCGCCGCCGGCGTGGAGTACACTGGCGCGACGGTGCACTATGTCAACGAGATACCCGACGGCGGCGAGATCATCGCGCAAAAGCGCGTGAGGGTCGAGCCGGGCGACACGCCGGAGCTCCTGCAAAAGCGCGTGATGGAGCGGGCCGAGTGGCTGCTGCTGCCGGCGGCGGCCGAGAGCGTGGCGGAGAGAATAGTAAAGGAGACGGAGCTATGACAGACATTTTCGATTATCTGCTCGCGCGCCCCTACCCGGGACGCGGCATACTCCTCGGCACGGACGTGTGCGCTTATTTTATCATGGGGCGCTCCGTCAACAGCCGCAACCGGGTCTTTGAGCCGACGTCGGACGGCATACGCACCCGCGCCTTCGACGAGAGCAAAATGACCGATCCGAGTCTTATCATCTACCGCCCCGTGCGCCGCACGGGGGA
>CAYNMN010000001.1:46402-50248 GCA_964398305.1 uncultured Oscillospiraceae bacterium
CGGCGACCAGACCGACACCATCCGCGACGCGATAGCGAAGGGCGGCACGATATACTCTGCGCTCGCGCAGCGCCGCTTCGAGCCGGACGCGCCGAGCTTCACTCCCCGCGTCTCCGGCGTCCGCCGCGCGGACGGGAGCTGCACCCTATCCATACTCAAGACCGCCGACGGCGAGCGCTGCAAAAGGTTTTATTACGACTACGAGCCGGAGTACGGCGCGGCGCGCTTTATCAGCACCTACGAGGGCTTCGGAGGGCCGCTGCCCTCCTTCTCCGGCGAGCCGGTGGACACGCAGCTTCCCCCCATGAGCGCGGGAGAGCTCGCCGAGGCGCTCTGGGACGCGCTCGACGCCGAAAACCGCGTTTCGCTCTGGGTGAGAGCCGGCGGCGCGGAGCGGATAATCAACAAATACATAAGGGAGTGCGCGAAATGAAGGAGCTTGAACTCAAATACGGCTGCAACCCCAATCAGAAGCCCTCGCGGATATTCATGCGCTCAGGCGAGCTGCCCGTCAAGGTGCTCTGCGGCAAGCCTGGCTACATCAACTTCCTCGACGCGCTCAACTCCTGGCAGCTCGCGCGCGAGCTGAGACTTGCCACGGGTATGCCCTCCGCCGCGAGCTTCAAGCACGTCAGCCCCGCCGGAGCCGCCGTGGGCGAGCCGCTCACGCCGCTCGACCGCCGCGCGTTCTTTGTCGAGAGCGACGCCGAGCTCTCGCCGATCGCCTGCGCCTATATCAGGGCGAGGGGCGCCGACAGGCTCTGCTCCTTCGGCGACTGGGCGGCGCTCTCCGACGTCTGCGACGAGGCGACGGCGCTCTACCTCCGCCATGAGGTCAGCGACGGCGTCATAGCTCCGGGCTACACCGCCGGCGCGCTGGAGATCCTCAAAGAGAAAAAGAACGGGAGCTATAACGTAGTGGAGATAGACCCCGCCTATGTCCCCGCGCAGGAGGAGTACAAGGACGTCTACGGCGTCACCTTCGCGCAGGGCCGCAACAACTGCGCCATCGATCTCTCGCTGCTCGGCAATATCGTCACCGCCAACAGGGAGCTGCCGGAGCGCGCGGCGCGGGACATGATGATCGCGCTCATCACGCTTAAATACACCCAGTCCAACTCCGTCTGCTTCGTGCGCGACGGTCAGGCCGTGGGCGTCGGCGCGGGACAGCAGAGCCGCATACACTGCACGCGTCTCGCCGGCGGCAAGGCCGACACCTGGGCGCTGCGCCGCCACCCGAAGGTGCTCGCGCTCGAATTCCTGCCCGATCTCAAACGGGCGGAGCGCGATAACGCCATCGACGTCTACATCTCCGACGAGTGCGACGACGTCCTGCGCGACGGCGCGTGGCAGGAGAGCTTCGTCACCCGCCCCGAGCCGTTGACGAGCGAGGAAAAGCGCGTGTGGATAGCCGGACAGAGGGGTCTCACGGTCGGCTCGGACGCCTTCTTCCCCTTCGGCGACAACATCGAGCGCGCGAGAAAATCCGGTGCGCTGTATATTGTCGAGCCCGGCGGCTCGATACGCGACGATAACGTTATAGCCGTCGCCGACAGGTACAACATGGTGATGTGCTTCACCGGCATGAGGCTGTTCCATCATTGATAAGCGAAGCGGAGGCGGAGATATGACCATTCTCGTAGTCGGCGGCGGAGGCCGCGAGCACGCGATAATCAAGGCGCTCAAAAAGAGCCCGAAGGCAGAAAAGATATACGCCCTGCCCGGCAACGGCGGCATGGCGGCGGACGCCGAGTGCGTGCCGATAGGCGCGAGGGACATCCCGGCGATAGTCGATTTCGCATTGAGCCGCGGCGTGGACTTCGCCGTGGTCGCGCCGGACGATCCGCTGGTGCTCGGCGCGGTGGACGAGCTTGAGAGCGTCGGGATAAAATGCTTCGGCCCGCGCGCGAACGCCGCCGTCATCGAGGGCAGCAAGGTGTTTTCGAAGGAGCTCATGAAAAAGTACGGCATACCCACCGCCGCCTATGAGATCTTTACGGACGCCGCCGCCGCGCTCAAATATGTGGAGAGCTGCCCGCTGCCGACGGTCGTGAAGGCCGACGGTCTCGCGCTCGGCAAGGGCGTGGTGATAGCGCAATCGCGCGAGGAGGCGTGCGCCGCAGTGCGCGCGGCCATGGAGGAGCGCGTTTTCGGCGATAGCGGCGCGAGCATCGTTATCGAGGAATTTCTCACCGGGCCCGAGGTCTCCGTCCTCTCGTTCACGGATGGGGAAACGCTCGTGCCGATGGTGTCCTCGATGGATCACAAGCGCGCGCTCGACGGCGACATGGGGCCCAACACCGGCGGCATGGGCACGATAGCGCCGAACCCATACTACACGCCGGCAATAGCCGACGAGTGCATGGAGCGCATCTTCCTGCCGACGATCAGAGCCATGAGCGCCGAGGGACGCCCCTTCAGCGGCTGTCTCTATTTCGGGCTGATGCTCACGCCCGAGGGGCCAAAGGTCATTGAATACAACTGCCGCTTCGGCGACCCGGAAACGCAGGTGGTGTTGCCGCTTCTCAAGAGCGACCTGCTGGAGATAATGCTCGCCGTGAGCGAGGGGCGCCTTGCCGGGGAGCCGGTGGAGTTTTCGGACGGCGCTGCCTGCTGCGTGGTGCTCGCCTCGAAGGGCTACCCCGTGAGGTACGAAAAGGGCTTTCCAATAACGCTCCCCGAAACGCGCGAGGGCGAGGCGATATATGTCGCCGGAGCGACAATAAAAGACGGCGCGCTCGTCACGAGCGGCGGGCGGGTGCTCGGCGCGACGGCGACGGGCGGCACGCTGCGCGAGGCCGTTGACAATGCCTACGCGCTCTCCGCCGGGATAAGCTTTGAAAACTCCTTCTGCCGGAGTGACATCGGCAAAAGGGCATTGGAGGCGCTGTGATGGTATATCGCGTATATGTTGAAAAGCGGCCGGAGCTGCGCGACGAGGCGGCAGCCGTGCTTGCCGACGTCCGCTCGTTCCTCGGCATAGACTCGCTCACGGGGGTGCGGCTCATAAACCGCTACGACGCCGAGGGGCTCACCCGCGAGCTCTTCGAGAGCTGCGTGCCGACGGTGTTCTCCGAGCCGCAGACCGACGAGGTATATACGGAGCTGCCGGCGCATACCGGGCGCGTGTTCGCCGCGGAGTATCTGCCGGGACAGTTCGACCAGCGCGCCGACTCCGCCGCGCAGTGCATCCAGATAATCTCCCGCGCGGAGAGGCCGGAGGTGCGCTCGGCGCGGGTGTATCTGCTCTCCGGCGACGTTTCCGACGGCGATCTCGCGCGCATAAAGAAATATCTCATCAACCCCGTTGAGGCGCGCGAGGCCTCGCTGGAGGAGCGCGGCACGCTCGCCGTGGAGCGCGCGATACCGCCGCTGCCCGCGACGCTCACCGGCTTCAGGGAGCTTGAGGACGGCGAGCTTGAGGGGTATATAAAGGACTACGGCCTTGCGATGGACGCCGCCGACCTCGCCGCCTGCCGCGATTACTTCAAGGGCGAGGGGCGCGACCCGAGCATGACGGAGGTGCGCGTGATCGACACCTACTGGTCGGATCACTGCCGCCACACGACCTTTAACACAGTGCTCACGGATGTGAGCTTTGACGACCCCTCGGCAGAGGCGGCCTTCGCCGCGTATCTCGACGCGCGGCGCGAGATAGGGCGCAAAAAGCCCGTCTGTCTCATGGACATGGGGACGATAGCGGCCAAGGTGCTCAGGGCGCGCGGACAGCTTGCGAAGCTCGACGAGTCCGAGGAGATAAACGCCTGCACGGTCAAAGCAAGGGTGAGCGTGGACGGCGAGGAGCGCGACTGGCTGCTGCTCTTTAAAAACGAGACTCACAATCAT
>CAYNMN010000002.1:0-45137 GCA_964398305.1 uncultured Oscillospiraceae bacterium
AGTCTTGCAACACATCTTCTTTTTCAGCTGCGGACATAAATTCCACATCTTTAAAAATAACGCCCACGTCCTTTCAAAATA
Source organism: uncultured Oscillospiraceae bacterium (assembly GCA_964398305.1). Taxonomy (GTDB): domain Bacteria; phylum Bacillota; class Clostridia; order Oscillospirales; family Oscillospiraceae; genus Scatomorpha. The sequence goes on from CAYNMN010000002.1 coordinate 82, forward strand.
TTGATAATAAATGGTGGAGCCGGCGGGAATCGAACCCGCGTCCGAAAACACTTCCACCGAAACTTCTCCGGGCGCAGAGGGTCATTTACATTCCCTTATCCGAGCGTGGGCCCTCACACTCGGGGACTTGGTAGAGTCATTATGCATGGCGCGCTCAACTCTTTGCGCACTCACGGACGCCGCTAAGTGACGCCCCCATCCGGCTCGCGGCCCTTCCGGCGGGGACGCTCACTGCTTACGCAGCGAGAAGAACAGTATCGTTGTTGTTCTTTAATTTATAGGTGCCAATTTTTAGGATGATAGGCGCATCCGCCCGCTATTCCGGATTCCGCGTCCCCGTCGAAACCAGTACGGCCCCTCGTCGTCGCAAAGTCCGCTACGCTCCATCCGGCGCAAGCGCCGGATATCCGCCCGCTCCCTTGCTCCTCCTCTCGAAATCGAAGCTCACTTCGATTTCGTGGAACGGGGAGAACGGGGAGAACGGGGAGGACTGGGGAACGCTGGGGGAAACTGAGAGAGCTGAGGAACGAGAGAGTGCTGGGGAGGCTGGGGAAGTGGGTGCTGGGGAACTGGAAACAATATTTCAAGCAGGCGGCGGGAGGCCGCCTGATGAAAACAAAATGATTATGCCTTTTGGGGCTGGGGATAGGTCTCGCCGAAGGTCTCGGCTGTAACGGTCTCCATGACCTGCTCCTGACGCGGCCTGTCGTTGCGGTCGGTGGCCGTGCCGGCGATGGCGTCGAGCACGTCGAGACCCTCCATGACCTTGCCGAAGGCGGCGTACTGTCCGTCGAGATGGGGCGCGTCCTCATGCATGATGAAGAACTGGCTGCCGGCGGAGTTGGGGTTCATGGCGCGCGCCATCGAGAGCACGCCGCGGGTATGTCTGAGATCGTTCTTGAAGCCGTTGCCGGAAAACTCGCCCTTAATGCAGTAGCCCGGGCCGCCCATGCCGGTGCCCTGGGGGTCGCCGCCCTGGATCATGAAGCCGGGGATAACGCGGTGGAAGATCACGCCGTTATAGAAGCCGCTATTTACAAGGCTCAGGAAGTTGCTGACGGAGTTGGGGGCGATCTCGGGATAGAGCTCCGCCTTGATAACGCCGCCGTCGCGCATGGTGATGGTTACTATCGGATTAGTCATCGTTTCTTCTCTCCTTGAGTGTTCTTTGTATATCGCGCTCAGCCTGCTTTTCGGCCAGAGCGTCGCGCTTGTCGTGGAGCTTCTTGCCCTTGCATAAGCCGAGCTCGACCTTCACACGCCCGTCCTTCCAGTAGAGGGAGAGGGGGATGAGCGACGCGCCGTCCTGCATCACACGGGAGTTGATGCGGATGATCTCGCGCTTGTGCATCAGGAGTCTCCGTGGTCTGACGGGGTCGCGGTTGAAGATGTTCCCGTGCTCATAGGGGCTGATATGCGCCCCGCGCAATATGAGCTCGCCGTCCTTCACGGCGCAGTAGGAGTCCTTGAGGTTGACCTGACCGGCCCGCAGGGATTTGACCTCCGTGCCGCAAAGCTCTATGCCGGCCTCAAACCGGTCGAGAACAAAGTAGTCGTGAAAGGCCTTCCTGTTCTGCGCTATTTGTTTTACGCCCTTGGCCTTCGCTGACATCGCTCTGCACCTCCCGCCGAACCGGCAGGAGTATTCTACCACATATGTCAAGCGGAATAAACGATGTTTTTATAAATTTTTGTCAGTCTATGTACGGGGCGAGCCAGTCTGCCACGGCGACCGTTACGCCGCATGATGGCCGCGCGAGTATCAGCGTATCGCCGCCGGAGGGGTACACCTCCAGCTCCATTGCCGGCCAGGGGCTCAGCCCGCTCAGCTCCAGCGCGGCGCGCACCAGCTCCGCGGCCGTCGGCGCCATATCCACGGCTCTGTGGATTATTAGCGCCACGCAGTCCGCGCAGATAGTCTGTATCTCCATGCTCCGTTACCTCCACCTTGTCTGTGGAGATATTGTCCGCCATATCCCGCGCGGGGTCAAGGCAAAAAAACTGGAAAAGCGGAGAGGTATATGGTATCATACAGAATGTATGAGTATGCGGAGGAGTTATTATGGCTTGTTTTGAAAAGTATATAGACGGAGAGACTAAATACCGCGGCGTTATCGTGAACGTCAGGCTCGACAGAGCGGAGCTTTGCAACGGTAAGACGGTGCGGCGCGAGGTCGTCGAGCACCCCGGCGGAGTGACGATTCTCCCCGTGGGAGCGGACGGCACGGTCTGGTGCGTGCGCCAGTTCCGCTATCCCTTCGGGCGCGAGATGCTCGAGGCTCCGGCGGGCAAGCTCGAACCGGGCGAGGAGCCGCTCTCCTGCGCCGTGCGCGAGCTCTCGGAGGAGACTGGGCTGACGGCGGACGAGATGGTATATCTCGGCCCCTGCTGCACCTCGCCCGGCTTTTCCACGGAGGTGCTGCATATTTACCTCGCGCTCGGACTGCACGAGGGCGAGATGCACCTTGACGAGGGTGAGTTTCTGAATGTGGAGAAGCACCCGCTCGGCGAGCTCGAGCAAAAATGCATGAGCGGAGAGATAGACGACGGCAAGACCGTCATAGCGGTGCTGAAGGCCGCAAAGTATTTGGAGGATAAATAATGAGCAACAGAGTACTTGTCGTGGACGACGAGCATTCGATAGTGGATATACTCAAGTATAACCTTGAAAAACGCGGTCTCGAGGTATCCGTAGCCTTCGATGGGGAGGAGGGGCTGCGCCTTGCGCGCGAGTCCGATCCGGATGTTATCCTGCTCGACGTGATGCTTCCGAAGCTTGACGGCTTCGAGGTCTGCCGCACGCTGAGAGCGGAGGGCAACAGCGTGCCTATAATAATGATAACCGCGCGCGAGGAGGAGACCGACAAGGTCTTCGGGCTTGAGCTCGGCGCGGACGACTATATCACAAAGCCCTTCTCCATGCGCGAGCTCGTGGCGAGAGTGCGTACCAATATGCGCAGAGCGGCCTCCATGGCGTCGGTCGGCGCGGAGGATCCGGCGGCGCAGACGCGGATCAGGGGCGTGGTGATAGATAAGGCGCGCCGCGCGGTCTTCAAGGACGGCAAGGAGATAGAGACCACCCAGCGCGAGTATGAGCTCATCAAATTCCTCGCGGAGAATCCGGGCAAGGTGGTCTCCCGTCAGGAGCTGATGAGCGAGGTCTGGCAGTATGACTATTTCGGAGATCTGCGCGCCGTGGATGTGGCCGTGCGCCGTCTGCGCGAGAAGCTTGAGGACAACCCCTCTGAGCCGCAGTATGTTATGACCAAGCGCGGCGCCGGCTACTATTTCGCGGACAAATAGAGGTGCTTGAATGAACCGGAGCCTTTATACAAAGCTCGTTGCGATAATACTCGTGCTCATCATCTGCCTGATGGCGGTGACGGGCGTTTTCCTCACGCGCGGAGTGCGCAACTATTTTCTCAACGAGTTCTATTCCCAGATGCAGTCCGTTTTCTCCAATCAGGAGATGGCGGACGCTCTGCGCTCCGCCGCCGATACCAACGTGGCCGAGACGCTGCTGACGGAAACCGTGAAGGCCTATGCCGGCGGACTCGGCATCGATTCCGGCACGCGCAACTTCTATATCCTCTCCGGCGAGACCGGGGAATATCTGACAGGCAGCGACAATCCGGACAACGGCGTTGCCATTACGCCGAACATCATTACCGCCATCGGCGGCGAGGAGGGCTATGAGAGCGACGCCTCGGCCGGGTATATGGACGTCGCGCTACCCGTGAGTGGGGAGGGCGGCTCTTATATCATCTATATTCTCGACAACAAGTCGGATGTGGACAGTCTCAACGAGCAGCTTTTTCGGATAATTCTGGAGGCGCTCGGCGTGGGTCTGATAATATCCGTCCTGCTCGGGCTGCTGCTTGCCAAGACCATGGTGGCGCCCATTCAGGACCTGACCCGTGCGGCGGAGCGGGTGGCCGGGGGAGATTTCTCCGACAAGCTCGAAAACGGCTCGCGGGACGAGATCGGCATACTTACCCGCACCTTCAACGACATGGCGGACAGGCTCGAGAACACTCTCGACGATCTCACGCGCTCGGAGCAGATGCGCCGGGAGTTCGTAGCTAACGTGTCCCACGAGCTGCGCACGCCGATAACGAGCATCCGCAGCTATGCCGAGACGCTCGAGAGCGACCCCCAGATGCCGCCCGCGACGCGCCAGAGGTTTCTTGAGGTGATACTCAACGAGTCCGACCGCATGACCAAGATAGTGCAGGATCTGCTCACGCTCTCGCGCTTTGACGCGGGCAGCATAGAGTTCTCCTTCAGGAGCTTCAGCTTTGAAAAGTCCGTGCGCGACGTGTACAGCGCCATGCTGATCGCGGCCAGAGAGCGCAGGCACGATTTTTCGCTGGAGTTCAGAACGCCCGTGCCGGAGATCGTGGGCGACAGGGCGCGCGTGGAGCAGGTGCTCATCAATATGGTCTCCAACGCGATTAAATACACCAAAGACGGCGGCGTGATCAAAATGACCGCCGGCGCCAAGGACGGCTGGGTGTGGTGCACGGTGCGCGACAACGGCGTCGGCATTCCCAAGGAGGATGTGGACAAGGTCTTTGACAGGTTTTACAGGGTCGATAAGGCCCGCAGCCGTGAATCCGGCGGCACGGGTCTGGGGCTGTCGATCGCGCGCGAGATCGTCCAGCGCCACGACGGCGTTATCGAGCTCACGAGCAGGCTCGGCAAGGGCACGGCAATAACCGTGCGCCTCCCGGCGGAGGGTCCGCATGATCGATAAGCTTCGCTCCGCGATCTCCCGCTTCGTTTCCGACAGGAGCGCCGTGGAAAGCGCAAAGACCGCGCTGATAGTCCTGCTTGCCGTATCGGCCTGTCTGCTTGCCGGAGAGGCCGGACTGTTCGGGCTTGTTAATAACGGCGCCGCGGGCGCCGATACCGGGGGAGCCGAGCTTACGAGCACGCAGGCCGCCGCGGCGGCCGAGCCGTTCGTCGTTGCCGTCACTCCCGAAAACGGCTCGCACATGGGCGTCATGTGGGATGAGGAGGAGCTCGCCTCGGTCTATTCCCGCTTCTCCGCTGCGCTCGGCGAGGCGCTCGGCTCGTCCGGCGCGCCCGTGCAGGTGGAGGAGGAGGAGTGGCGCTCGGCGCTGTCTGGCGCGGGGGTATACTTCGACTTTCTCAACGATCAGCAGCTGTCTGTTCTCGCCGGATGGCTCGGGACGGGGCTTACACAGGGCGCGGGCTCGCATACGGCCAGACGCATATGCCTTGCGAGAGACGGCGACGGCGTCGCGCTCTATTATATCCGCGAACGCAAAAACGAGTACTGCCGCTGTGACACGGCTCTTAGCTGGACGGCCGTGCAGGACGCCATGTCCGGCTGCCTGCCGAACGGCGCGGCCTTTGTCTTTGAGCTCAGAGAGGAGTATGACGGCGTCGACGATTACTTTCTGACACTTGCGGCCCAGCCCTCCCTGCAGGCCGTTTCCGCCGGCAATCCGCTCTCCGCGCAGGAGGATTCCGCCGCGCTGATGGCGGCCTTCGGCATGAGCGACTATCTCGTGTCGGAGTACCCGGAGGCCGACGGCGCCGTCGTATATGTCCAGGACGCGATGAGACTGCGCCTGGGGGCGGACGGCGTTGTGAGCTTCACCGGAGAGGCGGAGGACGGCGGGAGCGCCGCCGCGGCTCCGGCCAAGGTGATAGAAAAATGCCGGGCGCTCGCGCAGTCCACCGTCGGCGTGAGCTGCGGCGCGGCGTCTTTAACGCTGACGTATATCTACTACGACTCGTCGGCGGACGAATATACCGTGCGCTTTGACTACCGCCTGAGCGGCCTGCCGGTCACGCTCGCCTCGGGAGAGCACGCGGCGGAGTTTACGGTGAGCGGGGACGTTGTCACGGGCGCTACGCTTGTTTACAGACGCTATACGCTCATGGGCGTCGGCGTGTCGCCCCAGCCCATGCCGGCGCTTCAGCAGGTCGCGCTCACACAGGCCGCCGGCGGCGGGGAGCCCGTGCTTTGCTGGTTTGATGATATGACCGCGGCGAGCCCGCGTTGGATGATTTGGTGATATGGAAACTCCGAAGATAAAAAACCTGATAATCATAGTCCTGCTCATCGTCAATATTGCACTCGGCTCCGTTGTGGCTGTCGACGCGATAGGGCGGCGGCGCACGGAGGCGAGAGCTTTGCGCGGAGCCGAGGAGATACTGGCCGAGCACGGGGTGGCTGTCGCGCCCGGAGCGCTCAGGGGCACGGACGAGCTCAAGAGCCTCTCCGTGCAGCGCGGCACGGCGGCCGAGGCAGAGAGCGTCGCCAAGCTGCTCGGCGGGGTATCCGTGTCCGACCAGGGCGGCAACATCCTGTTCTATTCCGGCGGGATCGGCGAGGCGGTGTTCCGTGGTACGGGCGGCTTTGAGGTGCTCTTTACAGAAGCGAGGGACGCCGGTGCTCAGGATCCGGAGGCAGCGGCGCGCGCCGCGGCCAAAAAGCTCGGGCTGGAGATCTCCCGCAGCGATTCCGCCGTCAGCGCTCAGCTTGACGACAGCGGAGACGGCACGCTCACGCTCCTGTGCGCGTATGACGGAGTTGACGTTGTAAACTGCCGTGTGACCTTCACCTTCTCTAAGGGCAACCTTCTGCTCATCGAGGGCACGCGGGTGCTCGAAGCCTCGTCCTCGCTCGTTCAGGCCGAAATCCTCGATATTCCGACGGTGCTCATGCGCTTTCTCGAGATAATAAACGACGGCGGCTATATTTGCAGCGAGCTAAAAAGCGTCGGGATGTGCTATCTTCAGGACGCCTCCGCCTCCGGTGCGGGCAGGCTCTGTCCGGTGTGGCGCGTGGTCACGGACGCCGGGGAATTCTGCTTTGACGCCGTTTCCGGCAAGCTCGTAACGGATGTTTGGAGCTGAGGATTGATTTAGAAGCCAATATGTGTTAAAATTCTTTTTTAGCGCGGATGTGTTCAGGGCAAGATATACTTGCCGCCCGCTTTGAAAGGTGTGTTTATTTGGAGAAATATATAATCAACGGTGGAAATCCGCTCTGTGGCGAGGTCGAGGTCAGCGGCGCGAAAAACGCGGCGGTGGCGATAATTCCGGCCGCCCTGATGGTAAACGGAGTCTGCCGCCTTGAGAATATCCCGCAGATAAGCGACGCGGATATGCTCCTGACCATACTTGAGCATCTCGGCGCAAAGGTTAAGCTCGTCAACAGGAGCACCGTGGATATAGACTGCACTCAGGTGCGTTATACAGACGCGCCCTATGATCTCATGCGCCGCATCCGTGCGTCGTATTATCTCATCGGCGCGATGCTCGGCCGTTTCGGCGCCGCCAAGACCACTATGCCCGGCGGCTGCAACTTCGGCGTGCGTCCGATAGACCAGCATATCAAGGGCATGACGGAGCTCGGGGCCGATGTTCAGGTCGCGGGCGGCTTTGTTCTCGCCAATGCGATAGACGGCAAGCTCCACGGCAAGAAGATATATCTCGACAAGGTCTCCGTGGGCGCCACCATGAACATCATCCTCGCGGCCTCGATGGCCCGCGGCAGGACCATCATCGAAAACGCCGCGCGCGAGCCGCACATAGTCGATCTCGCCAACTTCCTCAACTCCATGGGCGCGGACGTGCGCGGCGCCGGTACGGATACCGTGAAGGTAAACGGCACGGATTCCCTGCACGGCGGCAGCTATACGATAATCCCGGATCAAATCGAGGCCGGGACATATATGGTCGCCTGTGCCGCCGCCGGCGGCGAGGTCAGAGTTACAAACGTCATCCCCCGCCACCTTGAGTCCATCTCCGCCAAGCTGCGCGAGATGGGTGTTACGGTGATCGAGGGCGAGGACTCCGTGCTCGTTAAGAGCAGCCGGGCCCTTCGCCGAGTGAACATAAAGACAATGCCCTATCCCGGCTTTCCTACGGATATGCAGCCGCAGATCGCCACGGCGCTCTGCCTTGCTTCCGGGACAAGCGTGGTGACGGAGGGCATCTACGACAACCGCTATAAATATGTCAACGAGCTGCGAAAAATGGGTGCTCAGGTCCAGGTCGACGGCAGAGTCGCTATAATCGAGGGCGTCAAGAAGCTTACGGGCGCGCCGGTGGCCTCGTGCGACCTTCGCGCGGGCGCAGCCATGGTTATCGCCGGCCTCTGCGCCGAGGGCGTAACCGAGGTGGAGGATATCCACTATATCGAGCGCGGCTATGAAAACTTTGTCGGAAAGCTGCGCGCTCTCGGCGCCGATATCCGCCTTGTGGACGAGCCGGAGGAGCCGGAGCGCAAAAACAGGGGAGAGAGCGCGGGCTGATGCAACTGACAATATTTGCCAGCGGCTCGTCGGGCAACTGCGCCCTGGTCTCCGGGGGCGGCGCGGAGCTGCTCATCGACGCGGGCATCTCGCTCAAGCGCATTCGCACGGGGCTTGCGCTGTGCGACATTCCGCTCGACAGGCTCGACGGCGTGCTTATAACACACGAGCACTCCGACCATATCGCCGGGCTCGCCATGCTCTCAAAATACAGCCGGACGCCCATATATGCCCCGCGCACGGTGGCTTCAAGGCTTCTGGGGATGTATCCGGAGCTTGACGGCCGCTTGCGGACAATACATAGCGCGCATCCGTTTTCCGTCGGCGCTTTGTGCGTAACGGCCTTCAACACCCACCACGATACGCCCGAGAGCGTGGGCTACAGATTTGACGGCGAGGGCTCGCTCGGCTTCTGCACCGATCTCGGCGAGGTAACGGACGATGTGCGCTGTGCGCTGCGCGGCGTGGATGCGGCGCTTATCGAGGCAAATCACGACGAGGAGACGCTTCGCTACGGGGCTTATCCCGTTTATCTCAAGCGCAGGATACTGTCCGACCACGGCCACCTTTCAAACGCCGCCTGCGGCGAGCTGGCCGCTTTTTTGGTCTCCGAGGGCGCGCGGAGCATCGTTCTCGGACATCTCAGCCGCGAGAACAATACCCCCGCGATGGCCTATGCCTCGGTGATCTCGGCGCTTGAAGCGCACGGTTTGAGCGCGCAGGTGCTCGTCGCGTCTCCGGCGGACAGGCTCAGTGTGGAGGTGGGGGCGAGATGCTCGGCGTAAAGCTTGTCTGCGTCGGCAAAATGAAGGAAAAGCACTTTGTCGCCGCCTTTGCAGAATATGCCAGGCGTCTGGGCGCATACTGTAAGTTTGAGCTTGCGGAGACGGACGAGGAACGTCTGCCGGACTCCCCGTCGCAAGGCGATATCGACGCCGCGCTTGAGCGCGAGGCGGACGCGATAGAAAAGCTCGTCCCCCGTGGCGCGTATGTGATAGCCCTCTGCGTGGAGGGCGAGCGCCGCACGAGCGAGCAGCTTGCGGGTCTTATGGTCTCCGCCGCAACGTCGGGCTTTTCAAAGCTATGCTTTGTCGTCGGCGGCTCCTTCGGACTGTCGGAGCGTGTAAAAAGCGCGGCACGGCTGCGGCTTTCAATGTCGGATATGACCTTTCCGCACCACCTTGCCCGGGTGATGCTTGCAGAGCAGATATACAGGGCCTTCATGATAAACGCGGGGACGCGCTATCACAAATAACGAAGAGAAAAGGGAGAACAGGCAATGGACGACGGCGTAAAGCTCTCGTGGGGGCGCGATCTTCCCGGAGAGCTGGCTGAAAAGTGGCCGAAGGACGCGGACGGGGAGTTTGTGCCTCCGGCGTTTCTCACGGAGATCGGACAGCAGGATATGGAGGACAGCATACTTGTCGGTATGCTCGGCAGCTATGGCATTCCCTGCTTCAAATGGTACCCGCATTACGGCGGCTTCGGCAAGCTGATCCTCGGCATGAGCGCGGAGGGCGTCGCCCTCTTCGTGCCGGAGACCATGGCCGAGGACGCGAAGGCGCTTATGGAAGGAGAGCCTGATAATGAGGAGCTATAAGGAAGAATACCAGTATTGGCTGGACAGTCCGGCTCTGAGCGAGGATGAGTGGAAGGAGCTCTCGTCGATCGCCGACGACGAGAAGGAGATAGAGAGCCGCTTCTTCGCGCCGCTGCAATTCGGCACGGCGGGGCTGCGCGGCGTCATGGCCGTGGGTCTCTACCGCATGAACGTGCACGTCATCCGCTGGGCGACTCAGGCCTTTGCCTCAGTCATAAAGACCGAGGGCGGGGAGTTCTGCAAAAAAGGCGTCGTTATCTGCTACGACTGCCGCGAGAACAGCGACGTTTTCGCGCGCGAGGCGGCGTCGGTGATGGCCGCGAACGGCATCCGTGTGCGTATTTTTGACGCGCTGCGCCCCACGCCGGAGCTCTCGTTCGCCATACGCCATTACGGCGCGGCGGCGGGCATAAACGTCACCGCGAGCCACAATCCCAGAGAGTATAACGGCTACAAGGTCTACTGGTCGGACGGCGCCCAGCTTCCGCCCAAGCAGGCCAAGGCCATTGCCGACGGCATGGCCGCGATCGACCTGTTTAAGGATATCACCACAATGCCCTTCGACGAGGCGCTTGCCGACGGAGCCGTGGAATACATCGGCGCGGAGACGGACGAGGCCTTTTTGAAGGAAGTCATGGCCATGTCCATAAACCCGGACGCGGTCAGGAAGGTCGCCGACGAGTTCAAGATAGTCTACACCCCCTTCCACGGCGCGGGCTACAGGCTCGTGCCTGAGGCCCTGCGCCGGCTGGGCGTAAAGCACATATTCCCGGAGCCGCAGCAGATGGTCATCGACGGCGCGTTTCCGACCGTGAAGAGTCCCAACCCCGAAAATCCGGAGGGCTTCTATCTGGCGGTGGAGCTTGCCAAAAAGGTGGGGAGCGATCTCATAATCGGCACCGATCCGGACTCCGACCGCGTTGGCACGATGGTGCGCGGCGCCGACGGGGAATACAATACCATAACCGGCAATCAGATGGGCGTGCTCCTGCTCGACTATATAATCACGGCAAGGCGGGAGAAGGGCACTCTGCCCGAAAACGCCGCCTTCATCACCACCATAGTCACCACCGCAATGGCGCGCGAGGTTGCCGAGCGCAACGGAGTGCATACGGATCTCACCTTCACGGGCTTCAAGTTTATGGCCGAGAAGCTTGCCGAGTATGCCGCGAACGGCGGGCAGTATCAGTATCTCCTCGCCTTTGAGGAGAGCTACGGCTATATGATGGGCGACTATGTCCGCGACAAGGACGCCGTTACAGCCTCGATGATGATAGCCGAGATGGCGGCTTACTATTACGGCAGAGGCATGACCCTTGCCGACGCGATGGAGAGCCTCTATGAAAAATACGGCTTCTTCGGCGAGCGGACGCTCAATCTTGTTATGCCGGGGCTTGACGGAATCGAGAAAATGAAGAGCCTGATGTCCGGCCTGCGCTCCGCGCCTCCGGCGGAGATCGGCGGCACGGCGGTGCTCGGTATGCGCGACTACCAGAGCGGCACGGTCTCCGTGGCCGATCTCGGCGTAGTCGGCAAGACCGAGATATCCGGCTCCAATGTCCTCTTCTTCGAGCTGGATGACGGCACGTCGTTCATCGTGCGCCCGTCGGGTACCGAGCCGAAAATAAAGATCTACATCCTCGCGAGCGGAGCGAACAGGGCGGAATGTGACGCGAAGCTCGACAAATACGACGATTTTGCCCGGAGTTTGAGCGAATGAAGGAATATCTTGAGCTGCTTTGGACCTTCATAAAGGTTGGCGGTCTCACCTTCGGCGGCGGGTATGCCATGCTGCCGATACTCCAGCGCGACGTCGTTGAGAGCAAGGGCTGGGCGACCGAGGCCGAGGTCATGGACTACTATGCCATGGGCCAGTGCCTGCCCGGGCTCATAATGGTCAACACCTCCGCCTTCATCGGCAGAAAGCAAAAGGGAACGGCGGGCGCGATCATAGCGGCCGTCGGCTCGGTGTTGCCGTCGCTCGTCATCATCACGGTCATCGCCATGTGCCTTACGGCGTTTGCCGACGTGCCTGCCGTAAAAAACGCCTTTGCCGGCATTCGCGTGTGCGTGGTCGTGCTGATAATCAACGCCGTTGTGAAGCTCTGGAAGGCCGCGATCGTGGACTGGAAGTGTATCGTTATCTTTCTGCTCGTCTGCGGCTTTTCGTTCTTCACCGATATCTCGCCGGTGATCTTTGTTCTTGCGAGCGCCGCGCTCGGCGTGCTTATCAGCTTTATCGGCACAAAAGAGAATAAGGGGGAGAGCGTATGATATTCCTCCGTCTTTTCTGGGAGTATTTCAAGATCGGCCTGTTCTCCGTGGGCGGCGGGATGGCGACGCTGCCGTTCCTTTATGACGTGGCGGATAAGACCGGCTGGTTTACTTACGCGCAGCTTGCGGATATGATAGCCGTGAGCGAATCGACCCCCGGCCCCATCGGGATCAATATGGCGACCTATGTGGGCTATATCGTCGGCGGTATCCCCGGCTCGCTCGTCGCGTCGCTCGGCATGATCCTGCCCGGCGTCGTCATCGTGCTCATCTTATCAAAAATGCTCGACAAATTCCGCGACAACCGCTATGTCAAGGCGGCCTTCTGCGGTCTGCGCCCGGCATCCACGGGCCTTATCGCCGCCGCGGGACTGATGGTCGTTTCCATCAGCCTGCTCGACATGCAGGCCTTCGCCGCCTCCGGCAGCCTGCTCGATCTCTTCGCGTGGAAGGGGCTCGCCCTCGCCGCCGTGATCTGGCTGATGACCAACGTCATAAAGGCCACGAAGAAGCTGCATCCGGTCGTGTATATCGCGGCAAGCGCCGTGGTCGGCATCGTGTTCAGCTTTGCAGGAGCGTAGATATCACAAAGGCATATAATGCGGCCAGCGCGCCGCAGATAAGACGCCCGGCGGTATGCCGGGCTGTCTTTATGCCCGCGCCGGAGCAGACGCAGGCGGTCTGAAGGTGCACGGAGACGCCGCCCCAGCCGAGCACAAAGGCGCACAGGGCGAGATTTACGGGTGTGGGCGCGAGACCCTGCATGGCTCCGACGGCACTGCCGAGCTCGAGAAGGCCGGTCAGCAGCGCTCTTGAGGCGGACAGCTCCAGGCCGGTGGCGAGTGCGAGCCGCGCGGCGAGAGCGGGGAATATGCCGGCGGCGTCGAGCACGCCCACGAGCACCGAGAAGGTCACCACAAAGCCGCAGATCAGCGCCGTCACCCGCACCGCCCGGCTCACGGCCTCCGGCAGAGCTTTTTCGGCGCTTTTAAATTCGGGCAGAGGCTGCGGCCCGCGCTCCGCACCTGAGCGGGGGGAGAGCAGCATTCCCGCCGTGACCGCCGCGAGGACGTGGCAGGCGTAGAGCAGCAGCCCCTGCTTTGCCGAGCCGAACACGCCTGCGCCGGCCGCGCCGACAATGAACGCCGGGCCGGAGTTGTTGCAGAACGCGAGCATTCGCTCCGCTTCGTTTTCCGATATCTCGCCGCTCTTCACGAGCTCCGCCGTCGCCGCCGCGCCTATGGGATAGCCGCCGGAGATACCGAGTACGAACACCGAGGCCGCCGCGCCTGATAGCCCGAAAAGCCGCGACGCAATCGGCGCAAGGCGATGGCCGACCCGCGCCGTGAGCCCGGTGAGCGAGGCGAGGTTCGCCGCGACGAGGAAGGGCAGGAGAGACGGCGCCACGACGCCGGCGCAGAGCGCTATCGCGTCCCTCGCGCTCTCAAGAGCTTCCGCGGAGCACAGCAGCAGCGCGGCGACCGCCGCCGTGACGGTGAGATATGTCGCCGTTTTTTTGACCCTGTCCATTCCACCACCCCGTTTGTTTATATGCGCGCGTCGGCCTAAACTTGACCGCGTAAGCATAAAATGACAGACGGGGGTGAGGCGAGTGGACAGATTCAAGGAGGAGATAGCCGAGCGCTTTGATCTGCCGGCGCTCTCCGTCGGCGTGCTCAAAGCCACGCTCAGCGGGTCGCGCCGCGTTCTCGTGGAGAACCACAGCGGGCTGCTCGAATATACGACGGAGCGCGTGGAGGTCGCCGGCGGGAAGCACAGGCTGAGAATATGGGGCGCGGGGCTCGACATTGCCGCGATGGATCCCGACGCTCTGCTTATAACCGGCGCCATCACCTCGCTGGAGATAGAATGATGCGCGCGCTGACAAGGTTTTTGCGCGGCAGCGCGCGTTTTTGCGCCGTGGGCGACGCTCCCGAGAGGCTTTTGAACGCCCTCGCCCGCATGGGCGTGCCGTTTCGCGGCGTGGAGAAGCGCGACGAGTTCACCCTGCTCGTCACAGTCCGCGCGCGGGACGCCGAAAGGCTCCGCCGCGCTGCCCGGAGACTCGCTATGGACGTCGGGACGCCCGAGGTGCGCGGCGCGCCGGCGCTCATGCGCCGCGTGAGGAGAAGGCCGGCGCTTGTGATCTGTGCCGCGCTTTTGCTCGCGCTGACACTTATCTCGTCGCTATTCGTCTGGGAGATAGACATTAGCGGCAACGAGCGCGTATCGGACGGGGAGATACTCCGCGCGCTCGCCGACTGCGGCGTCGAGATCGGCGCGTTCTGGCCGTCCTTTTCCGGCGATCTCATACGCAACGGAGTGATAATGCGTCTGCCGGAGCTCTCGTGGCTGGCCGTGAACGTGGATTCCAGCCGCGCCGAGGTCATAGTGCGCGAGAGCGTGTCCGCGCCGGAGCTCTACGACCGTCTGGAGCCCGTGGATATCGTCGCCGCCGCAACGGGTATAATTATGGGCGTGAGCGTGCTCGAGGGCACGGCGCTCGTGGAGCCCGGCGACGCGGTGCTCGCGGGCGAAACGCTCGTAACGGGGGCGCGGGTGAGCATCTCGGATGAGACGCGCTATGTCCACGCGCGCGCAAACGTGACGGCGCGGACCTGGTATGAGCTGACGGCGGTGGGCGCTCTGAGGGAATATGAAAAGACCTATACCGGGAGAGAGCGTGACCGCTGGGCGCTGCTCGTCGGCTCGTCGCGGATAAATTTTTACGCAAACAGTGGAAATAAGTATGCCCAGTGTGATAAAATAATCAGGTTATATCCCGCCGCGATAAAAGGAGTGTTTCGGCTGCCGTTTTCGCTTGTGCGCGAAAGCTGCGCGGAGTATGAGCTCACCGAGACCGACGCCGATGTTGCCGCGCTGCAAGCGGAGCTTGAGGACGCGCTGCTGCGCCAGCTCGGGCTGCGGCTCGACGGGCGGGGAGAGCCGGTGTCAGCGAGCTTTGACGCATACGAATCCGGCGGCGCGCTCGTTGTGACGCTCAGGGCGGAGTGCCTTGAGGACATAGCGCTTGAGGCTCCGGCGATACCTTAGAGAGGAAGAATTCACGAATGACAGAAATAAGCCTTCCGATTGACCGCATGGAGAATGTGATCAGCGTGTTCGGCTCGTTCGACCAGAATCTGCGGATGATCGAAACGGAGCTCGGCGTGTCCGTGACGGACAGGGACGACCAGATACACATCTCCGGAGAGGCGGAAAATGTGATGATCGCGCAGAAGGCCATCAACGGCCTGCTGCTCCTCGCCTCGAGGGGCGAGAATATCGACGCGCAGAACGTGCGCTATATCCTCAAGCTCTCGCGCGAGGGCAGGGAGGCGAAGATCTCCGAGCTCGCGTCCGACGTCGTGTGCGTTACGGCCAAGGGCAAGCCCGTAAAGGCCAAGACTCTCGGACAAAAGACCTATGTGGACGCGATAGCAAAGAACACGATAACGCTCGGCATCGGCCCCGCCGGCACGGGCAAGACCTATCTCGCCGTGGCGGCCGCCGTTTCCGCCTTTCGCGCCGGGAGGGTCAACAGGATAATTCTCACGCGTCCCGCTGTGGAGGCGGGCGAGCGTCTCGGCTTTCTGCCGGGCGACCTCCAGAGCAAGGTGGATCCCTACCTGCGCCCGCTCTACGACGCGCTTTTCGATATGCTCGGCGCGGATACCTACAACAAGTATCTCGAAAAGGGCAATATCGAGGTCGCGCCGCTCGCCTATATGCGCGGCAGAACGCTTGACGACAGCTTCATTATCCTCGACGAGGCGCAGAACACCTCGCGCGAGCAGATGAAGATGTTCCTCACCCGAATCGGCTTCGGCTCGCACGTCGTAATAACCGGCGACATCACGCAGATTGACCTGCCGGCCGAAAAGACCTCCGGTCTGCGCGAGGCCATGCGCGTGCTCAGGAATATCGACGACATCGCCATATGCACCCTCACGGCATCGGACGTAGTGCGCCATGCGCTTGTGCAGAAGATAATCGAGGCATATGAGAGGTTCGAGCCCCATGCCGCCCCCAAAAAGCCCGCGACGGGGGAGTTCCGCCGCAAGGCGCCGGAAAAGAGGGGCAGACCGTGAGACACAGAGTTTTTGTTTCCCGGGAAAAGCCGGGGCTCGGCAGACCGCGCGCCTATATGCTGCTGCGCCGCGCGGTGGAGGCCGCGCTGACGGCCGAGGGCGTGGGGGAGCCCTGCGTTGTGGATATAATGCTCACGGACGACGAGGGCATACGCGCCCTGAACCTCTCCGAGCGCGGCATCGACGCGCCGACCGACGTTCTCTCTTTCCCCTTCAATGAGCTGACGCCGGGGAGCTTCGACGCAAAAGACTGTGAGCGCGATCCGGAGAGCGGAGCGGTTTTCCTCGGGGATATGGCGCTCTCCGTCCCGCGCTGCGAGGCTCAGGGCGAGGAATACGGCCACGGCTTCGGGCGCGAGCTCTCCTATCTCGCGGTGCACAGCGTGCTGCACCTGCTCGGCTATGACCATATGGACGAGGGTGAACAGAAGCGCGCCATGCGAGCGCGTGAAAAAGAGATAATGCTGACTCTGACAGGTTGCGGACAGGAAGATAAATGAACAAATACTCAATAACGGTGCTGCTGTGCTATGTGCTATGGGGGCTGCTGCCGATATTCTGGAAGCTGCTGGGCGCCGTGGACCCCATGTATATCCTCGCCTGCCGCAGCGTGTGGTCACTCGCCGCCGGAATAGCCGGAGTGCTCGCGGCACGGCAGCTCGGCGAGCTGCGCGCGGTGTTCAGCGACAGGGCGACCGTACGGATCCTCGCCGTCGCCGCACTGCTTTTGACGGTCAACTGGGGGAGCTATATCTGGTGCGTCAACAACGGCCATGTGCTCGACGCCTCTCTGGCGTACTACATCAACCCCATTCTCACCATACTCGCGGGAGCCGTGATCTATAAGGAAAAGCTCACACGCCTTCAATGGCTGTCGGTCGCGCTTGCCGCCGCCGGAGTTATCTACCCCATGATAGCGGAGGGGCAGTTTCCGTATCTCGCGGTCATGATGGCTGCGACCTTCGCGGTGTACGGCGTAATAAAGAAAAAGCTCTCCGTGCCGAGCGGGGTGAGCATATCCGCCGAGATGCTCTTTGTGCTGCCCTTCGCCCTCGCGCTCATCGCCGTTATGGAGGTGAGAGGAGACGGCGCCGTCGCCTCGGGCGCTCTCTCCGGCTGGAGTCTCCTGCTTCTCCCGGCGGCCGGGATAGTGACCTATATCCCTCTCGCGCTCTTTTCCTACGGCGTGCGCGGGACAAGCCTCTCGCTGACGGGCATACTGATGTATATTAATCCCACGCTCCAGCTCATTATCGGCGTGACGCTTTACGGCGAGGAGCTGACGCGCACCAAGATCGTCACATTTATTTTTGTCTGGGTCGCCGTTATTTTCTTCGTGATCTCCGGCAGAGCGGCGCACAGGGAACACGCTTCCGCGGAAGTGAAAGGAACGATAAACGCATGATAACAAAAAACGCGATGATTACGATCTGCGGCAGGCCGAACGTCGGCAAGTCGACTCTCACGAACACACTGGTGGGCGAGAAGATCGCCATAGTCTCCAACAAACCCCAGACCACGCGCACGCGCATTATGGCCGTTGTGGAGCGCGGCGACACACAGTTCGTTTTTGTGGACACCCCCGGCTTTCACAAGGCGCGCACAAAGCTCGGCGAATATATGGACAGGGTCGTGCGCCGGAGCGTCGCGGATGTGGACGCCGCCGTGCTTATGGTGGAGCCTGTGGCAAGCGCCGGGCCGCAGGAGACCGAGCTTATCAAGGCGATCAAGGCCGCGGACATCCCCTGCGTGCTCGCCGTGAACAAGATAGACACTGTTGAGAAGGCGGAGCTCCTGCCCGTGATCGCGGTCTACGGCGCGCTCCACGATTTCGCCGCCATAATCCCCGTCAGCGCAAAAAAGGGCGAGGGTATCGAGGAGCTCCTCTCCGAGCTTGGGAAATTCGCGCAGGAGGGCCCGCAGCTCTTCCCGGAGGGCATGGTAACCGACGCGCCGGAGAAGCAGGTCTGCGCCGAGCTCGTGCGCGAAAAGCTGCTCTGGTGTCTCGATAAGGAGGTGCCGCACGGCACGGCTGTGGAGGTCACGAAATTCTCCCAGCGCGAGGATACGGACGTTATCGACATGGACGTGACCATATACTGCGAGAAGGCCTCCCACAAGGGCATCATCATCGGCAAGAACGGCGCGATGCTCAAGAAGATCGGCGCGCTCGCCCGCAAGGATATAGAGGAATTTATGGGCGCCAAGGTGTATCTCCAGACCTGGGTGAAGGTTAAGGAGAACTGGCGCGACTCCGATCGTTTGCTGAAAAACTTCGGGTTTTCCGACGAATAACACGCGTGAGGTGCTGATATGTTTCTGACAACGCGGGCGCTCGTTCTGCGAGAGGTCAAATATAAGGAATCGGACAGAATGCTCACGCTCCTCACCGAGGACAGCGGCAAGCTGACGGCGAAGGCTCAGGGCGCTTTGCGGGTGCAGAGCAAGCTCTCCGCCGGGACGCAGCTCCTCGCCTTTTCCGACTTCACTTTCTTCAACAGCTCCGGGCGCTGGGCGGTGCGCGAGGCCTCGCCGGTGGAGCTCTTCCCGGGCATGAGATCGGATATCGCGCTGCTCTCCCTCGGCGGCTACATAGCCGAGCTGCTCGAGGCCGTGTCGGACGAGGACTGCCCCGACCCTGCGGTGCTTCAGCTCGGGCTGAACAGTCTTTTCGCGCTCTCCCGCGAGCTCTGTCCGCAGCGGCAGATCAAGGCGGCGTTCGAGCTGCGGCTGATGTGCCTGTCGGGCTATGAGCCGGAGCTGTCCGTCTGCGCCGGCTGCGGCAGGAGGGATGTTTCCGAGGGCGCGCTGCTCGCGCCGCACGGCGAGCTCTACTGCCGGGACTGCATGAGACCGGGCATGCTCCCTATGGGGCAGGGCGCGCTTGCCGCAATGCGCCATATTATTTTCGCGGAGCCGAAAAAGCTGTTTTCGTTCTCGCTCGACGGGCCGTCGCTCGCGGAGCTCGGCGAGGTGTGCGAGGGCTATGCCCTCTGCCAGCTCGACAGACCGTTCGGAAGTCTTGACTACTACAAAAGGATAACGGATATGCTATGACACAATACGAAAAATCCGCCGTCACGCTTGAGCTGCCCGCAGTTCTGGAGATGCTCGCGGCCGAAGCCGTGAGCGAGGGCGCCAGAGAGAGGGCCGCGACTCTCGCTCCGAGCACGGACGCCGCGGAGGTAAAGCGCCGTCTGGCTGAGACGAGCGCCGCCGCCGGAATGATGGTGGTGCGCGGCAGCCCGTCGTTTTCGGGCGTCAGGGACGTGCGCGCAAGCCTTGCCCGCGCCGATCTCGGCGGGGTGCTCAACACGCGCGAGCTCATGAACATCGCCGGGGTGCTTGCCGCCGCCCGTCAGGCGAGAGCCTACGCCGCGTCGGACAGGACCGGCGAGCGCACTGATATAGACTATCTTTTCGCATCCCTCCAGACCAACAAGTTTCTTGAGGAGAAGATAACCGGCTCGATAGCGGGGGAGGACGAGCTTACCGACGCCGCCTCGGCGGAGCTTGCCGACATACGCCGGCATATCCGCGCCGCCTCGGCTCGGGTGCGCGACGCGCTGCAGAAGATCATATCCTCGCCGTCCTATGCCAAGTCGCTGCAGGATGCGATAATCACCACGCGCTCGGACAGATACGTCGTCCCCGTCAAGGCCGAGTGCCGCGGCGCTGTGCCCGGGCTCGTGCACGACGTGTCCTCCTCGGGCGCCACGCTTTTCATAGAACCCATGGCCGCCGTCAAGGCCAACAATGAGCTGCGCGAGCTGCGCGCGAAGGAGAAGGCCGAGATAGAGCGCATTCTCGCCGAGCTCTCGGCGGAGTGCGCCGAGCACGGAGCGGATATTTCCTCGGACTTTGCGGTGCTCACGGCGCTCGACCTCGTTTTTGCCAAGGCCAAGCTCTCCTACCGTCTCGGCGGAATGTCGCCGGAGCTCACGGACGGGCGGATCGTTCTGCGCCGCGCGCGCCATCCGCTGCTACCTAAGGATTCCGCGGTGCCGATAGACCTTGAGCTCGGCGCGGACTACGATACGCTCGTAATAACCGGCCCGAACACAGGCGGCAAGACCGTCACACTCAAGACCATAGGGCTGCTGTGCGTTATGGCGGCCTGCGGGCTGCATATCCCCGCGGACGACGGCAGCGCCGTGCCGGTGCTTTCCGGCGTGCTTGCGGACATCGGCGACGAGCAGAGCATTGAGCAGTCCCTGTCCACCAACATCGTGCGCATTCTCGGCGATTGCGGGGAAAATACCCTCATCCTTTTTGACGAGCTCGGCGCCGGCACCGACCCGACGGAGGGCGCGGCTCTCGCCGTTGCGGTGATCGAATATGCCAGAAGGCGCGGCGCGATGATCGCCGCTACAACGCATTATGCGGAGCTGAAGGTATACGCCACGACGGAGAAGGGCGTCATGAACGCCTCCTGCGAGTTCGACGTTCAGACCCTGCGCCCGACCTACCGTCTGCTCGTGGGCATCCCCGGCAAATCCAACGCCTTTGCCATCTCGCGGCGTCTCGGTCTGCCTGATGAGATCATCGACGACGCCAAATCCCGCGTGGGTGTCGAGAGCGCGAGCTTCGAGGCGACGATCGAGAAGCTCGAGCAGGTGAGACAGAGTCTTGAGCAGGAGCGCGACGAGGCCGCGAGAAAGCTGCGCGAGGTCGAGGAGAACAGACGCGAATCCGCGAAGCTGCGCATAGAGCTGTCCATGCGTCTTGAAAAGGCTGATGTTAAGGCGAAGCGCGACGCCCAGCGCATAATCGACGAGGCGAGGGAGACCGCCGAGGCGGCCTTCGCCGAGCTTGACGAGATGCGCTCGCGTCTCAACGAGGCGGAGGATCACAACGCCGCTAACGAGGCCAGAGCGAGACTCCGGCAGAATCTGAACGCGGCGGAGGAGAAATTTGCCGAGCGCATTGAGAACGCTCCTGCGGAGGAGCGAGGGCCGACCCGTCCGGCCGTCGCCGGAGATACCGTGGAGCTGCTGAACATGGGTCGCGTCAAGGCGAGGGTCGAGGCCGTCAACCGCGACGGCTCGCTGTCCATAATCGCCGGAGCCATGCACCTGAGCGCGGCGCAGAGCGACGTGAGGGTGGTTGACGAGCCGAAGCGGAAGGAGAGCGCGCCGGGGGCCTCGGCCATGGGGCTTCGGGCCGTGCCGGCCGCGGCCGAGCTCGATCTGCGCGGCATGGAGGTGCTCGAGGCGCTGCCCGTGCTTGAGCGGTATATCGATTCCGCGGTTATGGGCAGGCTCAAGACCGTGACCATAATCCACGGCAAGGGCACCGGCGCATTGAGGAAGGCCGTGCAGGATGATCTCAAGCGCAATAAACAGGTCGGAGCCTTCCGTCTGGGACGCTATGGCGAGGGCGACGCGGGCGTTACCGTTGTCGAACTGAAATAATCTGTTGGCAATCAGTATAAATCGTTCCCGGCAGCAAAAAAAATGCTGTGCAAAAAGTCAAAATGGCCAAAATCAGTTGACGTTCCGCCTGGAATTTGGTATTGTATATTGTGCACGAAGCCTTTTTTCGAGGCGCGGGTTGTGGAAGGAGTGGCTGTTTTGGTTTCCAAAGAAGTAGTTATCAATAATCAGGTCGGTCTGCATGCGAGGCCGGCGACATTCTTCATCCAGAAGGCCAATGAGTTCAAGAGCAGCATTTGGATCGAGAAGGACGACAGGCGCGTTAATGCAAAAAGTCTGCTCGGCGTCCTGTCCCTCGGCATAGTCAAGGGCACGGGTGTTACGATAGTGGCGGACGGGGCCGATGAGGACGAGGCTATACTCACTCTCTCCGAGCTGATAGATTCCGATTTTTCCGAATGAACCTATCCGGTGATCCGGCAGGGGCGTGTAGCTGCACGCCCCTTTTTTTGCAGGTGATATAATGGCAGACATTGAAGTCAAAAAAAGAAACGTCGCCATACTCCAGGTGCTGCTGTGCGCGGCAATGTGGAGCATGGCGGGAATTTTTATTAAGCTGATACCCTGGAACAGCTTTGTTATCGCCGGCCTGCGCAGCGCTCTTGCGGGGACGGTCGCCTTTTTATATCTCATAACCAAAAAGATGAAGTTTGTCGTAAACCGCCGCAGCCTTGCGGCGGGCGTTTCGCTGTGGCTCACCATGACGCTTTTCGTTTCGGCCAACAAGCTCACCACGGCGGCAAACGCGATCGTGCTGCAATTCACCTCTCCCATCTTCATTATTGTCCTCTCCGCGATCTTCCTCAAAAAGAGGTTCACGAGGGCGGACATAATCGCCGTGGGCGTGACCATGTGCGGCATTGCGCTGTTCTTCTTCGATAAGCTCGGCAGCGGCCATTTTTTTGGGAACTGTGTGGCGCTGCTTTCGGGGCTTACCTTTGGGACGTATTATATTACCCTCGGTGAATCTCCTGAGAACGAGCGGCTGAGCGGAGTGGTGATGGCAAATCTCATGACATTTCTCGTGAGCATTCCGTTCATCTTTATCACAAAGCCGGAGCTTTCGGGGCTGCCGCTGCTTTATATATTCATTCTCGGCGTGTTCCAGCTCGGTATACCCTATATTCTGCTGGCTATCGGGTCCGAGCGCTGCCCGCCGCTGGTGTGCTCGCTGCTCGGTGCGGTGGAGCCGCTGCTCAACCCGGTCTGGGTGCTGATCTTCGACGGCGAGGCGCCGGGTGTGTTCGCGCTCGTCGGAGGCGTGATAGTAATTGCCACGATCTCGCTGTGGTGCGTGTATAACGGCAAAAAGGCGGAGGCCTTGAAGCCGTGAGCGCCGGGCTGGGAGAAAAGGCGAACCGGCTTCCGCTCCTGCCCGGAGTCTATATCATGAAGGACGCCTCGGGCGAGGTCATATATGTCGGCAAGGCCAAGAAGCTCAAAAACCGTGTATCGAGCTATTTCCACGGCGAGCATCTGCCCAAGGTCGCCGCCATGGTCTCTAAGGTCGCGGACTTCGACGTCATAGTCGCCGCGAGCGAGTTTGAGGCGCTGGTGCTTGAAAACTCTCTGATAAAGCGGCACAGGCCGTACTACAACATCCTGCTCAAGGACGACAAGGGCTATCCCTTTATTCGTCTTGACAAGCGCGCGGAGTATCCGGTCTTCACGCTCTCCAATACCGCCGCAAAGGACGGAGCGAAGTATTTCGGCCCCTTCGGCAGTCGCGGCGTTACAAAGGAGATTATCGACACCGTCCGCAAGGCTCTGCTGCTGCCCACCTGCACGCGCGTCTTTCCGCGCGATGTGGACAAGGCGCGCCCGTGTCTGAACTACCACATGGGAAGCTGCGCCGGCTGGTGCCGCAGCGAGAGGACGGCGGAGGAATACCGCGCTGCGATGTCTCAGGCCGAGATGATAATCTCGGGCGAGACCAGGGCGCTCACGGCCTCGCTTAAGGATGACATGCAGCGCGCGTCCGAGGAGCTGCGCTTTGAGCTCGCCGCCGAGCTGCGCGACAGGCTCCGCGCCGTAGAGGGCCTTTCCAACCGCCAGCGCGTTATCGCGGCGGTATATGCCGATACCGACGCCGTCGGCTTTTGCCGAGGCGCCAAGACCTGCTTTTCCGTGCTGCATTTCGAAAACGGCGATCTCGCCGGCAAGGATTTCGAGCTGATGGACGAGCCGCTCGAGGACGACGCCGAGGCCGTGTCCGCGCTTGTGCGGCAGTATTATTCCCGCCGAGGCGCCTGGCCGAGGACGGTGCTGCTCCCCGCGGAGCCCGAGGACGCCGAGGAGCTCTCGCAGCTCTTTTCGGAGGCCGCCGGGCGCAAGGTGGCCGTTGAGACGCCCAGGCGCGGCGACAGGCTGAAGCTTGCGCAGGCGGCGCAGGTGAACGCCAGAGAGGAGAGCGAGAGGGCGGCGACAGCCTTTCAGAAGCAGCTCAAGACCCTTGAATGGCTGCAAAAGACGCTCGGACTGCCGACGCTGCCGGACAGGATAGAGGCCTTTGACGTCTCCAACCTCGGAGGCGACGGGATAGTCGCCGCGATGACCGTGTTTTATAAGGGGCGTCCGCTCAAGCGCGATTACCGGCGCTTCAGAATGAAGGACGTCTCTGCGCCAGACGACTACGCCTCAATGCGTGAGGCCGTGGGACGCCGCTTTCGCAGATATCTGGACGGCGACGAGAAATTTTCTCAAAAGCCCGATCTGCTGCTCATCGACGGCGGAGAGAACCACGCCGCCGCCGCACTCTCGGTGCTTGATGAGCTGGGGCTGGCCGTGCCGGTTTTCGGGATGGTGAAGGACGACCGCCACCGCACCCGCGCCATCATGACGCCCGAGGGGCGGGAGATCGGCATAGTCGCTAATCCTGCCGTGTTCGCCCTCGTCGGCACGATACAGGAGGAGACGCACCGCTTTGCCATCGAATACCAGCGCTCGCTCAGGAACGAGGCGCTTCACTCGGCGCTCGACGATATACCCGGGGTGGGGGAGAAGCGCCGCGCCGCTCTGCTCGGCAGCTTCAAGACCGTCAGGGCGATAAAGGCCGCCGACTACGAGACCCTGTGCCGGGTCGTTCCCAAGAACACGGCGCGGGCGGTCTTTGATTTTTTTCACACGGAGGACTGAATATGCGCGTTATAACCGGCTCCGCGAGGGGCAGACGGCTCAAGGAGCCGAAGGGACTGGATACCAGGCCGACGACCGATATGGTCAAGGAGGCGGTGTTCAGCATGATACAGTACGATATCGAGGGGCGGCGCGCGCTCGATCTTTTTGCCGGCACGGGACAGCTCGGGATCGAGGCGCTCTCCCGGGGCGCGGCGGAGGTCGTATTTGTGGACGAGAGCTCTGCGGCCGTCAGGCTCGTGAAGGAAAACCTTGCGGTCTGCGGCTTCAATTCCAGAGTGGAGCAGACCGATTCGCTCGCGTTTCTTGAGCGCTGCGGCAGCTTTGATCTTATTTTTATCGACCCGCCATACGATTCGTATCTGATAGACAAAGCTCTCGCAATTATTCAAAATATTGACATATTGACTCAGGGTGGTATAATAATTTGCGAAAGTCGCCGCGATAAGTTAATGCCGGAGGCTTCGTTGCCGTATGCCATGCTCTCACAGCGCCGCTATGGCAAGGTCATGATAACCCTCTACGGAAAGAGTTGAGCGCAATGAGCATAGCGATCTGTCCCGGCAGCTTCGACCCCATGACACTCGGCCACCTCAATATTATCCGCCGTACCTCGCGCATCTTCGACAAGGTCGTTGTGGCGATCATGGTCAACCCGGCGAAAACAAACCAGATGTTTTCTCTTGAGGAGCGGCTTGATATGGCGAGGCGCGTTTGCGCGAGATTCAAGAACGTCTCTGTCGTGTCGCATGACGGCCTGCTTGCGGAATACGCAAAAAGCTATCCCGGCGCGGTCATAGTCAAGGGTCTGCGCGCGAATATGGACTTCGAAAACGAGTTCCAGATGGCGCTTGTCAATAAGAGCATCAACCCGCAGCTTGAGACGATGTTCCTTACCTCCAGCGCGAAATATACCTTTCTCAGCTCTTCTATGGTCAAACAGATCGCCTATTACGGCGCGGATCTGACTGACTTCATACCCCGCGAAATAATTGCCGAAGTCGAAGCAAAAGCCGGAAACGGGAGGGAAAAGCAAAATGGATAACGAGGTAATGGAGCTCATCGAGATGCTTTATACGATGGTGTCTGAGGCCTGGGGCGTGCCCCTTGGCAACGACAAGTGCATCGTGGAGAGGGAAAAGGTCCTCGGCATCATCGAGGAAATAAAGGCCCAGCTCCCCGTGGAGCTGTCCGAGGCCAAGCGTCTTGTGTCGGCGAGGGACGAGTTTATCGGCAACGCCAAGCGCGAGGCCGAGTCCGTCCGCCGTCTGGCGGAGGAGAAGGCGCGCGCGCTCGTAGATGAGCAGGAGATCGTCCGCGTCTCCAAGGCCAGAGCCAACGAGCTCATCACCACCGCCGAAAACAAATCCCGCGAGCTGCGCCGCGTCGCGAACGACTATGTGGACGACGCCATGCGCCGCACGGAGGAGGCCGTCTCCGCCGCGCTTGACGAGATCCATCAGTCCCGCGGCCGCTTCCGCTCCGCCGCCGGCATCCAGACCCGCTCCTCGCAGAAGATCGAGACCATGAGCGAGGACGAACTCAAGTAAATTTTTTCCTGAAAACCAATTTACATAATTCTATATCTTGTGCTTTTTGGCGTCCGCCTCTTTTGGCGGACGCTTTATTTTGTGCCGCTGACCATAATATCGGTCAGCGTTACCAAAAATTCATTGAAAAATCAAACTTTTTTTAAAAGATTCTGCTTGCATTTTCTGAGCTTGCCCCATATAATGAACTTGCTCGGGTGGGGCAAAGTGGTGGAAAGTGTTCTGAAATCCCACGATCTCCCCAAAACGATGCGCTAACCGGAGAAAAGGGGAGGCGGCGGATGATGACAGGAGAATACCAGCATACGCTCGATTCAAAGGGCCGTCTGTTTGTCCCCGCGCGTCTCCGGGAGGAGCTTGGCGACGTGTTCTACGTCACCATTTCGATGGAGAAATGTCTCTCCGCATACAATGCCGAGAGCTGGCAGGCGTTTTCCGATAAGGCAAAGGCGATACCTTATTCCAAGCGCACGAAGATGCGCCCGCTGTTTTCGAACGCGGCGAGATGCGAGCTGGACGCGCAGGGGCGTATATTGCTCCCCGCCGCTCTGCGCGATTATGCCGGACTTATAAAAAATGTCACCGTTGTGGGCAACAACGATCACGCCGAATTCTGGGACAGCGATGAATACAAGAGTGTCAGCGAGATAGAGGCGACGCCGGAGAAGATCGCGGCGATGATGGAGGAGTTTGACTTCTGATGAACGGACATACTCCCGTGCTGCTCAACGAATGTATTGAGCTGCTCGATATAAAACCCGACGGACTCTATGTGGACGGGACGCTCGGCATGGGCGGCCACTCCGAGGCGATACTCGAAAGACTCGGGCCGGGGGGACGTCTGATCGGCCTCGACCGCGACGAGACGGCGATTAAACGCGCCGGGGCGCGGCTCGGCTGCTTCGGTGAGCGCTTCACGGCCGTGCACGCGAACTTCCGCAACGTGGCGGAGGTGCTCGCAGAGCTCGGCGCCGGTAAGGCGGACGGAATGCTTTTCGATCTCGGCGTATCCTCGCCGCAGCTCGATGAGACGGAGCGCGGCTTTTCATATATGACCGACGCGCCGCTCGATATGCGCATGGACGCCTCCGACAGCATGGACGCATGGTTTGTGGTCAACCGCTGGCCGGAGGAGAAGATATACCGCATTCTCCGCGACTACGGCGAGGAGCGCCACGCCTCCCGCATAGCAAACGCGATAGCGCGCGCCCGCTCCGAAAAGGAAATATCCACCACGCTTGAGCTTGTGGATGTGATAAAAAGCGCGATGCCGGCAGCGGCGCTCAGAGAAAAGCAGCATCCGGCAAAGCGCAGCTTTCAGGCGATCAGGATCGCCGTAAACGATGAGCTCACCGCCGTTTCGGGCATGATGGACAGCGCTCCGGACTGTCTGGCTGTCGGCGGAAAGCTCGCGGTCATCAGCTTTCACTCTCTTGAGGACAGAATAGTCAAGAACGCTATTCAGGCGCGGGAAAACGGCTGTACCTGCCCAAGAGAGGCCCCGGTATGCACCTGCGGCTTCGTGAGGACTCTCAAAAGCGTCACTCGCAAGCCGGTCACGGCGACCGGGGAGGAGCTGGAGAACAACCCACGCTCCCGCAGCGCGAAACTACGGGTAGCGGAAAGAGTTTGAGAGAAAACACAAAGTATTGTGTTTTCTGCGGAAAGGGGTTATAATAACATGTCCGCTCGAGGAAGATACGCAAAATATTCTCGTTTCCCGGTAGACGGCAGCGTCGCATATGATCTTAACAACCCCGCCGTATGGCCGGAATACGACTACGGCGAGAGCGTTGACCTGCCCGACGCCCCTGTGCTCACCGAGGAGGTCGTCGGCGCGAAGCACCTCGCGGCGACACAGGCAGTGTCCGTTACGGCGCTCTTTGGGCTTGTCGTGGCGGTGGCGCTTGTAGTTTTCTCGCTACTCGCCCGTGTACAGCTCAACGCCCTCTCCAACGAGTGCGCGGCGCTTGAGAGCAGCATCGCCTCGCTTGAGAGCGAGCAGTCCAAGCTGCTCATCGCCTACGAGAGCGCCTTCAATCTCACGGAGATAGAGGATTATGCGGTCGATACTCTCGGCATGGGCAAGCCCCGCAGCGACCAGATATACTACATAAGCGGCGATACGCAGGACAGAGCCGTGCTTCTCGGAGAAGGGGAGGACGTCGGCTTCGCGGACCGTGTCGGCGATCTCATATCATCGTTTGCGTCATATTTCACGCGCGAGTCGTAGTATGATAGGTTATCCCTTTCATAGGAGTACTTGAAAATGGCAAAGACCTCTCTCGGAAAAACGGCCCCCGGCGGCCCTAACAAAACAATGCAGCGCCGCACACTCTTCCTACTTGCAGTGTGCGGCATAGTTGCATTTTTGGTGCTTGGAATAAAGCTCTTCGATATCATGATTATCAAGCATGACCTGTATGAATCCGCGGCGATCGAGCAGCAGCTCAGACAGACCACCGTTACGGCCTCGCGCGGCGCGATATACGACTCCGAGGGCAAGATCCTCGCCATGAGCGCCACGGTTTATACCGTGTATTTCAGCCCCGTGGAGATAGCCAAATACGACATCACCGAGAAGACGCCCGCCGCCGCGCAGGAGATGGCCGCCGCCGTGAGCGAGATACTCGGACTCGACTATGAGACCGTGTATGCCAAGACTCAGAACTCCGGCTCGTGGTATGAGGTCATACAGCGCAAGGTTGAGGACGAGCAGGCCGATCTCATCCGCGCCTATAAGTCCGAAACCGGCTATGTGGGCATCAAGCTCGAGGAGGACTCCAAGCGCTATTACCCCTATGGCGAGCTCGCCGCCCATGTTATCGGCTTTGTCGGCACCGAAAACTACGGCCTCGCGGGGATCGAGGCGAAGTATGACGATGAGCTCTCCGGCGAGACCGGACGCGTTGTGCGCTTGACCGACGCCGCGGGCACGGATCTCCTTTTTACCAATCAGGAGGACTACTACGACGCGCTCGACGGCTATAATATCTCCACGACCATTGACGCCACGATCCAGTATTATGTCGAAAAGCATCTTGAGCAGGCGATAGTGGACTACGATATCCAGGACGGCGCGGCGGCCATATGCATGGACGTCAACACCGGCGCCATTCTCGCCATGGCGTCCCTCGGTAATTTTGACCTGAACAACTACCAGGCGGTCTCCGAGGAGACGCAGGCATATATCGAGGAAAACGCCCAGACCAAGGCGATGGCGGCGGAGATGCTCTCCGAGGCGCAGCTTCTGCAGTGGCGCAACAAGGCGCTTTCGGACACCTATGAGCCCGGCTCCACCTTCAAGATACTCACGCTCGCCATGGCGCTCAACGAGGGCGTGGTGGATGAGAGCACGACCTTCTACTGCGGCGGCAGCTTCCTCTCCACGGGCGACACCGTTGCCCGAAAATGCTGGAAGACCACCGGCCACGGTATGCAGACGCTCACTCAGTCCGTGCAGCACTCCTGCAACGTCGCGTTTATCCAGATAGGCCAGCTCGTGGGCGCGCAGAAGTTCTATGAATACGCCGAGGGCTTCGGTCTCCTGACGCTCTCGA
Organism: uncultured Oscillospiraceae bacterium; assembly: GCA_964398305.1. Taxonomy (GTDB): domain Bacteria; phylum Bacillota; class Clostridia; order Oscillospirales; family Oscillospiraceae; genus Scatomorpha. The sequence goes on from CAYNMN010000002.1 coordinate 30,024, forward strand.
AGAACCTTGACGCCCCGCTCTCCGCCGTGACGGGCATAGATCTTGCGGGCGAGAGCGGCAGCATCTGGTGGAGCCAGAACGAGTTTGAGAATCCAGACAACCTCTCGCAGCTCGCGGCGGCCTCCTTTGGCCAGACCTTTACCATAACCCCGCTCCAGCTCATAACGGCCGTCTCCGCCTGCGTCAACGGCGGCAATCTGATGCAGCCCTATGTTGTGAGCTCCGTCACGGACTCCGAGGGCAGCGTCATTTCGGCCAGGGAGCCGACCGTTGTCAGACAGGTCATCAGCGAGGAGACCAGCGCCGAGGTCTGCAAGATACTCGAGCAGGTCGTCAGCGACTCCACGGAGGGCACGGGCAAGAACGCATACGTCGCGGGCTACCGCATCGGCGGCAAGACCGGCACCTCCGAGAAGGTCGCGCAGAGTCTTGAGACCGGCGAGCAGGAATACATCGTCTCCTTCATCGGCTTCGCGCCGGCGGACGATCCGAAAATCGCGATACTGGTTTTGCTCGACAATCCGCTGCAGCCGAGCAAGATATATACATCCGGCGGTCAGATGGTCGCGCCGGTGGTCGGTAAGATGATGGCCGACATTCTGCCGTACTTGGGCGTAGAGGCCCAGTATACTCAGACCGAGCTTGAAAATCTCGACCGCTCCATGCCGAGCATCACCGGCATCCCCGTCGAGGCGGCGCAGCAGGAGCTCACGGACAGCGGCTTTACCTATCGCGTGATAGGCGACGGCACGACCGTTACGGCGCAGCTGCCGGCGGCGAACGCCTTGATCGCCGCGAACAGCGAGGTAATAATCTATGCCGGCGCGGAGCCCTCCGCCGATCTTGAGGAGATGATTGATCTCACTGATCTCACATATTCCATCGCGCGCCAGCGGCTCGGCTACCTCGGTCTGTTCATCAGCACCGACAGCTCCGTAACGGACGCCGATAAGCAGCTCGTTACGGCGCAGAGCATCGAGATCGGCGAGGATATCGAGCACGGCACGGTAATAAACGTCACGCTCGTCTCCGGCGGAGACGCAATGCTCGGAAGATACTGAGAAGGTGATAAAATGAAGCTCTCCGAACTGCTAAGAGACATTGAAATAACCGAAATGCACGCCCCCGAAGATATGGAAATATCGGGCGTGGCATATGATTCCCGGCGTGTCGTCGAGGGCGGAATGTTCGTGGCCGTCAGCGGCTTTGAGACCGACGGGCATGGCTATATATCCGCCGCAAAGGCCTCCGGCGCGGTCTGCTGCATATGCGAGAGGGCGCCGGAGACCGACATCGCCTATGTCATTGTGCCGGACAGCCGCCTTGCTCTCGCGCTTATTTCGCGCAACTGGTTCGGCGATCCGGCGTCGCATATGACCGTCATCGGCGTTACGGGCACGAACGGAAAGACCACCAGCACCTATCTCATCAAGCACATGCTCGAGGTCTGTCTTGACGCGAGGGTGGGGCTTGTCGGCACCAACGGCAACATGATCGGCGCGGAGCTCATCCATACCGAGCGCACAACGCCGGAGTCCTATGAGCTCCAGGAGCTTTTCGCGGAGATGGCCGAGGCCGGCTGTACGCACGTCGTAATGGAGGTGTCCTCGCACTCGCTCGTGCTCAGCAGGGTCGCCGGAATACGCTTCAAGGCGGCAGTGTTCACCAACCTCACGCAGGATCATCTTGATTTCCACAAGACCATGTCGGCCTATGCGCTTGCAAAGGCGCAGATTTTTTCAATGTGCGACGCCGCCGCCGTAAACGTGGACGACGAGTGGGCGCAGTTCATGCTTGAGAGAGCGCAGTGTCCTGTGCTAAAATACTCCGAGAAGGACATTTTTGCCGACCTTGTCGCCAAGGATATCCGTCTGTCGGCGTCGGGCGTGCGCTTCTGCGCGCTGTATGACAATGCGCTCGAGCGCGTGAGGCTCGGCATTCCGGGGCTGTTCTCGGTGTATAACGCCCTGGGCGTCATCGCCTGCGGTCTGCTGCTCGGAATAGACCTTAAGGACTGCTGCGCCGCACTTGCCGACGCGAAGGGCGTAAAGGGCAGGGTGGAGGTTGTGCCGACCGACGGCGACTATACTATCCTCATCGACTATGCCCACACGCCCGACGCGCTCGAAAACGTGCTGCGCTCCATGCGCGCCGTCACGGACGGAAGGCTCGTTGCGCTCTTCGGCTGCGGCGGGGACAGGGATAAGACCAAGCGCCCCATTATGGGTCAGATAGCCGCCGATAACGCCGATTTCGTCATTGTGACGAGCGACAATCCCCGCACGGAGGAGCCCGAGGCGATAATCGCGGATATCACGGCCGGGCTCAAGGGCAAGCGCACGCCGCATAAGACCATCGTCTCGCGCCCTGAGGCCATCGAGTGGGCGATAGAAAACCACCGTCCCGGAGATGTTATCGTGCTTGCCGGCAAGGGACATGAGGACTATCAGATCGTAGGCAAGACCAAGCACCACATGGACGAGCGCGAGATAGTCGCGGATATTCTCACGAAAAGGAAGACCGACGTATGACGGTGAGTCTGATACTGGCTTTTATAATAGCGTTTCTTGTCTCGAGCGGCGTGGGCGCGTTTCTTGTGCCGTGGCTGCGAAGGATCAAGGCGGGACAGGCCATCCGCGAGGACGGCCCGACCTGGCACATGGGCAAGAGCGGCACGCCCACGATGGGCGGGCTGATGTTCATCGCTGCGGTGACCGTCGTGTGTCTCACGGTGGGCTTTCCTCTGCTGCTGAAGGGCGAGTGGGGGCATATCTTCTGCCTTGCCTTCGCGCTGATCTTCGGAGCCATCGGCTTCCTTGACGACTGGGAAAAGCTCAAGAAAAAGCAGAATCTCGGTCTGTCCGCAAAGAGCAAGTTCCTGCTGCAGCTCGCGGCGGCCATTGCCTTTGTGCTGCTGATGCGCTCAAGCGGGTATGTCACGACAAATCTGTATATACCCTTCTGGAATATCACCGTTCCGGTGTGGGAGCCGCTGTACTTCGTCTTTGCGGCGTTCGTTATCGTCGGCACTGTGAACGCCGTGAACCTCACTGACGGCGTGGACGGCCTTGCCGCCGGCACAAGCATGCCGGTGTGCCTGTTTTTTGCCGCCGTGGCCTTCCTCTGGGGCGAAAAATACCTCTCTCTGGGCGTGTTTGCGTCCGGACTGCTCGGCGGACTGCTCGGCTTTCTTGTGTATAATTTCAATCCCGCGAAGGTCTTTATGGGCGACACGGGCTCGCTTTTCCTCGGCGGGGCGATAGCCGCCATGACCTTTGCCTGCGATATGCCGCTCATTCTCATAACGCTCGGGCTGCTCTTTATAATCGAGACGCTGTCGGATATAATCCAGGTGGCGTATTTCAAGCTCACCCACGGCAAGCGGGTGTTCAGAATGGCGCCGTTCCATCACCACCTTGAGATGGGCGGCTGGAGCGGACACAAATGGAGCGAGCGGTCGCTTTTTGCGCTCTTTACAAGCATTTCCGTTATCTGCGCCGTCATATCCTTCTTAGGGATCATGGGACGCTTTGACTGACGTTTATTACAAGTGAAAGGGGGGGAAGGGCACATGCAATATGACGACGCCAAGCTGCAGGACTATACCGAGGACTCGCATATAGGCCGGGGCGGCTTTGATCTGCCCTTTGCCCTGCTCTGCCTGATGCTGCTGTCGATCGGCGTAGTTATGGTGCTCTCCGCGAGCTACGCGAGAGCGTATTACAGCGCCGACGCCAACTATACCCCGACCTATTACTTTGTCCGCCAGCTGATATTCGCCCTCGGCGGCATCGGCGCCGCATATCTTCTCAGCAAATTCCCGATGACCTTCTATCGCCGTATCTCCCCGATAATAATGCTCGTCGCTCTCGGCACTCTCGCGCTCGTGCCGATAATCGGCACGATAGCCGGCGGCTCGCGGCGCTGGATAAATCTCGGCTTCACAACCTTCCAGCCCTCTGAGATCGCCAAGGTCGCGGTCATTATGTATTTTGCGACGCTCATTTGCAAGTATAAGTCGCGCATGAAGACCTTCCGCTACGGCATCGTTCCCTTTGCCGGCATCCTCGTGATAATCGTCGGTCTTCTGGCGCTTGAGCCTCACTTTTCCGCGGCGATCATCATCATTGCCGTCGGCGCCGTGATGCTGTTCCTCGGTGGGGCGCGACTGTACTGGTTTATCGGCGGCATTGCCGTTGCCGGCGCCGCACTCGGAATACTCATGACCTTCTTCCCGTATGCGATAGAGCGTATCAATACCTGGCGCGACCCCTTTTCCGACACCTCGGACACCGGCTATCAGATTGTCCAGTCGCTCTATTCCATCGGCTCGGGCGGGCTGTTCGGTCTCGGTCTCGGACAGAGCCGGCAGAAGTACCTGTATCTCCCCGAGGAGCACAACGACTTTATTTTCTCCGTCGTCTGCGAGGAGCTCGGCTATGTCGGAGCCGTCGCGATCCTTATTCTTTTTGCGCTGCTCATAATCCGTGGCTTCTGGCTGGCGCTGCACATGAAGGACAGATACAGCTTCCTTGTGACCTGCGGCATGACCACGCTAATAGCCATACAGACGATACTGAACGTCGCGGTCGTCACGAACCTCATTCCCTGCACGGGCGTGTCGCTGCCCTTTTTCTCCTCAGGAGGCACGGCGCTGCTCATACAGCTCGGCGAGGTCGGTATAATACTTTCGGCGTCGCGGGATATCCCCGCAAAGACCACCGAATGAGGGAGACGACAAAATGAGATTTCTTTTTACCTGCGGCGGAACGGCCGGACATATAAACCCCGCGCTCGCCGTTGCCGGCTGCATTTCGGCCGCGGTGAGCGACGCCGAGTTCCTGTTCATCGGCGCCGAGGGGCGCATGGAGACCGACCTTATCCCGCGCGCTGGCTACGAGATCAAGACCGTGCGCATCACCAACATTACCCGCTCGCTCAAGCCGGCCGCCATAGCCCACAATCTCAAAACCGTTAAAAACGTTTTCGATTCCACAAGGGAGGCCAGACGGATAATCTCCGAGTTTAAGCCCGACGTCGTCGTCGGCACGGGCGGATACGTCTGCTATCCGGTCATTAAGGCCGCGCACGAGCTCGGGATACCAACGGCCGTGCACGAATCCAACGCCGTCCCGGGGCTCACGACAAAGCTGCTCGAGAGCAGCTCGGACGTTATCATGGTCGGCTTTGAGGAGAGCCGGGAGAATTATAAATACCCGGAGCGCGTGAAGGTCACCGGCACCCCCGTGCGCGGAGGTTTTTTTGCCGAGGATAAGCGCGCGGCGCGCGCGGCACTCGGGCTCGGAGATGTCAGACCGATGGTGGCCTCCGTCTGGGGCAGCCTCGGCGCGGCGCATATGAACGCCGTAATGACGGATTTTATCGCCAGGGAGAGTCTGGACGACTGCTTTGACCTTATCCACGCCACGGGCCGCGGCGGGTATGAGAGCATGATCGCGGAGCTTGACGAGAAGTGTCCGGGCTATCGCGCGAAGGGCGCGGATGTGCGGGACTATATCTACGATATGTCGCGCGTTATGGCGGCGGCCGATCTCGTTTTGTGCAGAGCCGGCGCCTCGACCCTCGCGGAGCTGACCGCTATGGGCAAGCCCGCGGTGCTTGTTCCGTCGCCGAACGTCACGAACAATCATCAGGAGAAGAACGCACGCGTGCTCGAGGCGGCCGGAGGCGCGGTGGTGCTGCTCGAATCGGAGTTTACGGCCGAAAAGCTTTATGACTGCGTTTCCGAGCTGCTCGCCGACCCGGACAGGCTTGCCGAGATGTCGGCAAACATGCTCTGCCTCGGCATACCGGACGCCACAGACCGCATTGCGGCGATCATACTGGGCCTTGCGTCCAGGGACGGCGATTAACGATTTTTCCTCCCCCGGCATAGTATGGCGTGAATTTGCCTTATGGGGGAGAAATAATGAGCGTATGGCACATTAACGGCGGAAACTCTCTGCGCGGCAGCATTACGGTGCAGGGGGCCAAGAACGCGGTGCTGCCGGTATTGGCGGCCTCCGTCCTTGCGCCCTGCCGTACGGAGCTTTTAAATGTCCCGGAGCTGAGCGACGTTGAGACGACGGCGGAGATTCTGCGCAGACTCGGCTGCGCCGTCAGCCGCGAGGACGACACGATGGAGATCGATTCCACTGCGCTCACAGGCTGCGCCATTCCGCACGAGCTCATGACCCGTCTGCGTTCGTCGGTAATATTCCTCGGCGCGCTGCTTGCCCGATGCGGAGAGGCCCGGGTGTCCCTGCCCGGAGGCTGCGAGCTCGGCCCGCGCCCGGTGGATATGCATATAGCCGCTCTGCGCTCTCTCGGAGCGGAGGTGGAGGAGCGCGGAGGCGAGCTTATCTGCCGTGCGGACGGTTTAAGGGGCGCGGAAATAGATTTTCGCACACCGAGCGTGGGAGCCACGGAGAACGCCATGCTTGCCGCCTGCGCCGCAAAGGGCACAACGGTGATACATAACGCCGCGCGTGAGCCGGAGATCGAGGAGCTGCAGTCGTTTCTGCGCGCTCTCGGCGCCCGGATATACGGCGCCGGCAGCCCCACTGTTACGGTTGACGGCTTTGAGCCCCTGAGCTGCGTAGGCCACAGGGTGATGCCCGACCGCATCGTTGCCTCCACATTTCTTGCGGCCGCTGCCGCCGCCGGCGGTGACATTGAGCTGCGCGGAGTAGAGCCCAGACATTTCCGCACCATGCTTCTCTCGCTTTCTCAGGCGGGATGTGATATAATACCGGGCGGATACAGCGTGATACTTCGCTCCACCGGACGGCTAAGGGCGCCGGAGCCCGTTTTTACGGGGCCGTACCCCTCCTTTGCCACGGACGCCATGCCGCCGCTGTTGGCGGCGTGTCTGAGAGCCGAGGGCACCTCGGTATTTGTAGAGAACGTCTTTAACAACCGTTTCCGCTTTATCGGCGAGTTGCAGCGCCTCGGCGCGCGAGTTCGGACAACGGGCAGCGTGGCCGTGGTTACGGGCGTTGATGAGCTCATCGGCGCTCCCGCGACGGCGCCGGATCTGCGCGGCGGCGCGGCTATCCTCACTGCGGCGCTCGGCGCGGCGGGGGAGACCGTGCTTTACGACACGGAGGGACACATCGCGAGAGGCTACGACAGATTCGACGAGCGGCTGCGTTCGATAGGCGCGGACGTTTGGCTCGAGTGAAAGGATTGAACCTATGCCCCGTACAGTTACCGCAGCGGCTAAAAAGAAAAGAAGGCGCGGGGGGCTATATGCCCCCATAGCCATCCTCATAATATGCGTCGCCCTAATATTTGCGATGAGCGTCTTTTTCAGGGTATCCCATATCGAGGTCGTGGGCAACGAGATCTATACGGCGCAGGAGATAATGGACGCCGCCGGTATCGAGGACGGGGACAACCTCTTTTTCATAAACCGGTTTTCGGCTGTCAGCCGGATTTATTCCCGACTGCCCTACATAGAATCGGCCACGATAACCCGTCAGCTCCCGAATAAGGTCACGATAGAGGTGACGGACAGCTGGTCGATCGCCTATGTCACGCTCGAAACAGGCGAGTACTGGGCGATAGACCGCAACTGCAAGCTCCTCACGGCGCTCGACGCCGACGAAATAAGCGATCTTATTTGTATAGAGGGGCTGACGACCATAAACCCGTCCGTGGGCGAGCAGCTCGCACCGGGAGCCGAGGACGAGCCTAAGGTGAAGTATCTCGCGGAGATTCTCTATCAGCTCCGGGAGCGCGGTATGCAGGACGACGTGACCTGGGTGAACATCGAATCCGTTGCAAACCCCAGCTTTGACTATCTCTCCCGCTTCACGGTGAAGCTCGGAACGCTCAGCGACACGGAGTATAAGTTCGGGATGCTCGTTTCCTCTGTGGCGCTGCTCGCGGAAGGCGATACGGGCACGATCGACCTGACGATGTCAGTGGATAACAAGGCGCATTTCAGTCCGCAATAGTCACAAAAAAAGGCAATTGGCAATAAAAAATGGTTGACCGTTCTGGGGAAATGTAATAGTATGAGTAGAAAGAAAAAGAACAGAAAATACAACAGCTTCGATCAAACAGGCCGGCCTACGCCAACGGACGGTCCTTCAAATGATATTAGGGAGGCACAAGGAATGTCTTATAAGTCGGATAGCGGTCCGGAGAATGTGGTCGTATTAAAAGTAGTCGGCATAGGCGGCGCGGGCAATAATGTCGTTAACCGCATGGTCAAGTCGGGCGAGCAGGGCGTGGAATTCATCTCTGTTAACACCGATAAGCAGGCTCTTGCCGTGTCAAACGCGGATCTGAAGATCCAGATCGGCGAGAAGCTCACTCACGGTCAGGGCGCCGGCTCCAATCCGGAGATAGGCAAAAAGAGCGCCGAGGAGAGCCGTAACGACATAGCCAAATGCTTTGAGGACGCCGATATGGTGTTTCTCACGGCCGGCATGGGCGGCGGAACCGGCACGGGCGCCGCTCCGATCGTCGCGGATATTGCGCGCGAGGCCGGAATCCTTACGGTCGGCGTGGTTACCAAGCCGTTCAGCTTCGAAGGCAATCGCCGCATGGAGCAGGCTCTGGCAGGCATCAACTCTCTGCTCGGCAAGGTCGACTCTCTGCTGATAATTCCCAACGACCGTCTCAAGTTCGCTACCGACCAGAAGGTCACCTTTGCCAACGCCTTCGAGATCGCCGACGATGTTCTGCGTCAGGCCGTTGTGAGCATCTCCGATCTCATCAAGAATACAGGCTTTATCAACCTCGACTTCGCGGACGTCACCACCATCATGAAGGACGCCGGCTTTGCCCATATGGGCGTCGGCCACGCGATAGGCAAGGGCAAGGCCGAGGAGGCCGCCAAGATGGCCGTCGCGAGCCCTCTTATGGAGACCTCCATCAACGGCGCGCACGGCGTGCTCATCAACATCACCGGCTCCGCCGATATGGGTCTTGACGATGTGGAGGCCGCGGCGAACCTCGTTGAGGAGGCCGCTCATCCCGACGCCAACATCATCTTCGGCGCTACCTTCGACGATTCGCTTGAGGACGAGATCCGCGTGACCGTCATAGCCACAGGCTTTGAGGACGGCAAGGACAAGCCCGGCGAGGACGATCCGCTCTCCGCCTTTGAAAAGCCCAGAGAGCAGTCGCCGGACGGCTTGTTCACCGCGGCGGAGAAGAAGGCCGAAGCCCCCGCCTCCGCGCCGGCGCCAGCCGCGGATGAGGAGGACCCCTTCGACAGCATCTTCAAGATATTCAATTCCAAATAAACTTTATATACAGGCCCCTTCGTAAGGGGTCTGTATTATCATTGTGATTGCCAGTAATTTATCAAATAGAATAAATAAGGAGGAAGGAAATTTGGGCATGACACTTACCCCCGAGCAGCAGGCTATGCTCGACGGGGCGCAGGGCGCGACCATGGCGAAGATCATGAAATCCCTCGTAATGTACGGGGAGACCTTCGGCGCGGAGGAGCTCCTGCCTGTTACAAGCGAGTATGGGCACACGGTCATATCCTTCGGTATCGGAGTAATGAAGCCGGTGTATGACCTGTACGACAAGCTTATCGAGGCCGGAGCCGTCTCAAAGCAGAAGTTTTCGGCGGATCCGAGACCGCTCGATAAGCAGATCCCCACCAATCTTTTGCAGGACATAGTGTTCAAGGGCATCATGTATCCCCAGCAGAAGCGCTATGAGAAGCAGCTCAAGGAGCTGGGCGTCATGAACGACGAGGCGTTCACCTGCGCCTGCTATCTTGACGAGGTCGGCAACAGGCCCAAGAAGGGCGAGATACTCAGCTGGGCCGAGTCCTCCGCCGTGGTGTATGCCAACAGCGTTCTCGGCGCGCGCTGCAACCGCAACTCAGGCATGCTTGAGCTCATGGGCTCCATCGCCGGCTACGCCCCCTGCTTCGGACTGCTCACGGACGACGGCAGAAAGGCCGACTGGGTCGTTGAGGTCAAGACGGAGAAAAAGCCCGAGGCGCAGCTCCTCGGTTCCGCAATAGGCATGAAGGTGCTCGAGAAGGTGCCGTACATAAAGGGCATGGAAAAATGGCTCGGCACGGAGATAACCGACGACGTCGTCGGCTACCTTAAGGATTTCGGCGCGGCCACGGCCTCCAACGGCGCCGTCGGGCTCTACCATATCGATAATCTCACGCCCGAGGCGAAGGAGCTCGGAGAGAGCCTCATCCGCGAGAATGCGCCGGTCTATGTGATCGACGACGCCGAGCTTGAGCGCGTTAAGGCGGGTTATCCCTGCATCTGGAAGGATCTTGACGCCGAGCCGAAGCTCTGCTTCATCGGCTGCCCGCATCTCACGCTCACGCAGCTCAGAGAGTGGACGGATGGGGTAGAGGCCGGTCTGAGAGCCAACGGCCGTGATAAGGTCGCGATACCCACGGTGTTCACAAGCGCGCCCGGCGTTATCAAGGCCTTCAAGGAGACTCCCGATTGGCCGCGTCTTGAAAAGACCGGCATTATCCTCTCCTATATCTGCCCGCTGATGTATATGAACAACCCGCTGTGCGCAAAGCAGCCGGTCATAACCTGCTCGAACAAGCTGCGCACATACACGACCGCGAGGTTCTATACCAACGAGGAGATCCTCGCGAAAATAACGGGAGGTGCTAAGTAATGACAAGGACGTTTTCGGGCCGCCCCGTCGTGGTCGGCACCTGTATAGCGAGCGCCGTGGTCTCCCGTTCCGGCTTCAATACCCTCGCCTCCTGCCAGATGCCCATGATGTTCGGCGACAAGGAGATGAAGTGCGGCGACCAGAACAACCCCGAGCTCTATAAAAAGCCGCTGTTCAACAAGGCGCTCTGCCTGCCGCAGACCATTGGCTCCACCACGGGCGGCATGGTGCTCTTCACGGTCTGTGCGCTGGGACGTCAGCCGGCGTGTATGCTCTTTTCAATGAGCATCGACTCCCTTGCCGCCTCCGGCGCGATCCTCGCCGCGAACTGGACGGAGTCCTCCATGCCGGTTATAGACCGCCTCGGCGACGAGTTCCTCGACTATGTTCAGGACGGAATGAAGATCACCGTCATGCCCAACGGCACGGTAATAGTTGAGGACTGACAACAATTATAAAAACAAGGTGCGGATGAATCCGCACCTCGTTTTTTATGTTTGATTGCCGGACTATATCTTCATGCAGACGTCCCAGGCGCGCCAGATGACCGTTCTCAGGTTGCCGACCGCGACGCAGTCGCCGACCTTGTAGATGGCGGTCTTCTTGTTTTCGCCGCGCACCGGCGAGGGGACAAAGCCTATGCCGTTTACGACGTTGTCGCACTCGACCTCGAACTTCTTCTTGTCCTTACCCATGACGACGACGCTCTTGTCCTTTATCTCGGTGATGGTGGACTCGAGATACACAGGGACCTTGTGGTACTCCATGGCGTCGCGCAGGAAGGAGGTGTTGGCAAGGCAGGTGGCCTGAGCCGCGACCAGATCGGCGGCGTACTCAACGATTATCGGGTGCTTGCCCTGCAGAACGAGATCATAGGCCGCCTCGCAGGAGGACTGGCCGCCGCCGAAGAAGAGCACCTTGTCGCCGACGGGCTTTTTCTCGACCATGAGCTCGGTGAAGGACATGGTCTTCTCGAAGCCGGGGATGGGCATGGTTCTGGGAACGGCGCCCGTGCAGGAGATGATGGCGTCATAGCCGCGGAGGACGCCGACGTCATTGACCTCGGTGTTGAAGCGCACCTCGATGCCCTGACGCGCGATCTCTTTGCGGTACCAGTTGATAAGCTCCCTGTCGTTCTCCTTGAAGGACATGGCGGAGGCGGTGATGAACAGGCCGCCGAGCTTGTCGGACTTCTCGAAGATCACGGCGGAGTGGCCGCGCTTCTTGAGAACGAGGGCGCATTCCATGCCGCCGATGCCACCGCCGATGATGGCAACCTTCTTGGGGGACTTGGTGGGAACGATCTTATATCTGTTGTGCTGCATGGTGGGCGGGTTCAGAGCGCAGCGGGCGAGATGCATGGAGTCGCCGAGGTTCTGAATGTTGGGCGTGCCCTTGTATTTGGCCATATTGAAGCAGCCGTTGTGGCAGCGGATGCAGGGCTTGATGTCGTCCTCGCGGCCCTCGCGGATCTTGGTGATCCACTCGGGGTCGACGAGATTCTGACGGGCGACGGCCATGGCGTCCAGCCTGCCGGCGGCGATCTCCTCGGCGGCCTTGACGGGATCCATACGGCCGGCGCAGGTGACGGGCTTGTCCGTGAACTTCTTGATGTGCTCAACATACTCCAGGTTGCAGTTGTCGGGCATGTACTGCGGCGGATGAGCCCAATACCAGGCGTCGTAGGTGCCGTTGTCGCAGTTGAACATGTCATATCCGGCGTCGCCGAGTATCTTGACGACCTTCTCGGACTCTTCCATGTCGCGGCCGAACTCCTCGAAGTCCTTCTCGTAAGGCAGGGCGCCCTTGCCCCAGCCCTTGGTCTTGGAGACCACGGAGTAACGCAGGGACACGGGGAAGTCCGCTCCGGCGTCAGCCTTGATCGCCTTGACGATGTCGGTGGAGAAGCGCAGACGGTTTTCGAGCGATCCGCCGTACTCGTCCGTTCTGTAGTTCATGTTGGCGATGGCGAACTGGTCGAGAGTATAGCCCTCGTGGACAGCGTGAATCTCAACGCCGTCGATGCCGGATTCACGCAGACGCTTGGAGGTCTTGCCGAAGGCGTCGACCATTTCCTGGATCTCCGCCACGGTCAGCGGACGGGACTTGACCTCTTCTGCCCAGCGGTTGGGGGTAGCGGAGGCGGAGGCGCAGATATACTGCACGTCCACGACGGGGCTGGCGAGCTTGTTGAGGAAATCGTTCTTTGCAAGCTTAACCATCCAGTCGGTAACTGCCATGGAGCGGCCTGTGCCGGCGGCGAGCTGTATGAACAGCTTTGCTCCGGTCTTGTGGAACTCCTTCATGTACTCGGTGAGCTTCTTGAACTTGAAATCGTTCTGGTAGAGCCATTTTCTGCCTGGGATGCCGAGAGGATCCTTTATGAACTGCATGCCCGGAAGAATGAGGCCAACGCCGTCGTTAGCCCTGCTGAGAAGGAAGTTGGCCGCTTCCTCGTCAAAATGGTTGGGCTCCATCCAGCCGAAAAGATCCGTGCCTCCCATTGAGCACTGGACTATGCGGTTCTTGATCTCCACACTGCCCACTTTCCACGGCGTAAACAGAGCGTCGTACTTTGGATTCATGTGTTACATCCTTTCTTCCCTGCTTATTTTCACGGTGATGACGCATAAAGCTGTCTATACGGTCACCAAACGCTACAAAGAAATGTGTGCGGACGGCCAAAGGAGCCTCGTCCGGACGCAAAGCTAAGTATAGCATATATTGCGGCCGGAATCAATTCCTTAACAAAACGTATTTCTGTTAATCCGAATTATAATGCCGGTATTTTTTGGGTGGCGCTGCGGCCGAGTCCGTCGTATAATGAAAGCATCCTTGGAGCGGGAGGGCGCTGCAATGCAAACTATCGGACTTATAGGCGGTATGAGCTGGGAGAGCACGGCGGATTATTACCGCATAATAAACGAGACCGTTCGGGAAAAGCTCGGCGGGCTGCACTCCGCGAAAATACTGCTGCACAGCATGGATTTTGCCGAAATAGAGGCCCTGCAAAGCGCCGGAGACTGGGACGGCTGCGCCGGTATTCTCGGAGAGGCCGCCGCGGGGCTCGTGTCAGCCGGCGCGGACTTTATCGTTATCTCCGCCAACACTCCCCACAAGGTCGCCCCTCAGATAGAGAGCCGCGCGGGAGCTCCCGTGCTGCACATTGCCGACGCCGCGGCGGGGGAGCTTAAAAGGTGCGGAGTGAGCCGCGTCGGCCTGCTCGGGACTATATACACCATGAAGCAGGATTTTTATCGGGACAGGCTCGGCTCCTTCGGCATTGAAACGCTCATACCGTGCGACGCGGACGCGGAGACGGTGAGCGGCGTCATATTCGGCGAGCTGTGTCGGGGCGTGGTGAGACCGGAGTCGAAGGCCGCTTACCTGCGCGTCATCTCCTCGCTCGAAGCTCGCAGGGCGCAGGGCGTAGTACTCGGCTGCACGGAGATCGGCATGCTCATCAAAAACGCCGATACGCCGCTGCCGGTATTCGATACGACCATAATCCACGCCCGCGCCGCAGCGCTCCGGGCGATGGAATAAAGAATCAGCGACCCGCCATCGATTGGCGGGCCGCTTTATATGAACGCCGCAAGGCGTTGAGAGTGGTCTGCCCATTTAGGCGTCTGACGCACCTGGGCGGGCAGTTAACCCTTATTTCAGCGCTCGCTTCTGCGTGCGCCGTTTCTTTTGCGTTTGGTCGGTATCGACGGTGTTATAGTACCCAAATAAAGTGAACTGGCTATGAACAAAGTGCTAAGATTTTCCGAAAAAAATGTATCAATTCGGTATCGTTATCCAATGGTGTCGAGGTGCATGTATTCGTCATAGGTGCAAAGCCTGTCGGTTATGCTGCCGTCGGCGTTGATCTCGATAATGCGGTTGGCGACGGTCTCGGTGAGCTGGTGGTCGTGGCTGGAGAAGATGATGTTGTAAGGGAACGCGGACAGACCGTTATTGAGCGCAGAGATGGATTCGAGATCAAGGTGGTTGGTGGGCTGGTCGAGCAACAGGAAGTTGCCGCCGGCGAGCATGAGCTTGGAGAGCATACAGCGCACCTTCTCGCCGCCGGAGAGCACCTTTACACTCTTATAGACCTCGTCGCCGGAGAAGAGCATTCGCCCGAGGAAGGTGCGCAGATAGCTCTCGCGCTTGTCGTCGGAAAACTGGCGCATCCAGTCCATGAGATTATACTCGCAGCCGTCAAAGAAGCTGTTGTGATCCTTGGGGTAGTACGCGGGCTGTATGGAGGCGCCCCATTTTATGGTGCCGCTGTCCGGCTCGCTCTCTCCAATGAGCAGCTTATAGAGCTCCGTGACGGCCAGCTCGTTGCGGCCGAGCAGAGCGATCTTATCGTCCCTCCCGACGATGAAGGAGACGTTGTCGAGCAGCTTGACGTCGTTGACGGTCTTGCTCACCTCGGTCACGAACAGCCTGTCCTTGCCCGGCTCGCGCTCGGCCTTGAAGCCCACCCAGGGA
>CAYNMN010000003.1:0-35541 GCA_964398305.1 uncultured Oscillospiraceae bacterium
AGGTGGGTGTCCTGCAAAACGGCCCCGAGCGACCGGCGCAGATCGTCCTTTTTTATATCGCGCACGTCGATGCCGTCATAGGTGATGGAGCCGGAGTCGATCTCGTAAAAGCGGTTTATCAGACTTGTCACCGTGGTCTTGCCAGCGCCTGTGGAGCCGACGAAGGCTATCTTCTGGCCGGGGTTCGCGTAGACGCTCACGTGCTTTAGTATGGGCTTTTCCGGGACATAGGAGAAGCATACGTCCGTGAGCCTGACGCCGCCCCGCAGCTCAGTGAGCGAAAAGCCCCCGTCATCCTGCGGCACCTTCCAGGCCCAGTGCCCGGTGTGGGTTGAGGCGTCCGCGCACTCGCTGATGCTCCCGTCGGGCGCGATGTTCACGGGAGTGAGCGTGACGGTGCCGTCGTCCGTTTCGGGGGAGGTGTCCATCACCTCAAAGATGCGCTCCGCGCCGGCGAGGGCGGAGAGTATCGCCGTGACCTGCTGGGAGATCTGGTTAAGCGGCTGACTGACCTGACGGCCGTACTGGAGATAGAGCGCGAGGCCGCCGAGATCGAGCGAGCCGGAGAAGGCCAGCAGCCCGCCGACGATCGCGGTTATCGCGTAGCCGATATTCGTGATGTTCTGCGCGAGCGGCATGATCGCCGTGGCGTAGAAGTTGGCGTCCTTGGCAACGCCGAAATAGCGGTCGTTGAGCGCCTTGAAGTCGGCTCTGGCCTCGTCCTCATGAGTGAAGGCCTTGACGACGCGCAGTCCCTCTATGACCTCCTGAATGTTGCCGTTCATTTCGCCCAGAGCCTTCTGCTGCTCGCGGAAGTATTTGCGGCTCCTGCCGCCGACGATCATTATCGCCACAAAGGTCGCTCCGAGGATGAGCAGCGTGACTATAAACAGCGGCGCGCAGGTGTATAGCATCATCACAACCAGCGCTATGAAGGTCAGCGCCGAGGAGATAAGCGAAACGACGCTCTGCTCGAGCATCTGCTGGACGTAGTCCGCGTCGTTTGTGAAGCGGCTCATCAGCTCGCCGTGGCTGTGCTTGTCGTAAAACGAGAGCGGCAGCTCCTGCATCTTTTCAAACAGCTCGCCGCGCAGGCGGTTTGAGCCCCTGTGCGCAAGCTGCGCCATGATGGCGGACTGCGCGTAGGTGCAGGCGGCGCCGAGCACGAATATCCCGCCCATAAGCAGCAGAGAGCGCGACAGGGAGGCGATCTTCTCGGCGACCGTTCCGTCGCCCACGAGAGTGTTGAGCACCGGGCGGATGAAGTAGGACGAGGCGACGCTTGACACCGCGCTTATGACCACGCAGAGGAGCACCAGCACGAGCGGCCATTTCTTCGCGGAGATATAGGTGAGCAGACGCGCGAGGGTCTTTCGCGCGTTTTTGGGCTTTTGATATCCGCCGCGAGCGCCGGGGCCGCCGGGGCCGTCATGGCCGCCGGAGGGCTTGCTTTTTGCTTCAGCCATTTCCGAGTCCTCCTTCCTGCTGGGATTGGCAGATCTCGCAGTAGATCCCGCCGAGTGCCATGAGCTCGTCATGCGTGCCGCACTCGGCTATGTGATCGTCGTCAAGGACGACGATCTTGTCCGCATGGCGCACGGAGCTTATGCGCTGGGCGATTATTATCACGGTCGTGCCGCTGAGGTTTTCGGAGAACGAGGAGCGGATCCTCGCCTCGGTCGCGGAGTCCACGGCGGAGGTCGAGTCGTCGAGAATGAGTATTTCGGGGTGGCGCAGCATCGCGCGGGCGATGCACAGGCGCTGCTTCTGCCCGCCGGAGACATTCACGCCGCCCTGATCGAGCCTCGTGTCGAAGCCCTCCGGCATGGCCATGATGAAGTCGTAGGCCTCGGCGTCCCTCGCGGCCTGCACCAGCTGCTCCTCGCTCGCGTCCGGGTCGCCCCACAGGAGGTTTTCCCGCACCGTGCCGGAGAAGAGCACGTTGCTCTGCAGCACCATGCCGATGCGGCCGCGCAGCTCCTCAACGGAAAAGTCGCGCACGTCGCGCCCGTCCACAAGCACGCTGCCGGAGGTGACGTCATAGAAGCGGGGGATGAGGTTGACGAGCGTGGATTTGCCGGTGCCCGTGCCGCCTACGACGGCGACAAATTGACCGGGCTCGATCTTCAGATCGATGCCGTGGAGCACATCGTCGCCCGTGCCGGCGCGGTATTTGAAGCTCACGTCCCGGAACTCTACGCTCCCGCTGCGCGGGGGCTCGGCGCAGAGCTCGGCGGGATCGGCTATGTCGGGCGTGGCGTCGAGCACCTCGATAACGCGCTTCGCGCAGGCGGAGGCGCGGGTGAGCTGCAGCAGGCAGAAGGCGACCATCAGCACGCTCATGAGTATCTGACCGATATACGAGAAGAAGGAGTAAAGCTCGCCGGAGAGCATCGTGCCCTCGGCGACGAAGCGCCCGCCGAACCACATCACGCCGAAGATAGCGGCGTACATCGCGAGCATCATTATCGGCTGCATGAGAATCACGCGCATAACGGCGGCGAGCCCCGCGTCGCGCAGCTCGTCGTTGGCCTTTTTGAACTTTTTCTTCTCGTGCTCCGCGCGCACGAAGGCCTTCACCACGCGCACGGCCACGAGGTTTTCCTGCACCTTGTCGTTGAGCGAGTCGATCTTCTCCTGGAAGGTGGTGAAGAGACTGTAACAGCGGCGCATGATGGCATAGACGCCAAGCGACATGACGGGGATGACCACGACGAGCACGAGCGTGAGCCTCGCGTTGAGCGTCAGGCATACGATCAGCGACGTGATGAGCAGCAGCGGCGCGCGCATAAGCATTCGCAGTCCCATCATCAGCGTCATCTGTATGGAGTTTACGTCGTTTGTGAGGCGCGTGATGAGCGAGGCGGACGAAAACCTGTCGATATCCGCGAAGGAGAAGCTCTGGATCTTGTCAAAGAGCGACTCTCTCAGATTGCGGCCGAAGCCCTGCGAGGCTATGGCGGAGTATTTTGAGGCGCCTACGCCGGCGAGCAGCGAAATGACGGAAATAACGGCCATGGCCGCGCCGGCCTTCCAGATATAGCTCATGCCGCCGTCTCCGTTGATGCCGCTGTCGATTATCCCGGCCATCAGCAGCGGGAGAAACAGCTCGCACACGGACTCGACCGTGATAAGCGCCGGCGCCATTAGCGCGTCCTTTCCGAAGCCCTTCATATAGGGCGCGAGTCTTTTGATCATTGATTCACTCTCCTGATTTTAAAACGCCCGTATTGAGCTTCAATACGGGCGAGGTGCCGACGGCACGGGTCATTTCTTGACGGATATGTCTACCTCGACTCCGAGCGCGCGCAGAGCGGCGCGGATGCGGGGCAGGTCGGTGTTGTAGCAGGCGGTGCGCAGCTCGTCGTCGGGCATGAAGCGGTAATAGGTGCGCAGCCAGGCCTCAAGATTGGATTTGGTCCCGGGCCCGAGCCTTGTGGCGAAGGTGGCGACGCCCAGCAGCGCGCCTCCCCAGAAGGGGAGCATCAGCCAAAGCGGGCAGAAGTGTATCACCAGAAAGCCGAGACCGGCGCACAGGGCGAACCACACGCACACCGAGATGGTGTTGAGACTTCTTGCGGGCTTGACGGCTATGATCTGATCGCCCGCCGCGCCGAAGCGCTTTATGAGCGGGTAGCCGACGGTGAAATCGAAAATGAGCTGTCTCAGGCAGATATAGAAATAAAGCCAGCCCACAACCAGCATCAAAGCGCCGTACATTATTTTTGCTTCCATTGCCAGACCTCCACACGGTTACTGATATAGTGTCAGATATTCTAACACCTTTATTATACTTCTGCAAGTAATAATGCCGGAGCGACCGGAATAGATTGTCCACATGAGGGATATCGGCGCCTTTGAAAAAGCGGCGGCGTTGCTGCCGCCGGATATACGCCGCGAGGCGCTCGCTCTGCCGGAGCCGGTCAGGTACGCCTGCGAGGAGCTGCGTCTGCGCTCGGGGCGACCGTGCGCGGCGCTCTGGACGCACGGCGAGCAGACCTTCGGCCCGGCGCTCAGACCGGGGGAGCTCGACTCCGTGCTCGAGAGCGCGACGCGCGCCTCGGCGCATACGGCGCTCGCGGCGTCGGCTGCGGGATATGTGCCCGTGCGCGGGGGACTGAGGCTCGGGCTCTGCGGCGAGGCGGTGGTGAAGGACGGGCGCTGCGCGGGGATACGCCGCATATCGTCGCTCTGCCTGCGCATACCGCACAGTGTGCCGGGCTGCGCGGACGGCGTTTATCCGGCGCTTGTGCGCGGAGGCTTTACCGACACGCTTATCATATCCCCGCCCGGCGCCGGCAAAACGACTCTCCTGCGCGAGCTCGTCAGACGTCTGTCCGACGCCGGCGACCGCGTGGGACTTGCCGATGAGCGCGGGGAGGTGGCCGGAGTGTGGGAGAGCGAGAGCACGTTCGACGTCGGCTCCCGCACGGATATCATGACCGGCGCGCCGAGAGCGGACGCCGCGATGATGCTGCTGCGCTCAATGACCCCGCAGATCATTGCGATGGACGAGATCACCGCGGCCGCGGATATCGACGCCGTGCTCGCCGCGTCCGGCTGCGGCGTCAGACTGCTGGCCACGGCTCACGGTGCGGACGCCGCCGGAATAGCGCAGCGGGCGCTGTACGGACGCCTGCTGGGCGAGGGCGTTTTCCGCCGCGCGGTCGTAATAGAACGCGGCGCGGACGGAAAGCGGAGATACAGAGTGGAGGAGTTTACATAATGCTTAAGCTGATGGGCGCGTTTGCCGTGATCGGGGCCTGCCTTGCGCTCGGCTCATACCGGGCCGCGGAGCTCAGAGCGAGGGCGCGGCTGCTCTCGGCGCTCTGCTCGGCGCTCGAGCTGCTCTCATCGGAGATCACCTGCCGCCTTACGGACCTGCCCGACGCCGCAGAGCGGCTCTCGCTCGGCGGCCCCGTGGCGTCAAGGGATTTCTTTGCAATGCTCGCCCAGAGAATGGAGCGGATAGGGGAGAGAGGCTTTTCGGAGATATGGGACGAGTGTGTGGAGGAGCTCCCGGCGCTTGCGGAAGCGGAGCGCTCGGCGCTCTGCGAGCTCGGACTCGCGCTCGGGCGCTACGGGGCGCAGGAGCAGGCGCAGGCGATAGCGCTTTGCCGCGATACTCTCGCGGCGGCGGCGGAGAGGGCGAGCGGAGAGGCGGCGCGCGGCGGAAAGCTCGCGACCTCGCTCGGGCTCACGGTGGGTCTGCTGCTGGCCGTGCTGCTGATATAGGGAAGCACAAAGGAGAATGGACATGAATGTTGACCTCATTTTCAAGGTCGCCGCCGTGGGCATACTTGTGGCGGTGCTCAATATCCTGCTCACCCGCTCCGGGCGCGAGGAGCAGGCGCTGATGGTAACTATCACGGGGCTTGTGATAGTGCTGGTGCTCGTGGTGCGGGAGATCAGCGAGCTGTTCGATCTCATACGCGAGCTCTTTGACCTTTAGAGCCTTGGAGACCGTGCTTAAAGCCGCCGCCGCCGGCTTTGCTGCGGCCCTCGCGGCGTCGATGATAAGAAAGAGCAATCCGGAGCTCGCCGCGGCACTGTGCATGGCGGGCTGCGTGGTGGCTCTGGCGATAGCGGTCGGCGCCGCGGAGCGCATAGCGGATACCGCGAGGAGGGCGCGGGACATGAGCGGCCTGCCCGCTTCCGCTCTCGCGCCCGTGCTGCGCTGCGTGGGCATAGGCATAATAGCGCGCCTCGGCTCGGACGCCTGCCGCGACGCCGGCAGCGCCTCTGCCGCCTCGTGCGTAGAGACCGCCGGAGCCGCCGCCGCGCTGCTTGCGGCCCTGCCGCTGTTTGAAACGCTGCTGAGACTGCTGGAGGAGCTCGCATGAGACGCCTTGTGCTTGCGGCGCTCTTTGCGCTCATGCTGATACTGCCGTGCAGCGCCGAGACCTACGGCGCGGAGGCCGTTGCAGACTCGCTGCCTGAGGCGGCGCGGGATGTGATGGGGGATATGACGCTCTCCGACGCGCTCGACACAGAGGGTCTGCTCGAAAGGCTCTGGAGGGCGGCGGCGGAAAAGCTCCGGGACGTATGGAGGGGAGCGGCCGCGCCGGCGCTCGGCGTGGTATGCGTGGCGCTGCTTTGCTCCTTCGCGAACGCCGCCGGAGAGCGCGGCACGGAGAGATACGCGCTGCTCGGCGGGGCTCTTGCCGTGGCGGTGATTGCCGTTGGTGACGCGGGCTCGTGTCTCACGGCCAAATCGGAGGCGCTCTCCACGCTCTCGGACTTCTCCCGCGCGCTGCTGCCGTGCCTCGCCTCGGCCGCGGCGGCCGGAGGGGCGCTTACGTCCGCTGCGGCAAAGTATGCGGCGACGGCGCTTTTTATGGACATATTCATCACCGCCGCCCAGTCGCTCATACTGCCGATGCTATATGTCTATCTTGCGGTGAACGTTGCGGCGGCAGGGCTCGAGAGCGCGGCGCTGCGCTCCGCGGCGTCGCTGCTCAAATGGCTCTGCGCGGCGCTGATGACCCTGCTCGTCGGGGCGTTCACCGGCTATCTCGCGATCTCCGGCGCGGTCTCCTCGGCGGCGGACGCCGTTACGGCGAAGGCGGCGAAGGCCGCTATCTCCGCCGCGCTGCCGGTGGTGGGCGGAATAGTCTCCAACGCCGCCGGAGCCGTGGTGGCCGGAGCCGGGCTTGTGCGCAATTCCGTCGGCGTTCTGGGACTTTTAGCAGTGCTCTCGGTCATTCTCGGCCCGTTCATCGCGCTTGGCGCGCGGTATCTGCTCTATAAGGCGGCCTCGGTGCTCGCCCGCTCGCTCGCGCCCGACGGGCTCGGCGATCTCGTATCCGCCGTGGGCACGGCCTTCGGCATGGCGCTCGCGCTCGTCGGCAGCGCCGCGCTGATGCTGTTCATCTCGGTTATCTCACTTATGAAGGCGGTGGCGGTATGACCTCGGTTATCGGCGAATGGGCCCTGGCGCTGTGCGCGGCGGCTGCTGTCTGCGCGGCGGCGCTGGCGCTGTGCCCGGAGGGAAAGGTGAAGCGCGTGCTTCGCACGGTCTGCGGGGGAGTGATGGTGCTTGCTCTCGTTTCACCCGCGGCGAGGCTCGATATCGACGCCTACGCCTCGGCCATAGCGCGGGGCAGGGAGGAGGCGGCCGCAGTCACGGGCGGGGCGGAGGAGACGAAAAACAGTCTTGAGCGCGCAATCATAGAGAGCGAATGCGCGGCATATATATTGGACAAAGCGGGATCGCTGGGCGCGTCCGTCAGCTCCGCCGCCGTCGGCGCGCGCTGGGACGAGGCGGGCTGCTGGGTGCCGTATTCGGCGCAGCTCATCGCCGGGTCGCGCTCGTCGGCGCTTGCGCGGGCGATAGAGACCGAGCTGGGCATACCCGAGGAGCGGCAGAGCTGGGAGGTGAGCGGGTGAGCGGACTTGTCGGAGCGCTGAAGAAGTATAAATATGTTCTGCTGCTGCTCTGCGTGGGGCTCGCGCTCATGCTGCTGCCCTCGCGCGCCGTCTCGGTCTCATCGGCGTCCGACGGCGCGAGCGATACCGAGGCGCGGCTCGAGGAGGTCATCTCCGCCGTGAAGGGAGTGGGCGAGACCTCGGTGCTCTGCTCAGAGGAGGGGGTCGTGGTCGTCTGCGCGGGCGGGGATTCGGCGAGCGTGAGACTGGATGTGACGCGGGCCGTGTCCGTCTACACGGGTCTCGGCGCGGACAGGATAACGGTGCTTAAAATGGAATTGGAGGGCTGAAAAAATGAAGAAGGCAAAACGCAGCATAGTGTTCGCGGCGGTACTGCTGTTCGTCTGCGCGGCCGTATATCTCAACTGGTCGTACAATAACCGCTGGGGCAAGGCGGACAGCGCGATGGTGGAGGCCGAGGACGCGGCGGCGCTCGCGGCGGAGGGCGACGAGCTCTCGGCTTACTTTGCTGAGGCGCGGCTAACCCGCCAGACCTCGCGCGACGAGGCGCTCGCGCTGCTCGAAACGGCGGCCTCGTCTGAGGCGGCGTCGCAGGAGACGATCGACTCGGCCATGGAGGCAATCGCGGCAATGGCCACATACTCGATGCAGGAGTCGCAGATCGAGAATCTGCTCATAGCCAAGGACTTTGCCGACTGCGTCGTGTATATGTCCGACGGAGTCGTCACGGTGGCCGTGCCCGCGCCGGTGGAGGGACTGTCGGAGGCCGCGGTGGCGAGGATAACCGATACCATCATGGATGAGACGGACTACGAGATGTCGCAGATAAAGGTGATAGAGATCAAAAACGCGGCCGGGACTGCCGCGGCGGAGAGCGCCGGGGAGCAGGAGCAGACGAACGCCATGTCTGAGGCGGAGGACGCTCTGATCGGAGCGGAGAAATGACATATCGTGGCCGCGCGGGAAGTATGCGGCCACGATATTTTTATGCTTTATTTTCACCGCGCGGCGTGTTATACTAATATGCCAATAATATTGACTTATCTTAAAGGAGGCCGCTCCATGGCAGAGAACTATATAACTTGTCAGGAGGACACGGGCAGCATCAACATCTCCGAGGACGTGGTGGTGACTATGGTCCGCGCCGCGATAAACGAGATCGACGGCGTAGCCGGCGTTGTCGGCAACGCGGGGGGAGAGCTCGGCGAGCTGCTGGGGCTCAAGTCCGTTCAGCGCGGTGTGAAGGTGCAGTTTGCGGACGGCGTTATCACCGTGGACGCCGTTATCATGGTGCGCTACGGCTCAAACGTCGTAAAGGTGGCCGAGCAGGTGCAGAGCGCCGTCACGGCCGCGATAGAATCGATGACCGGCATGGGCGAGCCGAAGGTGAACGTCCACGTTTCCGGCGTAGCTTTTGACAAATGACCAGAACGAAGGCGAGAGAGATAGCGGTGGGGCTGATATACGCCCTGTCCGTGGGAGAGCAGAGCGCCGACGAGCTGCTTGAGAGCTTTTTTGAGGGCGAGCATTATGCCACGCTCGCCGATGAGGACGAGCTCTATGACAGCAGACCCGACAAAAAGCAGAGCGCCTATATCAGCGAGCTCGTGACGAGTGCGGCGGAGCATCTGCCGGAGCTTGACGGCTATATTCAGAAATACTCCGTGGGCTGGAAGCCGGAGCGCATCTCAAGGACGGCTCTGGCCGCCCTGCGCTGCGCGCTGTGCGAGATACTCTATATGTCCGACGCGCCGACTGCCGCCGCCATCAACGAGTGCGTGGAGCTCGCCAAGGGCTATGAGGAGCCGGATACCGTCGCGTTCATCAACGGCGTGCTCGGCGCCTTCATGCGCGGCGAGAACCGGGAAACGGAAGAATGAACGAGCGCAAGCCGCTTTCCGTTACGGAGCTTAACGGGATCGTCAAGCGCCTTGTTGAGTCCGACCCCGGTCTGGCGGACGTCTGCGTCAGGGGCGAGCTCTCAAACTACAAGATATACCCCTCCGGGCACCACTACTTCACGCTCAAGGACGCCGAGAGCAGTCTCAGGTGCGTGATGTTCCGGAGCGCGGCGGCACATCTGCGCTTCAGGCCGGAGAGCGGCATGGGTGTTACGGTGTTCGGCCGCATATCGGTATATCCGCGCGACGGAGCCTATCAGCTCTATTGCGAGGACATAATGCCAGAGGGCGCGGGTGATCTTCAAGTCGCCTTCGAGCAGCTCAAGGACAAGCTCGAAAAAGAGGGGCTGTTCGAGCGCGCGCATAAGAAGCCGCTGCCGAAGTATCCGCGCACCATCGCGATAATCACAAGCTCGGCCGGCGCGGCGGTTCACGACATCATCCGCGTGGCGGGCAAGCGCTGGCCGTCGGCAAAGCTCCTGCTCCTGCCGGTGCGGGTGCAGGGTGCGGAGGCCCCGGCGGAGATCGCCGGTGCGCTGAGATATGCAAACAAATATAACGTGGCCGAGCTCATCATAACAGGGCGCGGCGGCGGCTCGATGGAGGATCTCTGGGCCTTCAACGACGAGCGCGTGGCGAGAGCCATATACGACAGCGAGCTGCCGGTGATCTCCGCCGTCGGGCACGAGCCGGACGTCACAATATCCGACTATGTGGCTGATCTTCGCGCGGCGACGCCGTCGAACGCGGCGGAGCTCGCCGTGCCGGACAGCGCCGAGCTTTCCGAAACTCTCGACGGCTTCGGCATTAGAATGACCCAGGCTCTGCGCCGTCAGGTAGGGCGGGGCAGGACGACGCTCACGGACCTTGCCTCGCGGCGGGTGATGAAGAGCCCGACGGGCTTCATTGACCAGCGCCGCATGGAGCTCGACCGTTCGCGGGACAGGCTCTCGGCGGCGGCGGACTCGCTGATATCCGGTGATAAGAACCGTTTTGTGCGCCTCGCGGCGAAAATCGACGCGCTAAGCCCGCTCAAGGTGCTCGCGCGCGGCTACTCGATAGCCCTCGACGGAGAGGGCGGCGCCGTGAAGAGCGGCGCGGCGCTCAAGGCGGGCGACACGCTCACGCTGCGTCTTGCCGAGGGCGGCGCGGACGTCGCGGTGCGGAAAGCATGGAGGGATGATAATGGCTGAAGGCAAAAAGAAGGAACTGAGCTTTGAGCAGGCCATGGCGCGCCTGACGGAGATAGTCTCAAAGCTTGAGGGCGGCGACGCTCCGCTCGACGAGAGTCTCAAGCTCTTTGAGGAGGGCGCGGGGCTCATAGCGGGCTGCCAGCGCCGGCTCGACGAGGCGGAACAGAAGGTCGTGAAGCTCCGCAAGGGAGCGGACGGCGCGCCCGAGGAGCAGCCGTTCGGGGAGGACGGCGCGCTGTGATGTTCGAGGAGCGCATGAACGAATACCGCTCCCGCGCAGACAAGGCTCTCGAAAAGCATTTCGTGCCGCGGGGCGTGCCCTATGAGCGCCTGCTTGAGTCGATGGCGTACAGCGTCATGGCCGGCGGCAAGCGCATCAGACCGGCGCTGTGCATGGAATTCTCCCGCGTATGCGGCGGCAGCTCCGGCGACGCTCTCGCCCCCGCCGTGGCAATAGAGCTTTTGCACACCTACTCGCTCATACACGACGACCTGCCCTGCATGGACAACGACGATCTGCGCCGCGGCAAGCCGACTAACCATAAGGTGTTCGGAGAATACACCGCCGTCCTTGCGGGCGACGCTCTCCAGACCGAGGCCTTCCGCGTGATACTCGGCAGCTCTCTCTCGCCGGAGGTGCGCGCCGAGTGCGCCCGCATACTTGCCGAGGCCGCCGGAGCGGATGGCATGTGCGCCGGACAGCAGCTCGATATGGACTGGGAGGGCAGAGAGCTCACAGAGAATGAGTTGAGTGTTCTCGACGCGAAAAAGACCGGGGCGATAATCGAGGCGGCCTGTCTGATGGGCTGCGCCGTCGGCGGAGGCGACGCGGAGCAGAGAGCGGCGGCGTCGGAGTATGCGCGCTGCATCGGCCTTGCGTTCCAGATCCGCGACGATATGCTCGACGCGCTCTCCACAGACGCGGAGCTCGGCAAGCCCATAGGCTCCGACAAGACCGAGGGCAAGACCACCTATATGTCGCTGCTCGGCGAGGAGGAGTGCGCTCGCCGCATCGCAGAGCTCAACGAGAGGGCCCGCAGCGCCGTGCGTGGGGCTTTCCGCGAGCCCGATTTTCTCTGCGCTCTCGCCGACTCGCTTGCCGAAAGACGCAGCTGAGCGGCAGGAGTATTCATTTTTGCGTGCATAAAGTGAAAAATATTCGCGTCCGCTATTGAAAACGCGGGCGCGATTTGTTATTATTAGCTTTACATCATAAGGTTAGGATGGATGTATTGAGTATTCTTGATTCGATAAACTCCAACGCGGATCTGCGCGCGCTGCCCGAATCGGACGTGCCCGAGCTCTGCGATGAAATAAGGCGCTTTTTAATTGATAGTCTCTCCCGCACGGGCGGGCACCTCGCCTCAAACCTCGGCGCGGTGGAGCTCACGGTCGCGCTTGAGCGGGTATATGACCCCGGGTGTGACAGGATAGTCTTTGACGTGGGACACCAGTGCTATACCCACAAGCTGCTCACGGGCAGACGTGGGGAGTTCGGCACGCTCCGGCAGCTCGACGGGATCTCCGGGTTCCCGAAGCCCGGCGAGTCGGACGCCGACGCCTTCGTGGCGGGGCACGCCTCGGAATCCGTGTCCGTCGCCCTCGGCATGGCTCTCGCCCGCACGAGGACGGGCGCAGACTATGACGTCGCCGCCGTGATCGGGGACGGGGCGCTCACGGGCGGGCTTGCCTATGAGGGCCTTGCCGACGCCGGACAGTCCGGCGAGCCGATGGTCGTCATTCTAAACGACAACGAGATGTCTATCAGCTCCAACGTGGGCGGGGTGGCGGAGCTGCTCTCGCGTCTGCGCGTGCGCCCGGCCTACTTTGAGCTCAAGCGCCGCTATCGCAGCATCGTCGGCCGCGTGCCGCCGCTGTATAGGGCCCTGCATGTCGTCAAGGAGAGCGTTAAGGGCGCGATCCTGCCCGACAATATCTTTGATGATCTCGGCTTTTACTATCTCGGCCCCGTGGACGGGCATGACGCCTCCGCGCTCGAGAGCGCGATCCGCTGGGCAAGGGATATGCGCGTGCCGGTGCTGCTGCATGTTATCACCCGCAAGGGGCGGGGTTGCTCCTATGCCGAGACCTGCCCGGACAAATACCACGGCGTCGGCCCGTATGACCCCGTCACGGGCGCTCTGCGGGAGTCGGGCGAGTCCTTCTCCGCCGTGTTCGGCGAGTCGCTGTGCGCCCTTGCGAGGGAGGACGGCCGCGTTGCCGCGGTCACTGCCGCCATGACGGACGGCACGGGGCTCGACAGATTCGCGCAGCTTTATCCCGACCGCTTCTT
Organism: uncultured Oscillospiraceae bacterium; assembly: GCA_964398305.1. Classification (GTDB taxonomy): domain Bacteria; phylum Bacillota; class Clostridia; order Oscillospirales; family Oscillospiraceae; genus Scatomorpha. Next base: position 12,777 of record CAYNMN010000003.1, read on the forward strand.
CGACGTCGGCATAGCCGAGGGGCACGCGGTATCCATGTCCGCCGGCATGGCCAAGCAGGGGCTTGTCCCCGTGGCGGCCATATACTCGACCTTCCTTCAGAGAGCTTACGACCTGCTGCTGCAGGACGTCGCGCTGCTGGGGCTCCATGTCGTGCTCGGCGTGGACAGGGCGGGCATCGTCGGCGGCGACGGCGAGACGCATAACGGCGTATATGACGTGGATTATCTCGCCTCGGTGCCGGGCATGGAGGTGTGGTGCCCCGCGTCCTTCGCGGAGCTTCGCTCCATGCTGCGCCGCGCCGTCCTGCATTGTAGGGGGCCCGTCGCGGTGCGCTACCCCAGAGGCGGCGAGGGAGCTTACAGGGAATGCGATATGTCGCCGTCGTCGCTGCTGCGGGACGGCGCGGACGTGACGATAGCGGTCTACGGAACGACCGTGAACGCCGCTATTGAGGCCGCGGAGCTGCTTGAGCCGAAGGGCATATCGGCGGAGATAGTCAAAATAGGGCGTGTTTCGCCGCTGGACGTCTCCACGGCGCTCACCTCGATCAAAAAGACCCGCCGCCTTGTCGTGGCCGAGGAGGTCTGCGCCCACGGCTGCGTGGGAGAGCGCCTGCTCGCCGCGGCCTCTGGCGGGGGCGAGTTTAAGCACAGGCTCATCAATCTCGGCAGCGGCATAGTCCGACAGGGCAGCCAGAGCGAGCTGAGACATTTATACAATCTCGACGGCGAGGGGATAGCCGCGGCGGCGGAGGAGCTTTATCATGGCTAAGATCAGACTCGATCAGCTTGTTTTAGAGCTCGGCCTTGCCGAGAGCCGCGAGCGCGCAAAGGCGGCTGTGATGTCCGGGGTCGTGTATGTGGACGGCCAGCGCTCGGACAAGCCGGGCAATCAGGTGAGCCCCGACGCGAGGATCGAGCTGCGCGGAGCGTCCTGCCCCTATGTTTCAAGAGGCGGCTTCAAGCTCGAAAAGGCGCTGAGGGTCTTTGAAATAGACCCGACGGGCTTTGTCTGCATAGACTGCGGCGCGTCCACCGGCGGCTTCACGGATGTGCTGCTCAAAAATGGTGCGGCTCGCGTCTATGCCGTGGACGTGGGCTACGGCCAGCTTGCCTGGAGTCTCAGAAGCGATAAGCGGGTCACGGTGATGGAGCGGCAAAACGCCCGTCTGCTCACGCCGGAGCTCTTTCCGGAGACGATGGATATGGCGGTGATGGATCTCTCGTTCATATCCGTGCGGCTCGTGCTCCCGGCCGTGCGCGGAGTGATAAAGGACGGCGCGCGGGTCGTCTGTCTCATCAAGCCACAGTTCGAGGCCGGCAGAGCCGACGTCGGGAAGAAGGGCGTGGTGAGGGATCCGGCGGTGCATCTGCGTGTGCTGCGCGAATTTCTCGACTTTGCACCCGGCGCGGGCTACACGGTGATGGGTCTCGATTACTCGCCCATACGCGGCCCGGAGGGCAATATAGAATACCTTGCATACCTCAAAAAGGGAGATCACAACGCGCCGGAGCCCGACGCCGAGAAGATCGTCGCGTCGTCGCACGGGGAATTGGAGAGGTTATGAAAAAGATCGTTCTCTGCCCCAATCCGTTTCGGGACAGTGGGCTCGGCGTTGCCGAGCGCGCCTTTGAGCTGCTCCGCGGCGAGGGATACGACGCCGTCATGAGTCCGGTGTTCTCCGGCGAGGGCGTTCCTCTCTCGGAGAGCGCGAGGGGCGCGGATATGCTGGTCGCGTTCGGAGGGGACGGCACGTTTCTGCACGTTGCGCGCTCCGTTATGGGCACGGAAACTCCGCTGCTGTGCGTCAACATGGGCGAGAAGGGCTTTATGGCCGCGCTTGAGCCGGAGGACGTGGAACTTGTGCTGTCCGCGGTGCGGGGCGAATACCGCGCGAGCCGCCGGATGCTCATCGATGTTTCGCTCACCCGCGGCGGGAGGACGATATACTCGGACACGGCGCTCAACGACGCCGTGGTCAAAAGTCCGCTCAACTGCATCGACTGCGAGGTGAGCGCCGACGGCGAGCTGATCTCCCGCCTCTCAGGCGACGGTGTGATAGTGTCCACGCCCACGGGCTCCACAGCTTATTCCATGTCCGCCGGCGGGCCGATAGTCGAGCCGGAGGCGGAGCTGATGATCGTGACGTCGATCTGTGCCCATGTGATGGCGGCCAAAAGCTTCGTGCTCTCGCCGAGACGCAGCGTTACGGTGATGCCCGAGCGGGTGAGAGGGCGCAGAGCGCTGCTCTCCGTGGACGGCGGAAAGGGCGTGGAGCTGCGCAGCGGCGACGTCGTCACGGTCAGGCGCTCCGAAAGAAAGGTAATTCTTGCGGATATGGGGCTTCACAGCTTCTATGATATAGCTTTCGACAAGCTGACCCAGAGAGGACAACGAGGAGGAGCAGAATGAAAAATGCCAGACAGAGCGTTATACTCGAGATAATCACCCAGAAGGATATTGAAACGCAGAATCAGCTCATGCACGCGCTCGGCGAGCGGGGAGTGAGCAGCACGCAGGCCACGCTCTCGCGCGACATAAAGGAGCTTCGCCTTGTAAAGGAGCTCACCCCCAACGGGCGCTACCGCTATGCCGAGAGCTCGCGCGAGGCGAGCGCCGGACACGACGAGCGCCTTCGCAAGATATTCCGCGAGTGCGTCACGAGCTGCGACACGGCCCAGAACATCCTTGTGCTCAAGACCCTGCCCGGCATGGCGAACGCGGCCACCGCCGCGATAGACAGCATGGGTATAGAGGCTCTTGTGGGCACCGTCGCCGGCGACGATACCGCCTTCCTCGCCATGCGCGATAACCGCAGCGCCGAAATGCTGCTGCACGATATAAAGGGACTTTTCTGAACGGAGTCCCGGAGGGAATGTTATGTTAACCGAACTCCACATTGAGAATATAGCGGTGATAGAGCGTGCGGACATAGAGCTGTGTCCGGGGCTCAACATCCTAACGGGCGAGACCGGAGCCGGCAAGAGCATCGTGATCGATTCGCTCGACGCCGTGCTCGGCGGCAGAGTGAGCCGCGAGCTCGTGCGCGCGGGGGCAGAGAAGGCGTCGGTAACGGCGGTGTTCTCCGCCGAGTCCGCTGCGGAGTGGTTTGAGGAGAACGACGTCGAGCGCGACGACACGCTTGTTCTGCGCCGGAGAATATCCGCCGACGGGCGCGGAGGCGCGTCCGTAAACGGCACGCCGGTCTCGGCGGCGCAGCTCCGATCGCTAGGCGCGCTGCTGCTCGACATTCACGGTCAGAACGACGGACGTCAGCTAATGGACGAATCGCGCCACCGCGAGTATCTCGACTCCTTCGCGCGCCTCGCGCCGGAGCTTGAGCGCTATGGCGGGCTTTATGCCTCGTGGAAGGAAGCGCGCAGGGCGCTGCGGGCGCTCGACATGGACGACGAGGAGAAGCGCCGGCTCGAGGAGAGCCTGAGATACCGCATAGCCGAGCTTTCCGGCGCGGAGCTCAAAGCCGGAGAGGAGGCGGAGCTCTCGGCGCGGCGAGACATTCTCAGAAACGCCGAAAAGCTCACGGAGGCCGTGGAGGGCGCTTATCAGGCGCTTTACGGCGCGGACGGCAGCGCCGCCGAAAAGACCGGCGACGCCGCGGCCTTCGCACGCAGAGCCTCGCAGTGGGCTCCCGAGCTCGCGGCGACGGCAAAGCAGATCGACGAGGCCTCCGCGCTGCTCGCCGACGCGGGCGAGCGGCTGCGCGATTTTCTGGACAGTCTCGACTTCTCGCCCGAGGAATACGACGCGCTTGAAACGCGTCTCGCGCTCCTGCGGAGATACGAAAAGAAATATTCCTGCGACGAGGCGGGGCTTATCGACCTTCTTGCGCAGAGCGAGAAGCGTCTTGAGGAGATAGGCGACAGCGAGGAGCTGCGCCGCAGGCTTACAGTTGAGCTCGCCGCCCGGACGAAGGAGACCATGGCCGCGGCGAGGGCGATTTCCCAAAAACGCGCCGAGGCAGCGCTGCTGCTGCAAAAGCGAGTGGAGGAGGGTCTGCGCGAGCTCAATATGCCCTCGGTGCGCTTCAAAACCGAGCTCACGCCGGTCGCGGGCGAGCCGGGCTTCGGCCAGACGGGCTGCGACGAGGTGAGGTTCCTCATGAGCGCCAACGCCGGCGAGGAGCCCGGGCGCATCTCCCGCATCGCCTCCGGCGGCGAGCTCGCAAGGATCATGCTCGTGATGAAGGACGTGCTCTCGGAAAACGACGCCGTAGGCACCATGGTCTTTGACGAGATAGACGAGGGCGTGTCCGGCGTTGCTGCACAGAGAGTGGGGGAGAAGCTCTGCCGCCTCTCGCGGAGAAAGCAGGTTATCTGCGTCACTCATCTGCCGCAGATAGCGGCGATGGCCGACGAGCAGCTTCTCATCAAAAAGACCGAGCGCGCGGGGCGGACATATACGCAGATAACGCCGCTTGACAGCGAGGGTAGAATAGAAGAAATAGCCCGTCTCCATGGCGGTGCAAACATCACGCCGACCACTCTCGCGAGCGCGAAGGAGCAGCTCGCGGCGGCCGAGAGCTACAGGAAAGAGGTAAAATGAAATGGATATCGGGGATAAGGCTAAAGCTCTGCATGATGACAAATCACAAAAGCTCAACTGCGCGCAGTGCGTGCTCTGCTCTCTCTCGGAGAAGACAGGGCTTGACGACGGCGCGGCGCGGCGTCTCGCCTCCGGCTTCGGCGGCGGTATGCGCTGCGGCGAGATCTGCGGCGCCGTGAGCGGCGGCGCCATGGCGATCGGACTTGCGGCGAGCGACGGCGACGGCAGGGCGCAGGGTATGACGGCGCCGCTCGTAACAGAGCTCTGCCGCAGCTTCAAGGAGCAATACGGCGCGCTGCGCTGCAGCGAGCTCGTTGCGGCGAACGGCGGCAAGCAGATGTGCCCGGAGCTCATCTCCTATTGCGCGCGGCTGGCGGCCGCGATCATTGAAAGCAATAAAAAATAAACTTGAAATATAAGGAGACGAACAAAATGGGTATATACGAGGAGCTGCGCTCGCGCGGTCTGATAGCGCAGGTAACTGATGAGGACGAGGTGCGCGAGCTCGTTAACAACGGCAAGGCCACCTTTTATATTGGCTTCGACCCGACGGCGGACAGCCTCCACGTCGGCCACTTCATGGCGCTCAATCTTATGCGCCGTCTGCAGCTCGCCGGCAACACCCCCATAGCCCTGCTCGGCGGCGGCACCACCATGATCGGCGACCCCTCCGGCCGCACGGATTCCCGGCCCATGATGACGCGCGAGCAGATCCAGGCCAACGCCGACAAGTTCAAGATCCAGATGAGTCGGTTTATCGACTTCTCCAACGGCCGCGCGCTGATGCTCAACAACGCCGACTGGCTGCTCGACCTCAACTATGTCGAAATGCTCCGCGAGGTCGGCACCTGCTTCTCCGTGAACAACATGCTCCGCGCCGAATGCTACAAGCAGCGCATGGAAAAGGGACTGACCTTCCTTGAATTCAACTACATGATAATGCAGAGCTATGACTTCTATCACATGTTCGTCAACAACGGCTGCGCCATGCAGTGCGGTGGCGACGATCAGTGGTCGAACATCCTCGGCGGCACGGAGCTCATCCGCAAAAAGCTCGGCAAGGACGCCTACGGCATGACCATCACCCTCCTGCTCACGAGCGAGGGCAAGAAGATGGGCAAGACCATGGGCGGCGCCGTGTGGCTCGACCCCGACAAGACCAGCCCCTACGACTTCTACCAGTACTGGCGCAACGTGAACGACGCGGACGTCATGAACTGCCTGCGCAAGATGACCTTCCTGCCGCTTGAGCAGATAGACGCGATGAAGGACTGGAAGGACGCCAGGCTCAACGAGGCCAAGGAGATACTCGCCTATGAGCTCACAAGTCTCGTCCACGGCGAGGAGGAAGCGACGAAGGCGCAGGCGGGCGCGCGCGCGGTATTCGGCGGCGCGGGAGAGCACGACAGCATGCCCACAGCCGAGCTCACGGACGCCGATCTCACCGACGGCGCGGCCGATATTCTCACGCTGCTCGTCAAAAGCGGACTGTGCCCGTCCAGGAGCGACGCGCGGCGCAACGTGCAGCAGGGCGGAGTCACGGCGGACGACGAGAAGGTGACCGATATAGCAAAAAGCTTTACGGCCGACGAGCTCAGGGCCGGCGTCATTCTAAAGCGGGGCAAAAAGAGCATCAGCAAGGCGATCCTCCGGTAAGAACGAAACGTCTTAATTAATAATTATAGTGTTGCTTTTAAAGGGCAAATCTGCTATAATTTAGCGCGCTTACTATGAGTAATCATTAATACAGGGATAAATGTCAGAAGGAGTCAAACCAAATGATCGTAAAGAATGTTGAGAAGAAAGAACACAGCACGGCCATGTTCCAGGTCGAGGTCGAGCCCGAGGTCTTTGAAAAGGCCGTGGACACCGCCTTCAAGCGCGCACGCGGCAGCATAATGGTCCCCGGCTTCCGCAAGGGCAAGGCGCCCCGCACGGTTATCGAGGGCATGTATGGCCACGATGTTTTCCATGACGACGCTGTGCAGGTCGCGGCTCCGGACGCATTTGAGTTTGCCGTGGAGGACGCCAAGATAGAAAATATCGGCGCTCCCTCGATCGTCAACTACGAGATAGGAGAGGATAAGACTCTCACTCTCACCTTCGTCACGGACGTTTATCCCGAGGTCGCTCTCGGCGAGTATAAGGGCCTTGAGGCCGAGTATGCCGAGCCCGCAGTCGAGGACTCCAAGGTCGACGAGGAGATCGAGACCGCCCGCCGCCGCGCCGCGCGCTTCATCGATGTGGAGCGTCCCGTGCAGCAGGGCGACACGGTCGTGTTCGACTTCACCGGATATGTGGACGGCGAGGCCTTTGAGGGCGGCAGCAGCAAGGACTATTCTCTCGAGATCGGCTCCGGCCAGTTCATCCCCGGCTTTGAGGATCAGATGATCGGCATGGAAAGCGAGAAGGAGGGCGAGGTCAACGTCGTCTTCCCGGAGGAATACGATCCAAAGCTCGCCGGCAAGGCCGCGGTCTTCAAGATAGTCATCCACTCCGTCCGCGAGCCGGAGCTGCCCGCGATCGATGATGAGTTTGCAAAGGACGTTTCCGAGTTCGATACCCTCGCCGAATACAGGCAGAGCATCGCCGACCGCCTTAAAGGCGAGGCTGCGGAGAACTCCGACCGCGGCTTCCACTCCGCGCTGATGGTCAAGGCCATAGAGGGCATGACAGCCGAGGTGCCGGAGAGCATGATCAGCTCCAAGGCCGACGAGTTCCTGCGCAACTATGCCGACAGCATGGGCATCGGCGGCAGAGTCTCCCGCGAGGAGCTTCTCAAGATGATCGGCTTCACGGAGGAGGCCTTCGAGCAGATGATGCGCCCCAACGCCGAAAAGCAGGCGCAGGCCGATCTCCTTCTCGACGCGATCATCAAGGCCGAGGGCATTGAGGTCTCGCAGGAGGATAAGGACGAGTTCTATAAGAAGATCGACGACGAGTACGGCGAGAACGCCGAGCAGGTCAAAAAGATGATAAGCGACGAGCTCGTGGTCGAGGATCTCGCCCGCCGCAAGGCCGCGGACGTCATCTATGGCAGCGCCGTCAAGCTCGCTCCCACCGAAAAAAAGGCGGAGGAAGCGGCTGAGACGGAGGAAAACAAGGACTAATCGGCGCAAGAGTCGGTTATGCTCTCAAGCAGCATCTGAAAGGAGAGTTTATTATGAGTTTGGTTCCGTATGTAGTGGAGCAGACCTCGCGGGGCGAGCGCTCCTATGATATTTTTTCCCGCCTTCTCAACGACCGCATAGTTATGCTGTCGGAGGAGGTCAATGACACCACGGCGTCGCTTATAGTGGCGCAGATGCTCTATCTCGAGGCTCAGGACCCCGATAAGGACATCCAGTTCTATATTAACAGCCCCGGCGGAGTGGTCACCTCCGGTCTCGCGATATACGACACCATGCAGTATATCAAGTGCGACGTGTCCACTATCTGCATGGGCATGGCGGCGTCCATGGGCGCGTTCCTGCTCTCCTCCGGCGCAAAGGGCAAGCGTCTGGCTCTGCCCAACGCCGAGATAATGATCCATCAGCCCTCCGGCGGCAGCCAGGGTCAGGCCACGGATATTCAGATCCAGGCCGAGCAAATCCTCAAGATCAAGAGCAAGCTCAATGCCATCCTCGCGGAGAATACCGGCAAGCCGCTCGAGACCATCGCCGCCGATACAGAGCGTGACCACTTCATGTCCGCCGAGGAGGCGTGCGCATACGGCCTCGTGGATAAGGTCATTGCAAAGAGATAAACGCTCGCGGCGAAGCCGCGTGATCGGGGTGTAGGAAATGGCAAAACAAGAAGATAAAAAGATGATACGCTGCTCCTTCTGCGGCAAGCCGCAGTCGCTTGTCAACAGGCTCATAGCGGGCAACGGCTCATATATCTGCGACGAGTGTGTCAAGCTCTGCATGAGCATCGTGGATGAATCCTTCAAGCCGGAGGATTATCCCTCGGCTCCGGAGCTCGATCTCTCGATAGATCATCTGCCGAGACCCGCCAACATCCGCGCCGGACTCGACGAGTATGTCATAGGACAGGATAAGGCCAAGGTCGCGCTGTCTGTCGCGGTGTATAACCACTATAAGCGCATACTGCACGGCGGCAGGAACGACGTGGAGCTCCAGAAATCCAACATCCTGCTCATCGGCCCCACGGGCAGCGGCAAGACTCTCTTTGCACAGACGCTTGCCAAGATGCTCAACGTGCCCTTCGTCATTGCCGACGCCACTACCCTCACGGAGGCCGGCTATGTCGGCGAGGATGTGGAGAATATCATCCTCAAGCTCCTTCAGGCGGCTGATTTTGATGTAGAAAAGGCAGAGCGCGGCATAATATATGTTGACGAGATCGATAAGATCGCCCGCAAGAGCGAGAACACCTCGATAACGCGCGACGTCTCCGGCGAGGGCGTGCAGCAGGCGCTTTTGAAGCTGCTTGAGGGCACGGTGGCCAGCGTCCCGCCGCAGGGCGGCAGGAAGCACCCGCATCAGGAGTTCATCCATGTGGACACCACCAACATCCTCTTCGTCTGCGGTGGAGCGTTTGACGGGCTCGACAAGATAATCGAAAAGCGACTTGACCGCAAGGCCATGGGCTTCGAGGCGGAGATCAAATCCTCCAAAGAGCGCGACGTCGGCGAGCTGCTTCAGAGCGTCCAGCCCCACGACCTTCTGAAGTTCGGCATCATTCCCGAGCTCATAGGCCGTCTGCCGGTGCTCACCTCGCTCAACTCTCTCAACAGGGAGGATCTCATCCGCATCCTCACAGAGCCGAAGAACGCGCTCACAAAGCAGTATCAGGCTCTCCTGTCCTACGACAACGTCAAGCTCGAGTTTGAGGACGGCGCGCTTGCGGCGATAGCCGACAAGGCCATAGATCTTCATATCGGCGCGCGCGGTCTGCGCGGCGTTATGGAGCGGTTGATGACGGATATAATGTATGACGTTCCGTCCGATCCCTCCATCTCCAGGGTCGTTATCACGGAGGACAGCGTCAAAAACGGCACTGAGCCCCTTGTTGTCAGGCGCAAGGCCTCAAAAGACAACGTATCGTGAACAGTCATTCGGGGCGGAGCTATTCCGCCCCGTTTCGCTCCAATGAAAGGAGTGCGCAAACATGAAAAAGACAGAATTCGAATTCTCCTCCGAGAAAAATATGCCCGTTCTCCCGCTGCGCGGGCTGTCGGTATTTCCCGGGATGCTGCTCAACTTTGACGTTGAGCGCCCCATGTCCGTCGCCGCGCTCAACTTTGCGATGAGCGCCGACCAGATCATATTTCTGGCCGCGCAGAAGGACGTCACCAAGGATATGCCCTTCGAAAACGACATCTACGGCGTGGGCACCGTGTGCCGGGTGAGACAGATACTTCGCCAGCCCGGCAGCCGCACAATCCGCGTGATGGCCGAGGGGCTCGCGCGCGGAATGATCTGCGACGTCACCATGGATCAGCCGTGCCTGTTTGCCGACGTCATCCCGCTCGAGGATGTTCGGGAGAGACCGGGGGAGCGCATCGAGGCGCTCTGCCGCCGCTGCTCGGCGCTCTTTCAGGAATACGCCGGCGCCTCCGGCAATATCCCGCCCGAGACCGTGCTAAATATCTTCGCGAGCTCAGACGCCTCCTATATAGCGGATTATGTGGCCCAGAACATCTTTCTCAAGCCCGAGGAGAAGCAGCGCCTGCTTGAGGAGACACGCCCCTCGCGCCGTCTCGCTTCGCTGTGCGGTCTTATCACGCGCGAGCTGACCGTGATGGGCTTTGAGCGCGATCTCAGCGAGGCCACGCAGGAGGCTGTCACGCGCAGCCAGCGTGAGTATTTCCTGCGGGAGCAGATGAAGGTCATCCAGTCCGAGCTCGGCGAGGGCGTGGACGGCCCGGAGGAATTTGACGAGTATCGCGAGCGCATCATGGAGCTCAGGGTAGACGAGGAGACACAAAAGAAGCTCCTCAAGGAGGTCTCGCGCCTCTCGCGCCAGCCCTTCGGCAGCGCTGAGGCCTCGGTCATCCGCTCCTATCTCGACACCTGCCTTGAGATCCCGTGGGATAAAAGGACAAAAGAGACTCTCGATATAGAAAAGGCGCGCAGGAAGCTCGACGCCGACCACTTCGGGCTTGAAAAGGTCAAGGAGCGCATAATCGAGTTCCTCGCCGTGCGTCAGCTCGCGCCGGACGTCAAGGGCGGCGTGCTCTGCCTTGTCGGCCCTCCGGGCACGGGCAAGACCAGCGTCGCCATGAGCATCGCGCGCGCCACTAACCGCAAGCTCTGCCGCGTCGCCCTCGGCGGCGTGCATGACGAGGCGGAGATCCGCGGCCACCGCAAGACCTATATTGGCGCAATGCCCGGACGCATCGTCACGGGGCTGATACAGGCGGGCTCCATGAATCCGCTGATGGTGCTCGACGAGATCGACAAGCTCGGCAGCGATTATCGGGGCGACCCCTCCGCCGCTCTGCTCGAGGCGCTCGACGGTGAGCAGAACTGCCATTTCCGCGACAATTTCATGGAGGTGCCGATAGACCTCTCGGACGTTTTCTTCATCACGACCGCGAACTCGACCGAGACCATTCCGCGCCCCCTGCTCGACCGCATGGAGGTCATTGAGCTCTCAAGCTATACCGATGAGGAGAAGCTTGAGATAGCCAGGCGCCACCTGCTGCCCAAGCAGCGCGCGAAGCACGGTCTCGACGGCCGCACGCTCAAGGTGAGCGACGAGGCCATTCGCGAGATTATCGCCCTCTACACCCGCGAATCCGGTGTGCGCGTGCTCGAGAGAGAGCTTGCCGCCATCTGCCGCAAGTGCGCCGCCGGGATAGCAAAGGGCGAGTATAGGTCCCTGACCGTCCGCGCGGGCGAGCTCGAGCCGCTGCTGGGCGTGGAGAAGTATAAGCCGGAGGAGATATACCCCCGGGACGAGGTCGGCCTTGTGCGGGGCCTCGCATGGACCTCCGTGGGCGGCGAGGTGCTGGACGTCGAGGTCGGCGTTGTGGACGGCACGGGCAAGCTCGAGCTCACGGGAAACCTCGGCGACGTGATGAAGGAGTCCTGCAAGGCGGCGATAACCTATATCCGCAGCCGCGCGGGAAAGCTGGGAGTAGACCCCGATTTCTATAAAAAGAAGGATATCCATATCCACTTCCCCGAGGGCGCCGTGCCCAAGGACGGCCCGAGCGCCGGCGTCACCATCTGCATCGGCGTCATATCCGCGCTCACGGGCATACCCGTGCGCCGCGACCTTGCCATGACGGGCGAGATAACGCTGCGCGGGCGCATACTGCCCATCGGCGGGCTAAAGGAAAAGACCATGGCCGCCCTGCGCGCCGGCGTCACAACCGTTATAATCCCCGCCGCCAACGAGTCTGATCTTGACGATATCGACCAGACCGTGCGCCGCGCGCTGTGCTTCATCACGGCCGACCATGTCGACGCGATACTTGATACGGCACTGCGCCGCCCGAGCGCCGTTGCCGAAGCGCCTGAGAGCGCCGCCGCGCCGGAGCTGCCCGCGCCTCCCGCCGGACGGGGCCGCGCAAGGATAGGCCAGTAATATGGGTGAGCTGAACTTAAGCAAAACGGAGTTTGTCAAATCCGCCGCCTCCCCCGAGGGCTTCATCCGCGACGTCAGACCCCGCGTGGTGTTCGCCGGGCGCTCAAACGTCGGCAAGTCCTCCACTCTCAACAGACTTGTGGGGCGAAAGAATTTTGCCCGCGTCGGCTCTCAGCCGGGCAAGACCGTCCACGTCAACTACTTCCTCGTGGACGGCAGGGCGTATTTCGTCGATCTGCCGGGCTACGGCTACGCCGCCGTCGCCAAGGCCGAGCGCGACCGCTGGGGCGCGCTTATGGAGGCCTTCTTTGCTCAGCCGGAGCTCATAACGCTCGGCGTGCTGATAGTCGACGCCCGGCATAAGCCCACGGCGGACGACGTCACCATGCGCGGCTGGTTCCGGGAGGCGGGCTGCCCGCTGATAGTCGCCGCGAACAAGTGTGACAAGCTCAAAAAATCGGAGCTTGAGCCGAGCCTGGCTCTTATTTGCGAGACGCTTGAGCTGGAGGAGGCTTCGCCGCTCGTTCAGTTCTCCGCGGAGACCGGAGCAGGGAAGGACGCGCTCCTGCGTGAGATATTCAAGGCAATCAAATGATGATGTTTGTTGAAAGGGCGCGTTTTGCAACGCGCCCTTGTAATTTGCGGCGAGAATTGCTATAATCATACTATTGCGGAGGTGAGACCATAGAAACGTTGAAATCTATCTGGAACGGGCTGGACTGGTCCGTTGTCACCGACGCGCTGATCTATATAATTCCCGCGCTGCTTTGCATAACGCTCCATGAGCTGTCGCACGGCTATGTGGCGTATCTTCTGGGCGATACCACGGCGAAGGACGCCGGGCGGCTGACGCTCAACCCCATCAAGCACATCGATATTCTCGGCCTTTTGATGCTCGTGGTGTTCAAGGTGGGCTGGGCAAAGCCCGTGCCGGTCAATATGCGCAACTTCAAAAACCCCAAGTGGGGCATGGCGATAACCGCGCTTGCGGGGCCGGTTTCAAACCTTTTGATCGCCGCGCTGTTCGCCGCGCTGTACGGCGGCCTCTATGTCAAGCTCTATGGCAGCGCCGATACGCTCCTTACAATGATCTGGGCGACGGCGTATCTGAGCACGGCGCTCGCCGTTTTCAACTTTATCCCCATCCCTCCGCTCGACGGCAGCAAGGTGCTTGCGGCCGTTCTGCCGCAGGGCGCATATATGAAGCTCATGCGCTATGAGCGCTTCGGCATGATCCTGCTGCTCGCCCTCGTGTGGACGGGCGCGGCCTCGGGCGTCCTGTCCGAGGGGATCGGCTATGTGTTCGGCTGGATGAGTAAAATTTCCACGGCGGTATTCTATGCCGTGAATGGGTTATAATCATATGGAAAACCCGACCTTCCGTCTTGAGGGCGTCGTCAGGGCGCGGGACGAGGAGCAGGACTTCGAGGGGCCGCTGAGCCTTGTCCTCATGCTCCTGTCAAAAAACAAAATAGAGATCCGCGATATCAAAATAGCCGAGATACTCGACCAGTATCTCGATTATCTCGCGCGGATGGAGAGCATGGATCTCGAGATAGCGAGCGAGTTCGTGCAGATGGCGGCCTATCTCCTCTATATCAAGACCCGCACCCTGCTGCAGGGCGAGACCGAGGTCAGCGAACTGCAGGAGCTGATGACAAGTCTTGAGCAGCTGCGCTGCCGGGACACGATGGAATCCGTCAAGACGGTCCTTCCCGTCCTCGCCGAGGCCTCGCAGGAGGGACTGCTGCTGTGCACCAAGCCGCCCGAGCCGATCAGCGCGGCGGCGACGGTATATGACTACCGCCATGAGCCGACAGATCTTCTCGAATCGCTCTATTCCGTGTTTTCGCGATCCGGAGCCAAGGCCCCCGGGCCGCCGGACATGCGATACATAGCCCCCTCGCGCATAGTCTACGGCGTGCGCGAAAAGAGCCGCGAGATCATCGACAGACTGCGCCGCGGGCCGGAGAGCCTCCGAGCGCTCTACTCTGACAGCCGCAGCCGATCGGAGGTCGTGGCGACCTTCCTTTCCGTGCTGGAGCTCTGCGGTATGGGACGCCTGACCATCGAGTGCAGAGACGACGATTTTATTCTGAGCTTCACCGGCGGAGACACCGACGAGATATTGAACGCCATAGAGGAATGATGCCCATGGAAAACACCGCGCTCAAAAACGCCGTCGAGGCCATACTTTTCGCAAGCGGAGAGCCTGTGCCCGCCGCGCGGATGTCGCTTGTGCTCGCCGTGGGTGAGGACGAGATATACGACTGCGCCGAAAAGCTCGCGGAGGAGTATGAGACAGGGAAGCGCGGCATCAGACTCAAGCGGCTCGACAAGTCGCTCCAGCTATGCTCGGCGCCGGAGTATGCCAAGGTGATCTCCCGCGCGATTGAGCACCGCTCCCCGCCGCGCCTTTCGCAGCCGGCGCTGGAGGCGCTCGCGATAATAGCGTATTTCCAGCCCGTGACGAGAGCGTATGTCGAGCAGGTGCGCGGAGTGGACAGCTCCTATACCGTCAGCTCGCTGGCGGACAAGGGTCTCATCGCCCCGGCCGGCCGGCTTGAGGCCCCCGGTAGACCCACCCTCTTCCGCACGACCGAGGCTTTTTTGCGGGTGATGGGCGTCTCGTCTCTCTCCGAGCTGCCGCCGCTGCCGGACATGGCCTCGACGGACGGCGTGGAGAAGCTCAAGGCGGCGATAGGCGAGCTCAAGGAACGCGGAGAGCAGCTCGAGCTCGAGCTGCCGGAGAACGGAGGTGAGAGTCCGTGACTGCGCTGCTGATAATCCTCGCGGTAATAGTATTGATCCTCGTCATTCCACTCGGCGCGAGCGTGAGCTATATCGGCGGTGAGCTGAGGGTCGCGGCGCGAGTGCTCTGCTTCAATATCGGCATTCTTCCGGCCAGGGAGCCGAAGAAGCCGAAGAAGGAGAAGCCGCCCAAAGCCCAAAAACCGAAAAAGCCGAAGAAAAAGCGCCCGCCGGATACGGAAAAGCCCAAGCCTACCGTCAAGGAGCTGCTGGGGCTCGCGGAGATCGGCCTCGGCGCGCTCACGAAGATGCGCCGCAAGCTCGTGGTAAACGATTTTATGCTCCACCTCACGGTGGCGGACGACGACCCGTACAGCGCGGCGATGCTCTACGGCA
Organism: uncultured Oscillospiraceae bacterium; assembly: GCA_964398305.1. Lineage (GTDB taxonomy): Bacteria > Bacillota > Clostridia > Oscillospirales > Oscillospiraceae > Scatomorpha. Next base: position 28,027 of record CAYNMN010000003.1, read on the forward strand.
CGGTGAACAGCGTGCTCGGCGTGCTCCTGCCGACGGCGGACAGGGCCTTCAACGTCAGACGAAGCGACGTCAAGACCTGCGTGAACTTCGAGACCGTCGAGCTCAAAGCGGACGCGAGGGCGACCATCACCCTCAATCTTGCGAAGCTCATTGCCGTGGCCTTCTCGGCCGGCTGGGCAATAATGAAATTCAAGCTCAAAACAGATAAAGAAAAGGCTCTCGCCGAGCAGGCGAAAGAAAGGAAGGATAAGGATGGAACAGATGACCGGAACTCCTCAGAACAGTCCGATGTCGGAGATGCTGCGTGTCAGCATGGCTAAGATCAAGGAGATGGTCGACGTCAACACGATAGTGGGCGAGCCCATCACCGTTGACGGCATGACCCTCATTCCTGTTTCGCGCGTCAGCTTCGGCTTTGGCTCGGGAGGCAGCGACCTGCCGCTCAAGAGCCCCGCCGGCTTCGGCGGCGGCACGGGCGCCGGTGTGCGTATCGAGCCGATGGGCTTTCTCGTTGTGCAGGACGGCAGCGTGCGCATGGTCAATATCATGCCGCCCCCGAACAACACCTTTGACCGCCTGCTGGACATGATCCCCACCTTTATGGACAAGGCGGAGCAGTTCAAGGAGAAGCGCGAGGCCGCCAAGGCGGAGTAAAAGCGCCCAAAGCTGTCAATAATAACACCGCCCAATGTAAGGGAGGTGCTTTTATTGAAGAAATGCGTAATACTTGCCGCCGTGCTCGCGCTGCTCTCGCAGGGCATGGCCGCTCTCGCCGCGCCTGCGCCGTCGGCCGGCGCTTGCATTGTGATGCACGCGGATACGGGCGAGTTGCTATATGAATACAACGCCGACGTGCCGATGCTCATAGCGAGCACGACCAAGATAATGACCGCCGCCGTGGTGCTTGAAAACTGCGAGCTGACCGACAGCGTCGCGGTGAGTAAGAGCTGCACGCTTGTAGAGGGTTCGTCGGCGTATCTGAAGGCCGGGGAGAGCTACACCGTCGAGCAGCTGCTCTATGCCATGCTCCTTGCCTCCGGCAACGACGCGGCTCTGGCTCTCGCGGAGCACACCGCGGGAGACTGCGAGAGCTTTGTGCGGTTGATGAACGCCATGGCGGAGCGGCTGGGGATGGTCAATTCGTCCTTTCGCAATCCCCACGGTCTCGATGAGGACGGGCACTGCTCCACTGCCCGCGATCTCGCCGTGCTCACTGCGTATTGCATGGAGAACGCGGACTTCGCGCGCATAGTCTCCACCGTGACCTACACGCTCGGAGAGAATACCTACACCAACCACAACCGCCTGCTTGTGATGCGCGGCGACGTGATCGGTGTGAAAACGGGATATACCGCCGCCGCGGGGCGCTCGCTCGTGTCCTGCGCCGAGCGGGACGGCACGCGCTACATCTGCGTTACGCTCTCCGATCCCGACGACTGGAACGATCACTGCGCGCTATACGACTGGGCGTTTGCCGCGGCGCGCTATTCCGCCGTCGTCACGCCGGAGCAGAGCTTTGAGCTGCCGGTGATCTCCGGCGAGACCGATGCTGTGAGCGTCAGCCCGGAGCGCGAGCTGCGTGCCCTCGTGAGGGGCGCGGAGGATGTGCGCATAGCGGTTGAGCTCCCGGCCTTTGTTTTCGCGCCCGTGGAGGCGGGGGAGACTGTCGGCAGGATCCGCGTGCTCTCGGACGGCGAGCTTGTTGACGAGTGCGCGCTCATTACGACCGGGCGGGCGGATATACAAAACGGAATTGAGCTCACCGCCGCCGAGCGCTTCGGAAGGGTCTGGCGGATGGCGGGCAACAGGTGATAAATATGAAGGAACGACTGCAAAAGATAATATCCTCTGCCGGAATGGCCTCGCGCCGCCGCGCGGAGGAGCTGATAAGCGCCGGGCGCGTCTCGGTGAACGGAATAACGGCGCAGCTCGGCATGAGCGCCGACGCTCAAACGGATGAGATAACGCTCGACGGCGTTTCCGTGAGGAGCGGCGGGGAGCGTACATATATCATGCTCAACAAGCCCAGAGGCTACGTCACGACCCTCTCTGACGAGAAGGGGCGGCGCACGGTGTTGGAGCTCGTCGAGGACGCCGGAGGCCGGCTCTATCCGGTCGGCAGGCTCGATATGTATTCCGAGGGGCTGCTCATCATGACCGACGACGGCGAGGTGGCAAACGCGCTGATGCACCCCTCGCATGAGGTCAGAAAGACCTATATTGCGAGCGTGACGGGCGGCGGGATCGAGGCTGCGGCGGAGCTTCTGCGCGCTCCGATGTATATCGACGGCTACAAGACGCACGGCGCACGGGTCAGGGTGCTCGAGGCGGACAGGGATACGGCGCAGCTCGAGATCATCATCTCGGAGGGGCGCAACCGCCAGGTGCGTAAGATGTGCGACGCGGCGGGGCTGAAGGTCACGCGCCTGCGGCGGATCGCGGAGGGCGAGCTGAGACTCGGCGCGCTAAAGTGCGGGGCGTGGCGGCGTCTTACGGAGAAAGAAAAACAATACCTGCGCGAGCTGGTTTAAAATCCTGCAAAAATTGCAGGATTTTAAATTTGTTCATGCATTTTCACTTGAAATATATGTGTTATGTGTGTAAAATGAATTCCGTTCATTTTCTGACAGGGGAGTATTGGTATGGACAGAGACATCCTGGCTGTGATCTCCAAGGATAACTCCGGTTTTTCCAAGGGGCAGAGGCTGATTTCGAAATACATTCTCGATAATTACGACAAGGCCGCCTTTATGACCGCGGGCAAGCTCGGCAAGGCGGTGGGCGTTAGCGAATCCACCGTTGTGCGCTTCGCGGCCGAGCTCGGTTATGACGGCTATCCCGGCATGAGACGCGCGCTGCAGGAGATGATCCGCAGCCGGCTCACCTCCGTTCAGCGTATCGAGGCCGCCAAGGACCTTATTGACGACCGCAATATCCTGAAGGCCGTGATGACGGACGATGTTGACAAGCTCCAGACGACTCTTATGGAGGTCGATCAGGAGCAGTTCAACCGGGCGGTGGATGCGATAGTCGGCGCAAAGCGCGTTTATATTTCCGCCATGCGCACCTCCAAGCTGCTGGCGGACTTCCTGGGCTTCTATCTGGGGCTGATGATGGATAACGTCAAGGTCGTGCAGGAGGCCGGAGCGTCGGAGGTGTACGAGCAGCTCATCCGCGTGGATGAGGGCGACGTATTCATCGGCTTCACCTTCCCGCGCTATTCCTCAAGAGCCGTCAAGCCCATGAAATATGCCAAGGAGCACGGTGCGACCGTCATCGGCATCACGGACAGCAAGAGCTCCCCCTTCTGCGGGGTGGCGGACGTCTGTCTCTTTGCCAAGAGCGAGATGGTCTCCTTCCTCGACTCCCTTGTCGCGCCGATGAGCCTTGTCAACGCGCTCATCGTCGCCATCGGCGCGCGCAAGCGCGAGGAGCTCTCGTATACGTTCAAGCGTCTTGAGAGCGTCTGGAGCGAGTTCTCGGTCTACGAAAAAGTTGAAGGCTGACGTCGTTGTGATCGGCGGCGGAGCGTCCGGGATGCTCTGCGCCGCCGTAGCCGCCTCCCGCGGGAGGGACGTTGTCCTCCTTGAGCCCAACCGTGTGCTCGGCCGCAAGCTGAGACTTACGGGCAAGGGCCGCTGCAATGTGACGAATAACTGCGGCGTCAAGGATATCATCGCCAACATTCCGGGCGACGGGCGCTTTCTTTACAGCGCGCTCACCCGCTTCCCGCCGGAGAGCGTGATGGAGCTCTTTGAGAGCCTCGGCGTTCCGCTCAAGACCGAGCGGGGGATGAGAGTCTTCCCGGTTTCCGACAGCGCCCATGACATAGCCGAGGCGCTCGCGCGGTATATGCGCCGGGGAAACGTGCGCGTCGAGCATCTCGCGGCCAGGCGCATCCTGACGGATGAGACCGGCGTGCGCGGAGTGCTTACCTCCGAGGGAGAGCTCGGCTGCGCCGCCGCCGTTATCTGCACGGGCGGGCTATCCTATCCCGGCTCCGGCTCCACGGGCGACGGCTACCGTCTCGCCTCGGAGCTCGGCCACACGCTCTCGCCCCGCTGTCCCTCACTCGTCCCACTCGCGTCCCCCGATGTGTACTGCGCGGAGCTGCAGGGACTGTCGCTCAGAAATGTCGCTCTCACGGCGTATGAGGACGATAAGCGCATCTTCAGCCAGCTCGGCGAGATGCTATTTACGCATTTCGGTGTGTCCGGCCCGCTCGTCCTGTCCGCGAGCGCGCATATGCGCGATTTTGAGGTGCATAAATACAGCCTGAGCATTGATCTCAAGCCTGCGCTCGATGAGAAAAAGCTTGACGCCCGCATTCTCCGGGACTTTGCCGAAAACTCCAACAGGGAGTTCAAAAACGCCCTCGACGCGCTCGAGGCGCGAGCCATGATCCCTGTGCTCGTGGAGCTGTCGGGCATTCCCGGGGACACGAAGATCAATTCCGTCACCCGCGAGCAGCGCGAGCGGCTCGTCAGACTGTTCAAGGCCTTTCCCGTGGAGATCTCCGGCCCGCGTCCGATAGCCGAGGCGATAATCACGGCGGGCGGTGTCAGCACGCGCGAGGTCGATCCCCGCACGATGGGCTCAAAGATAGTGGGGGGCCTGTATTTCGCCGGCGAGGTGCTCGACCTCGACGCCTATACCGGCGGCTTCAATCTCCAGATAGCCTGGTCCACCGGCTTCGTCGCCGGAAGCTCCGTATGAGAGGTTTTTGATTTGAAAGAGCATTTTTCCGTCGCCATTGACGGCCCCTCGGGAGCCGGAAAGAGCACCATGGCGAAGGCCGCGGCCAGGCGCTTCGGCTTAATATATGTCGATACGGGAGCAATCTACCGCACCGTCGGCCTTGCGGCGATCAGAGCCGGAGTCGGCTCGAAGGACGAGTCGGGGGTCTGCGCGCTGCTGCCGTCGCTGAGCGTCCGGCTTGCCCACGAAAACGGCGAGCAGCGGATGTATCTCGGCGCGGAGGATGTGACCGGGCTCATCAGAACGCCGGAGGTATCCATATACGCCTCGGACGTCTCCGCCATGCCGGAGGTCAGAGCCTTTCTTATGGAGACCCAGCGCGCCATGGCGAGAGAGCACGACGTGGCCATGGACGGGCGCGATATTGGCACCGTCGTCCTGCCGGACGCCGACCTGAAGATATTTCTCACGGCCAGCCCCGCGCGTCGGGCGGAGCGGAGACTTGCGGAGCTCCTCGCCAGGGGAGTGGACACAAGCTATGACGAGGTGCTGCGCGACCTTAACTACCGGGACGCTAACGACAGCTCGCGTGCGGCCGCGCCGCTGAAGGCGGCGGAGGACGCCGTGAGACTCGATACCAGCGCGCTCACGCTTGCCGAGAGCATCGAGGAGGTCTGCGCGCTTATTGAAAGACGGAAAGGCGAAGCGAAATAAGATGGATCAGGCAAAAACCGCGATCAAAAAAACATATAACGCGCTGTACAGCGCTGTAAAGCCCATCGCCTCGCTTATTTATCCGCTCAAGCATGTGGGACGCGAGAACATTCCCGAGGGGCCAGCGGTGGTCTGCGCCAATCACTCCAACTATGTCGATCCCGTGCTCGTGGCGCTCGCCTTCGGCCGGAAGAATATGCTGCAGTTCATGGCGAAGAAGGAGCTCTTCAAAAACCCTGTGGTCGCTAAGATATTCAGAAGCTGCGGCGTTATCCCCGTGGACAGGGGCGAGACCGATATGGGCGCTATCCGCGCTGCCATGAAGTGCCTCGGTTCGGGCGGAAAGATCCTCATTTTCCCGGAGGGGACGCGCTCGGAGAACGACAATGTGGAGCCCAAGACGGGCGCGGTGCGCATCGCGGCGAAAATGAAGGCGCCGATCATCCCGGTCTATGTGCCGCGGGGCAAAAAGGCGTTCGGGCTCGTGACCATCAGGATAGGCAAGCCCTATTATGTCGAGGCGAAAACGCATGAGGAGTATCAGGCGGCGTCAGTCGATCTGATGCGCCGCATCAGCGCTCTCGGGAAAAAGAACAAGTGAGCCGCGTCATTCTCGCGCGCAGCGCCGGCTTTTGCTTCGGCGTTTCGCGCTCCGTCAGGATGACGGAGGAGCTGCTCGGACGCGGGCCGTGCCGCTCGCTTGGCGAGGTCATACACAATGACGACGTTATGGACGCGCTCGTGGAACGCGGGCTTTCGGTCGCCGGGGACGTCGGGGAGATCCGGCCGGGGGAGCGCGTGATAATCCGCGCTCACGGAGCGTCGAGAGCGGAGCGCGAGCGGCTCGATGCTCTCGGATGCGAGATCTGCGACGCCACCTGCCCCTTCGTCGAAAAGATCCACGCGATCGTTTGCGAGGCGTCGGAGCGGGGGAGGACGGTCGTCGTTATCGGCGCGGCGGGTCACGACGAGGTGCGCGGCATCTGCGGCTGGTGCGACTCTCCGCTCGTGTTTTCGGACGCCGGGGAGCTTCGGGAATGGCTGTGGAGCGACGAGAAACGCGCGACTCTGCCGATCACGGTCGTCTCCCAGACGACCCAAACCGCGGAGAACTTTTCGGAATGCGAAAAGTTAATAAAAAATGTGTGTACAAACACGGAAATATTTGATACAATATGCTGTGCTACGTCCACAAGGCAGGAGGAGGCCGCGAGCCTCGCCGAGAGGTGCGGCGCGATGGTCGTAATAGGCGGCAGGAACAGCGCTAACAGCGTACATCTGGCCGAAATATGCGCCGCGCGCTGTGCGAACACACAGTTTGTCGAAAATGCGGGGCAGCTCGATATGAGCCGTCTCGATTGTGCGAAAACGATCGGCGTGACAGCGGGTGCGTCCGCGCCGGAGTGGATAATCAAGGAGGTACTGGAAGCCATGAGCGATGAAATCATCATCAACGAGAATCCCGAGGAGAGCGTCCCGGCAGTGGAGGAAGCTCCCGTAACGGCGCAGGAGACGCCGGCCGTCGCGCAGGAGTGCGCGGCAGATGAGGCAGTGGGCGCGCAGGAAGCGCCCGTGCCCGAAGAGGCGGCTCCAGCCGCCGAAAACGCTGAGGCGGAGGAAGCCCCCAGGGGCGAGCTGAGCTTCGACGAGATGCTGGAGGATTCTCTTAAAACGATATATAACGGAGACAGAGTCAGCGGCATTGTCGTGGCTGTCACGCCCACCGAGGTGAGCGTTGATCTCGGCACGAAATACAGCGCGTTCATCCCCTCCGAGGAGCTGACCGAGGGCACCGACGCCAAGCTCGCCGATATCGTTAAGGTCGGCGACTCCATAGAGGCTATCGTCGTGCGCGTTAACGATGTTGAGGGCACGGCGCAGCTTTCCAAGAAGCGTCTGGACGCCGTCAAGAGCTGGGCCGATATCGAAGCCGCGCAGGCTGACGGCACAGTGGTCGAGGGCACGGTCACAGAGGACAACAAGGGCGGCATAGTCGTCACCGTCAACGGCGTGCGCGTGTTCGTCCCCGCCTCTCAGTCCGGTCTGCCCCGCGAGACTCCCATGTCCGAGATACTCAAGCAGAAGGTCAAGCTCAAGATCACA
>CAYNMN010000004.1:0-34056 GCA_964398305.1 uncultured Oscillospiraceae bacterium
AATGTCCGCGCCGCGGTAAAGCACCTTGACGATCTCCACCGTCTGCTTCTGCGAGACGGACATATCGTATATCTTCTGTCCGGGATCCACCTCGAAGCCGTACTGCTCGGCGATCTCGCGCACGCGCGCCGAAACGGCCTTCATATCGAACCTGCCCTTGCCCGGAAGACCCAGAACTATATTCTCCGCCGCCGTGAGCACATCCACGAGCTTGAAGTGCTGGTGGATCATGCCTATGCCGAGATCGTAGGCGTCCTTGGGGCAGCGGATGGCGACCTCGCGCCCGTCCACCGTGATCGTGCCCTCGTCCGGGTAGTATATGCCCGAGAGCATGTTCATCAGCGTAGTCTTGCCCGAGCCGTTTTCGCCGAGCAGCGCGAGGATCTCGCCGCGGTAGATGTCCAGCCACATTTTGTCGTTGGCCAGCACCTTGCCAAAGCTCTTTGTTATGTCCCTCATCTGCACGGCGGCGACCTTGTTTTCCAAATGAGCACGTCCTTTCAAGGTAAGCTCCGTGTCAAAGGGCGGCGCGCCGCAATACGCGCTCCCCTTCGCCGCGGAAAAAGTCTAAATGGGAGAAGCCGTTTTTGGCGCGGCTTCTCCCTTTATCAGTTGGTACGGGTTATTTTCAGCTCAGCTCGGTGATGCCGTCGATGCGGAGATCGAAGTAGGGGGCGGAGCGGAAGGTGGACTCCTCAAAGGCGCCGTTTACGATGCACTCGTAATCCTGGCCCTCGTAAAGAACGGCGCTGTAATCGCTGTTCATGGTGGAGGAGTTGAAGGTGTAGGTGCTGATGTTCTCGCCGCCGACGGTGAAGGTGGCGGCGTCAAAGACCTGCAGGCTGCCGTCGGCTATTCCGGCCTCGACCTCGGCGACCTTCTCGGCAGTGCCCGCGGCGCAGGAGGCGCCGAGAGCGGAGATCATGTTGGCGTCCTCGGCATAGCCGGCGGACCAGTCAACGGCGATCTCGCTGCTCTTGCCTTCCATGGCAAGGCCGAGAGCGTAGGTGTAGTAGACGCTCCAGTTGTTCTGGGCGGAGGTGAGGATGGCGGTGGGGGCGACGGAGAGCATGTCGATATTGTAGCCGACATAGTAGCACACGGCGCCGGTGGCGACAGCGGCCTCAATGGCGGCGGGGCCGCCGGTGGAGTCGGCGTGCTGGCTGATGATGCAGCAGCCGGAGGCGAGCAGAGCCTCGGCAGCCTGCTGCTCGGCGGTGGCGTCGGCCCAGGAGTTGGTGTAGGAAACGGACATGGCGACGTTGTCAACGATGGACTTTACGCCCAGATAGAAGGCGGTGTAGCCGGAGACGACCTCGGCATAGGGGTAAGCGCCGACATAGCCGAGCTTCACGTTGCCGTCGGCGTCGTAGTTGCTGTCGGTGAGGACGTCGCTCTCGATCATTTCGGCAAGCTTCATGCCGGCGACGACGCCGGAGACGAAGCGGGACTCATAGGTGTGGGTGAAGAAGTTGCGGGTGTTGTCAAGTCCGTCAACGCCGGCGGTGTCGCCGGTGGCTATCAGGAAGGTGACGTCCGGATTCTCGGAGGCGGCGAGGGTCATGTAGCTCTGGTGGCCGTAGGAGTCGGAGATGACGACGTTGCAGCCGGCGTCCACGAGATCGACGGCGGCGTCGTAGCAGGCCTCGTCCTCGCCGATGTTGTACTTGTAGGTAACCTGATCGGCGCTGATGCCAAGAGCCTCGCAGGCGGCCTGGATGCCCTGGATGTGGGCGTAGTCATAGCCGATGGACTCATCGTGCAGCAGGATGACGCCGACCTTGAAGTCAGAGGCGGCAGCGGGCTCGGCGGTGCCCTCAGGGGCGGCGGTGCCCGCGGGGGCGGCGGTGTTGCCGCAGGCGGCGAGCGCCAGAACCATGCAGACAGCGAGAAGAAGCGCAAGAAGCTTTTTCATTTTTGTTCCTCCATATTTTTATTTTCTCCATATATCTAATTTGCCGAAGCAATTTAGAACAGCAAAAAGCGGGGACGATATACTCGTCTCCGCAATGCGTCCAAGGACAAGACCGTTTCGGCCTCGTCCGCGCATTGATAGTCCGGCCATTTGCGGCGGCCGGGTAGAGACGTCGAAGCCCATCCTTCGACATATACCAATGGTGCTGTATTAAAATGTAAGGGGTCTCAGCAGAACTCGATCTCGCCGTCGTCGTCCATGGAGCTGATGCGGGCGAGGGATTCCACGCGCACGCCGCGCGCCCTGATGAGTCTGCCGCCGGGCTGGAACGCCTTTTCGATCGCGATGCCCGCGCCGACGAGGGTGGCTCCGGCCTGCTCAACAAGACTGATGAGCCCGGAGAGCGCCGCGCCGTTGGCGAGGAAATCATCGACGATGAGCACCCGATCCGTTGCCGGCAGATAGTCGCGGGAGACGAGGATCGTGCTGACTCCGCCGTGTGTGAAGCTCTCGACCTCGGCGGTATAGAAGGAGCCGTCCAGATTGCGGCTGCGGCTCTTTTTGGCAAACAAAACAGGGCACGAGAACACCTGCCCAGTGATGCAGGCCAGTCCAATGCCCGATGCTTCAATCGTAAGTATTTTGGTAACGCCCGCGTCGGCGTAAAGTCTGTGCCACTCCTCGGCCATGAGGGTATAGAGCTCCACATCTATCTGGTGGTTGAGAAAGCTGTCCACCTTCAGTACGCCTCCGGGCAGGACGCGCCCGTCCTGTCTGATCCGGCGCTCGAGTATCTCCATTGGCTCCGCCTCCCCCCAGAAGTGACCGATGAATTACTGTGACAACGGTATTCTACCTTTTTTTTCGACATATGGCAATAGTGATTTCCGCTTAAATATTGTTTTTTCCGCCGCGTTTTATTGTTATTTGACATACTCCTGCTAAAAAAAGGAAAGGCGGACGCCTGCGCATCCGCCTTTCGGAAACCTTTCTTATACCTTGACTATGCCGTAATACGCCCTGGCTGTGAGCGCATACACCAGCGCATAGACGAGCGCGAAGGCCGCGAACACGCCCACCGTGCACCACGCGAAGAGCGGCACGTTATAGAGACCGAACACCGTGAGCAGCCGCGAGATCATGTTGAACGCGAAGGCGATATGCACGCCCGCCGCGGCGAGCGGCAGGAAGAACACCGTCATTATCTGCCCGTGGATGCTCTCGCGCACCTCGCGCTGCGTCATGCCGACGTTCTGCATGATGCGGTAGCTCTGCGCGTCCTCATAGCCCTCGGACACCTGCTTGTAGTAGATGATGAGCGCCGTCGCCATCAGGAACAGGAAGCCGAGATAGAGCCCGATGAAGAAGAACCCGCCGCTCATGGCATATAAGTCCTCGGCATTGGAGGCGCGGTCGGCCATATACGCCATCTCGTAGGTGAAGTCGCCCTCCATCGAGTCGCAGAGCATGCTCACCTCGCTCGTCAGACGCGTGTCGGCGCCGTCCGGCAGGTCGTAGCCGACATAGACCGTCGGCAGATAGTCCTCGTCGCCCCCGGCCCAGACCGTCACGCCGTTGACGCCGTTCGTCGCCTTGAGCGCGTCGCCGCACTCCTGATTGGCTGAGAGCACTTCGCTGTTGCCCTCGTAGTAGGCGAAGTATGTGAGGTTTTTGACCTTAACGCCGTCCTCCTCCGCCACGCGCTCTATGGCGTCCACAAGGGAGTTCATGGCGTTCTCGTCGGCCTTGAACATGATGACCTGATAGTCCCGCGGATACTGCTGATCGAGAGAGTCCTCCGTGCCGAGATAGAGGCTCGCGGTGGTCGAGACCGTGACGAGCACCATCGTGGAGAGTATGCACACGGCGGCGAGACCCGCCGCGTTGCGCTTCATGCGGTGGAGCATACCGGCGACGGCGGTGAAGTGCTTCGTCTGATAGTAATAGCGCTTGTTCCTCCGCAGCGCCTTGAGCACGGCGATGCTGCCGGCGGTGAAGAGGCAGAAGGTGCCGAGTATGACGAGCAGCACCGCGACGAAGAAGAGTCCGAGCGCGGCGATGGCGTCGCGCACCATCGAGGCGATGACATAGCCGCCGCCGAGACTCAGCACGCCGACAACGGCGAGGAACCAGCGGGTCTTGGGCTCGCGGTCGCCTGTGTTCTCCCCGTGCAGCAGCTCGATGGGGCGCGACTTGCCTATGCGCCGGAGGTTTCCGAGCAGGCAGAGCAGAAAGATGACGAGGAAGGAAGCCGCCGTGGCCACCATGCCGGTGGCGGAGAGCTCAAAGCCGAAGGGCACCATGGCGCCGAGCAGACGGCAGAGCGCGAGCAGCGCGAGCTTCGAGAGCAGCACGCCGAGAGCGAGCCCGCCGATCACGCCGATGAGCGCGGTGTAGACAGTCTCCCAGAAAAGGAAGCGGGCGATGTGCCGCTTTCCCATGCCGAGGACGTTGTAGAGCCCGAGCTCCTTCTTGCGGCGCTTCATCAGAAAGCTGTTGGTATAGAAGATCAGCACGGCGGAGAAGATCGTGATGACCACGGTGCCGAGAGCGAGAAAGCTCCTGACATAGGCCGAGCCGCTCATCTCGCCCACTCCCGCGTTGCCGTTGAGAAAATACATCGTATAGAGCATCGCGGCGCAGCCCGCCGCCGTGAGCAGGTAGGGGAGATAAAACTTCCCGTTCTTTTTTATGTTCTGCGCGGCAAGGCGCGCGTAAAATCCCTTACGCACGCAGCTCGCCCCCCTGCGCTATCACGGTGAGCGTGTCGGAGATCCTCGCGAACATCTGCTCAACGCTCTGGTCGGCGCGGTAGAGCTGGTGGAACACCTCGCCGTCGCGCAGGAAGAGCACGCGCTTGGCGTGGCTCGCCGCCTTTACGGAGTGCGTCACCATCAAAATCGTCTGGCCGTCGGCATTGATGCTCTCAAAAAGGTCGAGGAGCGAATCCGTGGAGCGCGAATCGAGCGCGCCGGTGGGCTCGTCGGCGAGGATTATCCGCGGATCGGTTATCAGCGCGCGGGCGACAGCCGCCCGCTGCTTCTCGCCGCCGGACACCTCATAGGGGAACTTGGGCAGGATGTCCTTTATGCCGAGCTTCGCGGCGATCGGCGCGAGCTTTGCGCTCATCTCGTCATAGCCCTTGCCGGCGAGGACGAGCGGCAGGAAGATGTTATCCTCAATGGAGAACGTGTCGAGCAGGTTGAAGTCCTGAAACACGAAGCCGAGATTGTCACGCCTGAAGGCTGTGAGCTCCCGCTCCGAGACCGACGCCATGCTGCGCCCGTCGAGGACGACCTCGCCCGACGTGGGCTTGTCGAGCGCCGCGAGGATGTTGAGCAGGGTGGTCTTGCCGGAGCCCGACTCGCCCATGATGGCGACATACTCCCCGGCCTCGACCGAGAAGCTCACGCTCGCGAGCGCCTGCACCTGCGCCCCGCCGAAGCGTGTGGCGTATATCTTTTTAAGTCCCGAAACCTCAAGCAGTGACATGGTGATACCTCCAAAAATTCTTCGGCATTATAATAACAGCGCGCCGGAGCGTATGCCATAGCTTTGGCTTACATTCCGGCGCCGTAATCTTACATTTTTGTAATATCGCAACTTCTGCCCTTTCATCGGAAGATCGCAGAGTTTAATGGCAAACGGCGCGCCGAAAGGCGCGCCGTTTATGCTGCTGCGGTATCAGATATAGGTATCGCGGGGCATCGCGTCGTAGTGCTTGAGCAGGAACGGCTCGATCTTAGAGGTGAGCTTCATGTCAAGGTTGAAGAAGTACACCAGGAAGGTCACGGCGAACAGCGAAAAGCCCAGACCCAGTATTTTAAGCAGGAATTTTGAAAGCTTAGACATATTCTTTTCTCCTCCTTACCACGCGTTGTCGTCCGGCAGGACCTCGATGGACGGGTCGAGCGGCTCCTCGCGCATGACGGTGCGCATATAGGCGTTGAGCTGGTTGCGTATGGCCTGTCTTGTATAGACACGCGGATCGCACAGATCGTGGCACACCCAGACAAGATGGATACCGCGCGCCCTGGCCTGCTCCTCGAACTGGCCGTGCATACCCGTGAGCGCCTTGCAGGACATATGCTCCCACATCATTACCATGTCGGCGTTCATCTTCTCGCAGAATTCCCAGAGCTCATCCACGAGCACCTTGTAGCCGCCGTGGGTGCGGTTGCGCATGATCATGTTCTCGTTGAGCCATGCCATGTCGTAGTAGGCCTGCTCCCTGTTTTCGGGGGTATCCTCCTCGGCGATCATCTTGGTGTTGATCATGGAGAGCATATCCGTGAGCGGCACTATGCCCCAGCAGTGGATCATCCAGTTGAGCATGTCGATGCAGTACTGCGGCTGCACGCCCCAGACGATACATCTGTGGCGATACTCCTTGGCCATCATCCGCTTGGCCTTATAGCCGCTCTCGGCGTACTTGAGAAGCTGGGCGTCCACCGGCGGGAAGAGGGCGGAGCGGCCGCAGTTGCCCATGTAGTTCGTGTCGTTATATAGAGAGAAGGGCGCGCCGACGAACTGCGGATACGGCGAGCTGTTGATATCGAGCCACGCCATGCGCTTGCGCGTAGCGTCGTTCACGCGGCTGGCGCAGAGGAAGTAGTGCTTCCAGTCCCATTTCTGACCGGTGTGCTCCTCAACGAAGGCGATGGCCTTCTTGATGTCCTCAGCGGCGTATTTCTGGACGTCCTCCTCGCGGTGGCGCATCGGCGCCACGAGCTGGAAGGTGGGTATGCCATACTGTCTCTCAAGGCGCTTGGCGATAACGCCGTTGCCCATGAGCGACCCGTCGCAGGTGGTGTTTACCTGCACGGCGCAGCAGCCCAGCACGGCGAAATCGTCGTCTATGGAGCAGCCGGCCTCGGCCTCCGGCATGGGGCAGACGTCGCCGGGGATGCCGGCCTGCTGCGCCACGTCGAGATAGTGGGTGGAGGAGAACTGAGTGAGGAGGTTCGCCACGAACATGGTGGGCACCTCGCGGAGGATCGCCTTAACCTCCGGGAAGCCCATCATGAAGGCTGTCATGGCGTTCTCGTCCGTCAAAACGCACTTTTTGGAGTATTCGGTGTCGTTGCCGGTCCGGCGGTCGCCCTTAAACACATTGTCTATGGTAGCGGCGACGTCGAACACGACAAAATCCATGGAGGTGTGGGCAATGCGCAGAGGCTCGTCGCGCAGACCCATCGTGAACTTATCCATCATGTGCGGGACGGCCAGATAGTTGGCCATCCATCTGTAGCGGAACATGCCCTTGATGTTGCGTGGCTTGGCAATGAACTTTGCAAGAATGGACATGATATACAGCCAGCGGCCGTAATCGTACAGCGTGTCCTTTACTCCGCGCCACTCGCGGCGGCGGCGCACCTTGCCGTCATCAAACAGGACGCCTAATTCTTGCTCGCCCTTGCGTTCCCTATCGTTGATCACCGCCATTATTTCGCACCTCCCCGAAGCTTTTTGATCTCAATGCTTTCCACAAACGCCTGCACGCGTGTACGCATCTGTCCCACCGAGGCGCTGATGTTATACGGTCTGTCCACCGAGAGGACTGGGTAGCCGTAATCATCGCGGAGCATCGAGCTTCCGAGCATTCTCTCATAGGCCCACGGGTCGCAGAACTTGACCTGCTCGTAGATTATGCCGTCCGCGCCGTATTCCCTGGCAAGCTCGCTTATATACTCCTTGCGGCCATAGACCTTTTCCATATTCATCATGCGCGGGCACTGGCACCTGTGCATATAGGCGCGGCACACCTGAGTGAGCGCGTCCTCGTCGTCGGTGAGCTCAATGGGATCTCTGCCGGGCAGCGAGCCGAAGCAGAAGCGGTCGGCGCAGACATAGGCTCCGGATTCCTCCACGAGCTTGATGAAGTCGCTGTCGTCTACCTCTGACCCAACCAGGACCACACGGACCCGATAAGGCTTGCTCTCGGGCTTTCTGGTCTTGAGCTCCTTGAGCGTCGCCTCGAGCTTGTCGATGATCAGGTACTTGGGGCAGACATATGTAGCAAGCGTGAGCACATGGAACTCATAGCCCGTGATCCGCGGCTGGTCGCCCTTGCGGTACTCGCCTATGGCGCGGATAAGCTCGCAGACGCGGTTGTGCTCGGCAACTGCCTTTCTGATGGCGGCGTCGGAGCAATCGACGCCAAAGGCCTTCTGCAGCGGGGCGAGGATGTGGTTTTTGCACTGGAGCACATAGAGCTCGAGACCGTTGTCGTCATCCTTGAGCGGCAGCTCCATATACTCATAGAAAAATTTGCTCTTGCCCTCGCTCATGGTCTTGAGCAGCTCCATATTCTCGGCGGCGCGGTTGATCATCGTGCAGCCGTCGGGAGCGATCAGGCAGTCGGCGAAATTAAAGCCGCCCTCTATGGAGCGCTCCAGCAGGGCGCGGCTGTTTTCGCAAAGGAAGCTGATCTCCATGGATTCCGTTCGAGGCGCGTGCAGCCTGACGGCGAACAGGCCGTCGAGCTCCATCAAGGGCTCGGGTGTGTTCTCGCAGACATAGGCAACGCACCGCTTCCCCTCGCTTTGAGCTTTTCCGATAAGCTCGTTGTTGGCGTTTAGCAGAAGGTTCTCGAAGTATTGCAGGTGTTTCAAGTCCTTCATTGACTGTTTCCCCCTCTCGTTATCTGGTATGCGCGGTCACATGCTAATAATTTAACTCTTTTTACCAAACATGTCAATCTTACAACGCGTCTTATTGGTTAAAATATGGTCACAAAAAAGAGACCAGTTACACATCTCAATTTCATTCTTTGGTCATTCACCTGTATGTACCCCAAGCCGGTCACGAGGGAGATTTTCGCGCCTCTATGGACATCGGGCGAAAATACTGTTAAAATAGATTTATACAAATATCAAAGGAGAAAACATTGGACTTTAAAGAACTCAATCTCATAAAACCCCTGCTCGACGCTGTCGAGGAGGACGGATACGTTACGCCCACGCCCATACAGGAGCAGACCATACCGCTGGTGCTCGCCGGCAGGGACGTGCTCGGCTGCGCCAACACCGGCACGGGCAAAACCGCGGCCTTCGCCCTGCCCATATTGCAGCGCCTGTTTGAAAGCGACGATCGCATCCGGGGAGCGAAGCGGCCCATTCGCGCGCTCGTGGTAACGCCGACGCGGGAGCTCGCCATACAGATATACGACAACTTCGTGCAGTACGGCTCGAAGCTGCCGCTGAGATGCTGCGTCATTTTCGGCGGGGTGAAGCAAAACCAGCAGGTGGAAAAGCTCCAATCCGGCGTGGATATACTAATCGCGACGCCCGGCAGGCTCAACGATCTGATAGGTCAGGGCTTTGTGAAGCTCGACAGGCTCTCGGTATTCGTGCTCGACGAGGCCGACCGTATGCTGGACATGGGCTTCATTAACGACGTGCGGCGCATACTGCACTATCTGCCCCAGAAGCGGCAGACCCTGTTCTTCTCCGCGACCATGCCGCCGGAGGTCGAAAAGCTCGCCATATCCATCCTTTACAGACCGGCGAGCGTGAAGGTCGACCCTGTGAACAGCACGGTGGAGAGCATAGAGCAGTCGCTGTACTATGTGGACAAATGCAACAAGGGCAAGCTGCTCGCCTCACTCGTGGAGAGCGGCGAGGTGCGCAGCGCGCTGGTGTTCACCCGCACGAAGCACGGCGCGGACAAGGTGGTGCGCGAGCTCGACAAGGCCGGGATAGAAACCATGGCCATACACGGCAACAAGAGCCAGAACGCCCGTCAGGCCGCGTTGAAGCGCTTCATGAGCGGAGACATCGGCGTGCTCGTGGCCACGGATATTGCCGCGCGCGGCATAGACATCCCGGAGCTCTCGCACGTTTTCAACTACGACATCCCCGAGGATCCCGAGACCTATATCCACCGCATCGGCCGCACGGGCCGCGCCGGCCTGTCCGGCAAGGCGGTGAGCTTCTGCTGCTATGACGAGCTTGAGCGGCTCTTCGCCGTGGAAAAGCTCATCGGCAGGCAGATCCCGGTGGTGGAGAGCCCCTGGCCGATGCAGGTGTGCACCTATTCCGCCGAGCTCTCCTCGCCCAAATCCGGCAGAGGTGTGAAGCCCTCCGGCAAGCGCCCCGACCACAGTCCGAGAAACAGCCGAAGAAGATAAAAAAAACGGGGGACGCATCAAGCGCGTCCCCCGCCGCTTTCCGGAGGCGTCCGCCTCGGGAAAGCTCGACCGTCAACTGTTGGACGGTCTCTCATCCTCTCGAATGAGCTTTTCCGTCCGCCGACCTCGCCATAAGCATGGCGGCCATTCGCCTTTCTCGGCACCGGCCTTGAGTGTCTCTCTCGTCGGGTTGAGTTATCGGGTCTGAACATATTATGACCGGCGGCGCCTTCAATATGACCGGTAATATCGCTCTTACATGGTTAATCCTGTGTTTTTTTGAATATAATACTAAGGCACAGGAGAGTGATAACCATGTCAGCAAAGAAAAGGTTGCTCAAAACGCGACTTGCGGAGTATAATAATGCGGTCAGCGAGCTCGGAGAGGTGCGCTCAAGCCTCGGCGAGGCGTACTCCCGCTTTGAAAACGCCGCCGACCCCGACCTGCTCGACGCCTGCATATTCGAGATAAGCGCCCTGAGGGCGAGATATAACCGCGCCGTCAGAAATCTCAAAAGCCTGTATTTTTAAGGAGGCTCGATACATATATGCCAACCCTGCTGTACATAATCGTCTGCGTGCTGCTCATAGCGCTGCTGATAAAAATACTCAAAACGCCCATTAAATGGTTTTTCAAGCTCCTGCTCAACATGATCTCCGGCGTGGTGCTGCTGTTTTTGTTTAACCTCGTCGCCGGACTGTTCGGCGCGGGACTCGCCATAAACCTTGTGAATGTGCTCGTCGCCGGCATACTCGGCATTCCCGGCATAGTGCTGCTGGTCATATTCTCGCTCGTGCTTTAAAAATCGCCCCCCCGCCTGTCGGCGGGGGGGCGATTCGTCGGCAAAGTCTTTGCCGACGAGAAAGATTGCGCTTCGCTTTCGCACTCGCTTTCGCTCGCACAACGCTCCGCGAAATGTGTTTTCGTTCACGTTCACGCCGCTCCGAAAACAATTAAATCCTATTCCGCGCTTGCGAGCGCGGAACTCTGCGAGGCTTTTTCAACCGCTTGAAACGGACGCCCACAGGCGGGGCGATTTTTTATTTTATTCCGGTCAGGTCGTATTCCGAGAGCCATTTATCGGCGGCCTCGGCGATCCCCCGCAGAGCCTCGTCGCCGAAGGGCGAAACGAGCCCCGCGCCGGCGATGAGCTCGGTGAAGGTCCTTGTGCCGGCGGGGCGGGTATAGGCCATATACTTCTCCCACGCGGCGGCGCGGTCGCGCTGTATCTCCGCCCAGAACTGGAGCGACACGGTCTGCGCGAGACAGTAGTCGATATAATAGAACGGCAGCTCATAGATGTGGTGCTGGCGCTGCCACGCGCGTCCGTCGCCATAGAAGGGCAGCCCGTCGTCGAGATCAATCCACGGCATATATATGCCCGTCAGCCGCCGCCACTCGTCGTGGCGCTCGGCGGGAGTGAGCTCCGGCCGCTCATAGACGATGTGCTGGAAGTGGTCCACCATCGTGCCGTAGGGGATAAAGGTCAGCGCGCCGGCGAGATGGGAATACAGGAACTTGCGCGTGTCGGAGCCGAAGAAGCCCTCCGCCCACGGCCACGCGAAAAACTCCATGGACATCGAGTGCACCTCGCAGGCCTCCATCGTCGGCCACTGGCAGGAGGTGGGCACGATGAAGCGTCCGGTATAGTTGGCGAAGGCGTGGCCGGCCTCATGCGTGATGACCTCCACATCGCCGGAGGTGCCGTTGAAGTTGGCGAAAATGAACGGCGCGCGGTAGTCCGGCAGGCTCGTGCAGTAGCCGCCGCCGGCCTTGCCCTTGCGCGAGAGCACGTCGAAAAGTCCGCCGTCGAACATGAAGTCGATGAACTCCGCCGTTTCCGGCGAGAGCTCGTGATAGAATTTTCTGCCCTGCGCGAGAATGTCCTCGGGGCTGCCCTGCGGCCTTGCGTTGCCGGAGCGGAACTCGAGCGCGGCGTCCGGATAGCCCATCGGGAGGCTCTTGCCCAGTCGCGCGGCCTGACGGCGGTAGACGCCCTCGGCAAGCGGAACTATATACCTGACGACGGCGGAGCGGAAGCGCTCCACGTCGTTTTTGTCATAGCAGTTGCGGGTCATGCGGCAGTAGCCGAGACCGGTGTAGCCCCCGAAGCCGAGCTTTTTGCCCATGCCGTCGCGCAGCTTCACGAGCTCGTCGTATATCCCGTCGAGCCTGTCGCGGTTTTGCATATACCACTCGCCCTCGGCTCTCCACGCGGCGGCGCGGCGCGCATCGTCCGCGTCCTGCTTGAAGGGCGTGAGCTGCGAGATCGTGTAGACCCCGCCCTCAAAGGGGATCTGCGCCGAGGCGAGGAGCTTGGAATACTCGGTGGTGAGCGCGTTCTCGCGCTGGAGCTCCGGTATTATCCCGCTGGAAAAGGTCTTTTGCGCCATCTCTGCGTTCACGAACATCACGGCGCAGTATTTCTCCGCGAATTCCTTTCGGAACGGCGTTGCGAGCAGCGCCTTTATCCACCTCTGCGAGCTCTCCTCAAGCAGCGGCGCGGTCTCGTCGGAGAAAGCGACCTCGGCGTCGTAAAACTCGTCGGCGGTGTCGATGTCGTGGCGGATATGCGAGAGCGTGAACATCGTCTCCACCGAGGAGTCGAGAGCCTCGACCTCGCGGAAAATGGCGTCAGCCTCGTCAAAGGAGGCGGCGGAGGAAAGTCTCTCCGCCGCCGCGTCTATCCTTGCCCGGACGCTCTCTACGTCGGGGCGCTCGTATTCAAGAGCGGAAAACTTCATTTACAGCAACTCCTTAATTCCACGCTTCGGCCATTGCGGCAATATCCGCGTTGATGTCGGGCGTGATGTTATCCCCCGCGCTGACCCACGACTCGTTGGCCATAAACTTATACGCCGTGCCGCCGGAGGTGTCCGTGTCGCCGGAGACGACCTTAACCGTCACATTCCCGTCCGCGTCCATCACGAGCGACCAGATGTTGCCGCCGCAGGAATAGTACCAGCACTCGGCGCTGCCGGTGAGAGCGGCGGAGTAGCAGTAGCCGTCGGGATTGATCGTTGCGAGCAGCTTCACGCCGTCGCTGCCCACGCTCCAGATCCTGACCTGGCAGGAGCCGAAGAAGTCGGCCTCGAGCTCTTCGACATACTCGAACTGCGTCGTCACGCTCAAAAGCTCGGGCTCGCCGTCGCCGTTGAGATCGATGAGGCTCGCGCCGGCGGTGTCGTCCGTGAGCCATGCGTCCTCGGCCGCGATTATCCGGTCGGAGAGCGAATCGCTCCCTCCGCCGAGGAACTGCAGTCCGCCGTTGCGGAAGATCGCGCCGCAGATGAGCGCGCCGGCCACGAGCACGACCGTTACGAGCAGCATCCAGAGCCACGGCTCCTTGTTGCTGTGGTCATAGATGCCGCAGTATTTGCCGTCCTTGTCGAAGTTGAAGGTTATTGAAAAGATGCCGTCCGTCCATGTGGAGCGCGTGCCCTCGCCGATGTCGGTGAAGGTGCACTCGCTTGTGGTCTTCGGCTCGCCGCAGGCGGCCACAACGCTCTCATAGGTGTGCTGCGTCATGTCGCCGAGGGCGACCATCTTTTTATGGAGCTTATCCATTTGCCCGCCTCCTTAGTCAGCCTGGCTGTCCTTGAATTTTTCCACGATACGCGCTATGGCCTTCGGCCCGATCTTGTCGCTGATCATGTCGAGCGCGCCCTTGATGAACTCAACGATGTCGTCCTCGCCCTGCCAGTATTTCTTCACGACCTCAAGCTCCACGCTGTTGAGCAGGCTATCCGTGACTATCAGCGCTATGTAGAGATCGTCCGCCCAGCCGAGACCGGGGATGAAGTCGGGGATAACGTCTATCGGCAGCAGAAAATAGGCGAGCGCCGCGACGATCTGACCCTTGTTGTTCTTGGGCACGTCGGCGTCCGTGGAAAGCTTGACGAGCATGTAAAAGAAATCGGGCACATAGGTGAGATATTTGCCGAGCCCCGTGGTGTCGTGTCCGGCGAGATAGGAATCCACCTTCGAGCGCAGCTTTGTATAGAAGTCCTCATACTCCGCCTCCCGGCGGGTCTCTTTTTCCTGATCGTACATTTCGGACATATGCTTTCCTCCTTGTTATACTTCCGCCGCCGCGAGGCTCACGAGCTCCGAGACGGTCTTGTCGCCTGCTCCCACGATCGTGGTGCCGCAGCGGTTCACCGGCACGAGCACGCGCCGCGCGGCTGCGGAGCCGACGGCGGCGGCCATCGCGGGCGTTATCTCGCCGAGCATGGAATCCGCGATCACGCAGGCCACGGGGCCCACGATGACGTCCGCCTTGCGGCAGCAGATCACTATGGCGTTCTCACCGCTCGCGGCCTCGTCCGCCCCGGCCTTCTTCATGGCGGCCGCGGCTGTGGAATTTGTGCCGACGGCGATAATGTGCGCGTCGCCGCGCCGCGATCTCACGGCCTTCACGAGCGCCGCGCCGAGTCCTCCGCCGTGGCCGTCTATCACTATTACATTCATGGCGGCGTCCCCCCTTTTTTCGGTGCGCTAATTGTATCGCAAAACCCCCGGGTTGTAAAGAATTATCACACGCTCACATCATCGGCGCGAACACGCGCAGCAGACTCTGCACAAGACGCAGAAGCGCGCTGCGGCTGCGGCAGTAGTCCTCGGTTATCTCGGTGCATTTTGCGAGCGTCTCGTCATAGAAGTCCTTGATCTGACCGACGGCCCTGCTGCCGCACATCCACGCGGCGTCCTCATAATGCAGATACAGGCTGCGGTAATCGAGGTTGATGGTGCCGCAGATGGCGGTCTCGCCGTCCGACACCGCGAGCTTGGCGTGGATAAAGCCGGGGGTGTATTCATAGACTCTCACGCCCGCGCGGATGAGCGCGGCGTAGTATGAGCGCGTGACGGCAAAGACGTACCATTTATCCGGTATGCCGGGGGTGATTATCCGCACGTCCACGCCGCACTTCGCGGCGGTTGTGAGCGCGGACATCATCTCGCTGTCTATGACGAGATAGGGAGTGGTGAGCCAGACATAGCGCCGAGCGCGGTTTATCATGTTGATATACGCGGTCTTGCCCACGGCCTCGTCGTCCATCGGCGTGTCGCTGAAGGGCTGCACAAAGCCGTCGTCCTCCACAGGAGGCAGGGCGGGGTCGGCGCGGAAGTCGTTGAAATCGTCGCGCTCGCGCCGGATATAGTGCCACATCGACAGGAACATGGCCGTGAAGCTCTCCGCCGCCGCGCCCTCTATTCTCACGCCGCAGTCGAGCCAGTGGCCGAAGCGCTCCCTTTTGTTGATGTACTCGTCGGCAAGGTTGATGCCGCCCGTGAAGGCGACCCGCCCGTCTACCACCATTATCTTGCGGTGGTCGCGGTTGTTGAAGCTGCCCGAAAGCACCGGCTGAAAGCGGCGGAACACGCTGCATTTGATGCCGGCGGCCTCCATGCGGCGGTTATAGCGCGCCGGCAGGGTCATGATGCAGCCCATGTCGTCGTATATGAGGCGCACATCCACTCCCTCGGCGGACTTCCTTTCGAGCACGGAGAGCATCGCGTCCCACAGCTCGCCGGGCTCCACGATGAAAAATTCGAGGAAGATAAATTTCTTCGCCTGCTTCACGGCCTCGAGCATCGGCGGGAACATCACGTCGCCCAGGGGGTAGAATTCCGTGGCCGTGCCGCGGTAGAGCGGCGCTCCGGCGGACCGCTGGAGATACGCGGCCTCAAGCCCCGCGTCGGCGTTCATGGCCTCAAGCTCGCCGAGATGCGAGGACGCGTCCTTGAGATATTCGCCGTAATGCCGCTGGATGGACTGGATGTTCGCCCTCTGGCGCTCGGTGGTCTTGCCGCGCCCGAACATGAAGTATATCGGCACGCCGAAGATGGGCAGCAGCAGAATGGGGATTATCCACGCGATCTTGAACGCGGGGTTGCCCTCCTCGTTGATGATGTAGATAACAACGACAGCGGAAACAATATTGAAGAATATGACAAAGAGATTGTAGTTGTCGCGGAAATACACGAGCGCCGCGATAATGGCGAGGATCTGCAGCACCATGAAAAGCGCCACGAACGCCATGCGGCTGAACGCGATCTTGAGCAGTCCTTTCATATCATTTCACTCCTTAAGATATTATATCCCAAATCGCCGGCAAGTTCAACAGCACGCTTGTCAAGAGGCGCGGCGGGGGTTATAATATCCGCACTATGAAAACTTACGACGCGGGAAAATGCGATATAGCCGTTATCGGCGCGGGGCACGCGGGCATAGAGGCCGCGCTGGCAGCCGCGCGTCTCGGCATGGACACCGTATGCTTCACCATAAACCTCGACTGCGTGGGCAATATGCCCTGCAACCCGGCCATCGGCGGCACGGGCAAGGGGCATCTCGTGCGCGAGCTCGACGCTCTCGGCGGCGAGATGGCGCGCGCGGCGGACAGGGCCTGCATACAGTACCGTATGCTCAACCTCGGCAAGGGCCCCGCCGTCCACTCCCTGCGCACGCAGGCGGACAGGCGGCTCTATCAGCAGGTGATGAAGCACACGCTGGAGGTTCAGGAGAACCTGCGCGTGAAGCAGGCGGAGGTCGTGGACATCGGCGTGGAGGACGGGCGCGTCGTGTCCGTCACGGCGCACACCGGCGCCGTATACCGCTGCCGCGCCGTCGTGATCGCCACGGGCACATATCTGCGCGGCAGGACGATAATCGGCGAGGTGCTGCGCGACTCCGGGCCCGACGGGCTCGCCCCCTCCGGCCCGCTTGCAGACGTCTGCGCGAGACTGGGTCTGGGCATGCGCCGCTTCAAGACCGGCACTCCCCCGCGTCTGAACGCCCGCACGGTTGATTTTTCAAGGATGGAGCTCCAGAGCGGCGACGCGGAAATCGAGCCGTTCTCCTTCTCCACAGACCCCGCGGGGCTCTGCAACAGGGCGGCGTGCTATCTCACCTACACCAACGAGGCGACGCACGATATCATCCGCGCGAATCTCGACCGCTCGCCGATATATTCCGGCGTGATCGAGGGCGTCGGCCCGCGCTACTGCCCGTCGATAGAGACCAAGGTGATGACCTTCCCGGACAAAAAGCGCCACCAGCTCTTTGTGGAGCCGATGGGGCTCGACACCGAGGAGCTGTATCTTCAGGGCTTCTCCTCCTCGATGCCGGAGGAGGTGCAGGTGCGGATGCTCCACACCGTCGCCGGGCTTGAGCGGGCGGAGATGACCCGCCCCGCCTACGCCATCGAATACGACTGCGTGGATCCCACGGAGCTGCGCGCAACGCTTGAAGCAAAGAAGATCTCCGGGCTGTACGGCGCGGGGCAGTTCAACGGCTCCTCCGGCTATGAGGAGGCGGCGGCGCAGGGCTATGTCGCGGGCGTCAACGCCGCGCTCGCGCTCAAGGGCGCCGAGCCGCTCATTCTCCGCCGCTCGGACGGGTATATCGGCACGCTCATAGACGATCTTGTCACCAAGGGCACGAACGAGCCCTACCGCATGATGACCTCCCGCGCGGAGTACCGCCTTATCCAGCGCCAGGACAATGCCGACGAGCGCCTTGCCGGCATTGGCCACCGCGTGGGACTTGTCAGCGACGGGCAATACGAGGCGGTCAAGGCGAAGTATGCCGCCGTCTCCGCCGAGCAGCGTCGGCTTGAGAGCACGCACACCGCGCCGACGCCGGAGCTCTGCGCCGCGCTTGAGGCGATGGGCAGCACGGCGCCGGTCTCGGGAGTTTCGCTCGCGGATCTCCTCCGACGCCCGCAGGTGAGCTACGCCGCGCTCGCGCCGTTCGACAGGGACAGACCCGCTCTGCCCCGCGCGATCGGCACGGAGGCGGAGATCAGGATAAAATACGAGGGCTACATCCGGCGTCAGCTCCGCCAGGTCGCGGAGTTCACGCGCATGGAGTCCCGCACGCTGCCGCCGGACATCGACTACTCCGCCGTGACCGGTCTGCGCATAGAGGCGCGGCAGAAGCTCGCGCAGATAAGGCCGGAGAATTTCGGCCAGGCCTCGCGCATATCCGGCGTGTCCCCGGCGGACGTGGCGGCGCTCATGGTATATGTTGAGGGCAGGCGGCATGGATAAAATCGTTCTCGGCTTCTCCGGCGGCGTCGATTCCTCAGTGAGCGCGAAGCTCCTGCTGCAAAAGGGCTATGAGGTATGCGGCGTCTATCTCGACACCGGCGGCGCGACGCCCCCGGAGGAGGTCGCGGCTTCCGCAAGTCGGCTCGGCATCGCCCTTGAGTGCGTCGACGCGCGCGCGGCCATGGAGGAGCGCGTGTGCCGCCCGTTTTTCGACGAGTATTTGCGCGGCGGCACGCCGAACCCCTGCGTCCTTTGCAACAGAGACGTCAAATTTCGCACGCTCTGCGACTATGCCGACGCCGTCGGAGCGGAGCATATCGCCACAGGGCACTATGTCCGCGCGGAGGGCGGCGCGCTATACAGGGGGCGCGAGCCCAACGACCAGAGCTATATGCTCTGCCGGATAACGCGCGGGGAGGCGCGGCGGCTCGTCGCTCCGCTCGGAGAGTATAACAAGGCTCAGGTGCGCGCGATCGCGGCGGAGCTCGAAGTTGAGGCGGCGAACAAGCCCGACAGCATGGAGATTTGCTTCATCCCGGACGGCGACTACGGCGCGTGGCTCGACGCGCGCGGCGGCACTCCGCCCCCCGGCGACTTCATCTATAACGGCGCGGTCATAGGCCGGCACAGGGGCATACACCGCTACACTCTCGGTCAGCGGCGGCACTTCGGCGTGAGCGTCGGGCGACGGGTCTATGTCTCGGAGATACGCCCCGACACCAACGAGATCGTGCTCTCCGACGGCGACGGGCTCTGGGTCGACACCGCCCGCGCGGGGCAAATAAGCTGGCTTGTCGACACTCCCGCGGAGCCCTTCCGCTGCGAGGTGCGCGTGCGCCACTCCCGCGCGCTTTATCCCGCCGAGCTGACGCCGGACGGGGAGAGCGCCGTGATCGTCTTTGACGCGCCGGTCAGAGCGCCCACACCCGGTCAGGCGGCGGCCGTATATTCCGGCGATCGCCTGCTCGGCGGCGGCTTCATAGAATAGACTGTTAAACAAAACCGGCTCACGCGAGCCGATTTTGTTTTTTCCCCCCCTTTCGGGCTCATCGGCGGACACGGGGCGGTTCGAGCACGAAAACGGGAAAATAATTTGTTTTTTTCTTCCGTTTGTAACCGCGGTGTAACTACGGGGGTCTATATTGAAGCCATGAGAACAACTTACGCGCTCCGAAAGGGTGGGGACATGAATATAAAAAGACTGCTCGTCATAATATTTTCCGTGGCTCTGGCGCTTACGGTGCTCTGTCTCGGCGCTCTTGCCGACGAGGGCGACACGGCGCTCCCCGAGGAGGGCGAGCTCGTGGACATCGAGGACAACCCCGGCGAGGAGCTCATAAACAACCTCATCAACAACGGCGTGCCCACAGCCAACGTCCCGGAGACGACGATAGCCCCCGCCGCGGCGAGCGGTGCGGACGAGCTCGTTGACATCGCCGGAGACGACGCGGCGCTGTCCGGCATTCCCGATACCGAGACTCCCGCAGCCGACGACGACGCCCTTGTGGACATCTCCGAGGAGCAGACGCCCGGAGCGGGCGGCTCCCTCTCGGCGGACCTGGGCGGCATAGTGTTTATCGGCATCGCGGCGGTGATTATTCTGGCGCTGTTCGTGGTCGGAATACTGTCCAAGAAAAAGCACGGCGCCAACTGATTCTTGCTCATCTCCTTCTTCAATATACCTCACACAAAGCAAAGACGACGGCTTCTTCACCGTCGTCTTTGCTTTTTAGTTATTGTAGCCTGACTGGCATCTCTTTTCTGCCGAACGTCGCGCTCAGTCCTTGCCCGCGTCGTCGGGGGCGCTTCTCTCCACGAGCACGCGGCTCACGCGCCGCCCGTCCGTTTCGAGCACCGTTACGCTCACATCGCCGTAGGAGAAGCTCTGCCCCTCCTCGGGGAAGCTGTCGAGCATCTCAATCGTCCAGCCGCCTACGGTGTCGGACTCAAAGTCGAAGTCGTCCTCGTCCCAGCCCATCAGCTCGATAAAATCGGATATGGTCATGTCGCCGTCGAGCTCATAGCCGCCGTCCGGGCGCTCCTCCACCTCTTTTTCAACGGCGTCGGTCTCGTCCCAGATGTCGCCCACGATCTCCTCAAGCACATCCTCCATTGTTATGACGCCGAGCGTGCCGCCGTATTCGTCCGTAACAACGGCGAGGTGCTTCTGCGCGCGGCGCAGCTCGGAAAGCACGCGCGGCAGCTTCATGGTCTTATATACATAGAGCGGCTCCATCAGGAGCGAGCGCAGATCGGGCTTTTCCTCATCCACCAGCGCCTTGAGATAGTGGTTGAGATAGAGGAAGCCGATTATATTGTCTATGCTGTCCTCATACACGGGCAGGCGGGAGTAGGTGGTGTTTTCGATCGTGGCGAGGATATCCTCCCAGTCGTCGTCCACGTCTATGGCTATCACGTCCACACGGGCGGTCATGGCCTCCGACGCACTGACCTCGGAAAAGTCCAGCGCGGACTGCAGGAGCTCCGAGCGATCCTCGTCAAGAACGTCCTCGTCCTCGGCGGTCTCGATGATGGATTGCAGCTCGTCAACGGCGGCGTCCTCGTCGTCGACCTCGCCGCGGAAGGGCAGCGTGATGAGCTTCACGAGCCCCGCGACGACCGTTATCACCGGCCAGAGTATTATCATCAGGAAGCGCACGACGCCCGCGAAGCTCAAGGCGAAGCGGTTGGCGTTCTTCTTGGCAATTATCTTGGGGATGGTCTCGCCGAAGATGATGACGACCACAGTTATCACGACCGTGGAGACCCATGTGAGCCTTTCGAGCCCGAGCAGGATCATCACGACCGAGGCAATGGAGCTCATGGCGATATTGGCAAGGTTGTTGCCGATGAGTATGGCCGAGAGCGCATCCTCAAAGCGGTCCTCGATCTTCACGGCCATGCCGGCCATGCGGCTGCCGTCCTCCTTGGCGTTTTCAAGTCTCATGCGGTTTGCGGAGGAATAGGTCATCTCTGCCGCCGAGAAGAAGGCCGAACAGCACACCAGCGCAAGGATGGCAAGGATATAGTAAAGCACGTTCATTGCTCCGCGCCCCCTTCCCCATCCTGCGTAAGGGGCAGGCGGATCACAAGACGCACGATGCGGTTCTGGCGCATTTCGGAGACCGTAATCTCCGCGCCGTCGTGGAAGAAGCTGTCCTTCTCGTCGGGTATGCGGTCGAACTGCTCATAGGCCCACTCGCTCAGGAGCTTGTGCTCAAGCTCCTCGTCGTCCTTCGAGAGCTCCACGCCGAGCCTGTCGCAGGCCTCGCCCACGGTCATGGAGGCGTCCACATCGAAGCGGCCGCCGCCGAGGGGGATGAAGCTCTCCTCCACCTCGTCGTCCTCGTCCCAGATCTCGCCGACAAGCTCCTCGAGTATATCCTCAACGGTTACGATGCCGAGCATCCCGCCGTAGTTGTCGGTGACTATAGCCATGTTGATGCGCTTTGCGCTCATGATCGTGAGCAGCTCGTCGATCTTCATGCTCTGGTGGACGAAGAAGGGCTTGTCGAGCAGCGGTCTGAGCTCGGGGATAGCGCCCTTTTTGACGTATTCCTTGATATATCTGCGGATCTGCAGAACGCCTATCACGCGGTCTATGGTGCCCTCATACACGGGCAGGCGGCTGTGGCGCTGCTCCTTTATGAAGTCGAGCACCTCCTTGCCGTCCCAGCCGACGTCAATTCCGGCCACATCCACGCGCGCCGTGAGCACCGTGCCGGCCGTGACGTCCGCGAATTGCAGCGCGGAGCTGACGAGCTCGCCCTGCTCGCTGTCAAGACTGCCCTCGTCGGTCATGTCCTCGATGATGTCGTATAGCTCGTCCTCTGTGACGGAGACCTCGGGGTCGCCCTTCGTGAGCTTCGACGCCCAGATGCCGATGGCTGTGAGCAGCCTTGCAAGCGGGCCGAAAACGGACATAAAAAAGCACAGCGAGCCCGCGGTGGCCAGAGCCATCCGCTCGCTGTATTTCTTGGCGAAGGTTTTGGGGAGCATCTCGCCGGCAAAGAACACGGCCACGGTCGTTATCACCGTGCTGAGGGCAACGAACGAGAGACCCCAGTGCTTTTCCACAAACACGGTCACTATGGTGGCCGTGCTGATGTGTACGATGTTGGTGCCTATAAGTATGGTGGTTATTGCCTGCTCGAAATTATCGAGCACGCCGAGGGCGCGCGCCGCTTTTTTTCCGCCCCTGTCGGCAAGAACGCGCAGCTTGGAGCGCTGCACGCTTGAAAACGCGGTCTCCGCCGTCGCGAAATACATCGCGGTGAGAAGGAGGAATATGACTGCCGCTATCGACAATCGACTGCCAGTGTCCATATAGGACTATCACTCTCCTGAAAGTTAATAATACGCTATTATAGCACGGTGTTTAGCCCGCGTCAACATCACCTGACCACCACGTTCCCCTCTCCGAACAGCCCGCGCAGCTCGGCAACGAGCGCGTCGTGGATGACGCAGTCCGCGCCGAGGCGCTTGCCGCTGTCCGCGAAGCAGACTATCATCTTATCGTGTCCGGGGAACATTTCGAGCAGCAGCTCAAGACGGCAGAACTGCGGGCTCTCGCGCCCCGGCAGCTTGACCCAGAGCTTGCGGGCGGGCTCCTCCGCCGGCGCGGCGGGCGTCTGCGCCTCGCCGACGTCCGTGAGCGGACGGATGGAATCGACCATGAGCTGCGGCTCCTTCTCGTCGCGCACGGAGATGCGCCCGCGCACGATGAGCGCGGCGTTGTTCGCCACATAGCCGCCGCCGGAGTCGAGCGCGCGCTGAAAGGCGATAAGCTCCATGGCGCCGCTGTCGTCCTCAAGCTGGATATAGCTCATGAGCGATCCGCTCTTTGTGGTGCGGGTGCGGAAGGAGTCCACCACGCCCGCAACGGTGATGAGCTGATTGTCGGCAAAGCGCCTGGGGCCGTCCTCGCCGGAGAAATCGCCCATCACGGCGCCGATGGCGACAGCGCCGGCGCGCCTCGCCGCGTCCCGGTAATCGTCCATGGGGTGGCCGCTGAGATAGAGCCCGGTGGTCTCCTTTTCCATCGCCATGAGCTCGCCGCGCGTAAACTCCCCGACGTCCGGCATGGCTATACCGCCGGCGTCCGGCCGCGCGTCGCCGTCCTGCGCGTCAAGACTGAACAGATCGAGCTGTCCCTCTATCCTCTGCCGCCCGTCGGCCGCGACAGCCTCCATTATCCTGTCGAGCGTCTGGAGCATCGCCTTGCGCGTGGCTCCGGTATAGTCGAAGGCGCCGGCGCGGATAAGACTCTCCGCCGCGCGGCGGTTGAGCTCCCTGCCGTTCATGCGCCGGCAGAAATCCTCCAGCGATCCGAAGCGCCCGTTCTCCGCGCGCTCCGCCATGACAAGGCGGATGAACTTCGCCCCGATGTTCTTCACCGCCGCCATGCCGAAGCGCAGATCCTCGCCGGACACCGTGAAGTCCGCGTCGGACTCGTTCACGTCCGGCGGCAGGAGCCTAATGCCCATGTCGCGGCACGCGGAGATATACTCCGCGACCTTGCTGGAATTGTCGAGCACGCTCGTGAGCAGCGCGGCCATATACTCGCGCGGCCAGTGGCATTTCATATACGCCGTGCGGTAGGCGACGATGGCGTAGCTCACGGCGTGCGCCTTGTTGAAGGCGTAGCTCGCGAAGTCCACGATCTCATCATAGATGCTGTTGGCGACGTCCTCCGGCACTCCGTTCGCCACCGCGCCGGCGATGCCGCGCTCCTTATCCCCGCGGATGAAGGCGACGCGCTCGGCGTCGATGACGGCGTGCTTTTTCTTGGACATCGCGCGCCTTATCATGTCCGCCTGACCGAGCGAGAACCCGGCGAGGCGGCGGAATATCTCGATCACCTGCTCCTGATACACGATGCAGCCGTAGGTTACGGAGAGTATCGGCTCGAGCAGAGGGTGCTTATAGCGTATCTTCTCCGGGTGGGCGGAGCTTGCGAGAAAGCGCGGGATGGAGTCCATCGGGCCGGGGCGGTAGAGGGCGATTATGGCCGTGATATCCTCGATGCTGCGCGGCTTGAGCCCCGTGCAGACGCCGGTCATGCCGGTGGATTCGAGCTGGAACACGCCCTCGGTCCTGCCGGCGGAGAGCATGGCGAACACCTCGGCGTCGTCCTCCGGGACGGCGGCGACGTCAAAATCGTTCTGAGCTTTCCGCACGAGCACGGCGGCGTCCTCGAGCACCGTGAGGTTGCGCAGACCGAGGAAGTCCATCTTGAGCAGCCCGAGCTCCTCAAGCGTCGTCATGGTGTACTGCGTGACGACCGACTCGTCGTTCTTCGCGAGCGGGACATATTCATATACCGGCTTTTCGGTTATCACCACGCCCGCGGCGTGGGTGGAGGCGTGGCGGGGCATACCCTCGAGCGCGCGGGCGGTGTCGATGAGCTTTTTGAGCTTCTCGTCGCTGTCGTACATCTCCTTGAGAGGCTTGGAGAGCTTGAGCGCCTCGTCGAGCGTCATATTCAGCGCGAAGGGCACCTGCTTTGCCACCGCGTCGCACTCGCCGTAGGGGATGTTCAGCGCCCTGCCGGTGTCGCGTATCGCGGCGCGCGCGGCCATGGTGCCGAAGGTGACTATCTGCGCGACATGGTCGCTGCCGTACTTGCGGTTGACGTAGTCGATTACCTCGCCCCGGCGGCGCACGCAGAAGTCGATGTCGATATCCGGCATGGAAACGCGCTCGGGGTTAAGGAAGCGCTCAAAGTAAAGGCTGTAGCGTATGGGATCGACGTCGGTTATAAACAGACAGTAGGACACGACGCTGCCCGCCGCGCTGCCCCTGCCGGGGCCGACGGGTATGCCGCGGCTCTTGGCAAAGGAGATAAAGTCCGAGACAATGAGGAAGTAATCCACAAAGCCCATGCGGTGTATCATGTCCAGCTCGTATTCGAGCTGCGCGGCGACCTTTTCCGGTCTGAGCGGATAGCGTTTGGAAAAGCCCTCCTCGCACAGGCGCTTGAGATACTCATAGCTGTCCGTCTCGCCCTCCGGCAGAGCGAAGCGGGGCAGGTGGTAGTGGCCGAACTCGAAGTCGTAGGAGCATTTTTCGGCGATCTGAACGGTGTTGTCCGCGGCCTCCGGCAGCTCCGGGAAGAGCGAGCGCATCTCCTCCTCGCTCTTGAGATACAGCTCCTGCGTCTCGAAGCGCATACGCTCGGCGTCGTCCACGGTCTTGCCGGTCTGTATGCACATGAGGACGTCCTGCACATAGGCGTCGCCCTTTTCAACATAATGCGCGTCGTTCGTCACGACGACCGGGATACCGGTCTCCCTGTGCAGACGGATAAGCCCGCGCGCGGCCTCGTCCTCCTCGGGGATGCCGTGCTTCTGGAGCTCAAGATAGAAGTCCCCCGGCGCGAACATATCGCGCAGCTCAAGCGCCTTCGCCTTCGCCGCGTCGTACTCGCCGCGGACTATCCTCTGCGGGATTTCGCCCGCGAGGCAGCCGGAGAGACACACCAGCCCCTCCGCGTGCTCGCGCAGCAGCTCCCAGTCTATGCGCGGCTTGATATAAAAGCCCTCCACAAAGCCCATGGAGACGAGATAGCTGAGATTGCGGTAGCCGGTCTCATTTTTGCACAGAAGTATGAGATGGGTATAGGCGCTGTCCGCGCCGTGCTCCCTGTCCGTGCGCGCTCTGGGCGCCACATACACCTCGCAGCCGATTACGGGCTTTATCCCGGCGGCGGCGCAGGCTCTGTAAAACGCCACCGCGCCGTACATCACGCCGTGGTCGGTTATCGCCAGGGCGGTCTGTCCCAGCTCCTTCGCGCGCTCCGCGAGCCTCCCTATGCGGCACGCGCCGTCGAGGAGGCTGTATTCACTGTGGACATGAAGATGTACGAAGGACATGGGCTCCTCCTTTGGCGCTGCTGTCGGGCGTGAGCATTTGCTTTTCAGCGGGCTTTCGTGTGATTATCTTCAGCTTCGGGAAAGCTCGGCTATCTTATTGATCCTGTGGCTGATGCAGGATTTGGAGACCGGGGGCATCGCGAGCTGCGCGAGATCGCTGAGACTCGCGGCGGGGTTGGCTATGCGCAGAAGCGCCGCCTCGCGCAGCTTTTCTGGCAGGGAGTCGAGCCCCTTTTCGCGGTCGAGCCGTTTGATGGCGTCGAGCTGCTCCTGAGCGGCGGCGACGGTCTTGTCCGCATTCGCGCTGTCGCAATTCACCTTACGGTTTATTATGTTCCGCATATCTCTGTCCACCTTCGCGGACATTACGCCGAGCGACGCCACGGGCGCGCCGACGGCCGTGAGAAAATCCGCCATGACGTCCGGCTGCTTGAGGTATATGACGCTCTGCGCTCCGCGCGCTGTGATATGCGGCTGCGCGCCCATATCCCGCAGCAGGGCGCAGAGCTCGCGCCCTGCGCTCAGATGCGTGGTGCACAGCTCAAGATGATAGCTCTTTTCGGGGTCGGAGATGCTGCCGCCGGCAAGGAACGCGCCGCGCACGAAGGAGACGCGGCAGCAGTCCTCCTCCAGCACGCCGAGATTGATATGCAGAGTCAGAGTCTCGCCCGGCTCCATGCCGAAGGCGCGGAACACCTCGCGGATCTTCGCCCCGTCGCGTATGACAAACGCGCGTTTGCCGGACGCGCCCTCGCCCGGCAGCTCGTCGAAGCGCATGGCGAAGGCGCGCCTGAAGAGCCTGGGCAGCCGCGCGGCGAAGTCGGCGCTCGCCGTGACTATGCGTATCTCGCGCGGTGAGAAGGTATGGCAGAAGAGCAGAGCGCCGTAGCACTCCGCCGCCGCGCAGCTTTGATCCTTCACCGCCACGCGGCAGAGCTCCGCCTTGGCGTCCGATGAAAAGGACACTCCCTCACCTCAATCCGAATATATCCTCGTGTGGCTGTTGCGGGTATAGATCGTCATAAGCTCGCGGGCGAGCGCGTTGGGGTCGTGGCGGCCGAGTCCGCCCCGCCAGGAGGCTACCGGGGCCGTGTGTATCTCCACGCCGAGCGCCGCGATGGTCTCGGTATCGATGGCGACGGGCACGGCGCCCTCGCCCCTGTAATTCTCCAGCACCTCCGCCGGCGGCTCAAGACTGTTGCAGAGACACCGATCGAAGAGCTTTTCGCCGCTGTTGTCGAAAAGCGCGCGGATATGGTCGGAGGCTGTGTAGCCCTCGGTCTCGCCGTCCTGCGTCATGATGTTCATCACATAGACCTTCACGGCGTCAGAGCCGGCCACGGCCCGCGCCACTCCCTCGGTTATGAGGTTCGGCATCACGGAGGTATAGAGGCTGCCCGGCCCGAGCACTATCATGTCCGCCGAGCCTATCGCCGCTATCACCTGCGGCAGCGCGGCCGGACGGGACGGCTCAAGGCGCACCCGCGCTATGCGGCGGTCGCCGCTCTTTTTAAAGTCCGCTATGTGCGACTCGCCGAGCATCTCCGTGCCGTCGTCAAACTCCGCGACGAGGTGGACGTTCTCGTTCGTGACGGGCAGGACGCGCCCCGTGATGGCCAGCACGTCGCTCATGCGGCGCACGGCCTCGTCAAAGGTCGCGGACATGCCGTTGAGCGCGGCGAGGAACAGGTTGCCGAAGCTCTGACCCTTGAGATATCCGTCGCTGAAGCGGTAGGCAAGGAGCTGCTCCATGGTGGGCTCGGTGTTGGCGAGCGCCTGAATGCAGTTGCGCACATCGCCCGGGGGCGGCATGCCGAGATCCTCGCGCAACACGCCGCTGCCGCCGCCGTCGTCCGCGACGGTGACTATGGCGGTTATGTTCTCCGAGAGCTTCTTGAGTCCCCGGAGCATGGTGGAGAGCCCCGTGCCGCCGCCGATAACGGCGATGGCGGGATCGGGCGAAAATGTACGGTTCATTGCATCATCCCTTATCGATGTCGCGGCGGGTAAAGCTCACGGAGCGCCCCTTTGCCGCAAGCTGCTCGGAGAGCGCCGCCGCTATCGCGACCGAGCGGTGCCTGCCGCCAGTGCAGCCAATGGCGATATTTAGACTGTAACGCCCCTCCTCCATATAGAGCGGCAGAAGAAAATCCAGCAGCGTGCCGAGCATGTCGAGAAACCTGTTCGCGTCGTCATAGGCAAAGAGAAAATCGCGCACCGGCTCATCCATGCCCGTGAGCGGCCGGAGCTGCTCGACATAGAAGGGGTTGGGCAGGAAGCGCACGTCGAAAACAAGGTCGGCGTCCATCGGCAGGCCGTATTTATAGCCGAAGGCCGTGACGTTTATGGTCATTGCCGGCTTGCTGTCCCCGGCGGAAAAGAGCTCCGCCATGCGGCTCTGCAGCGCCGTGGTGCTCATTCCCGCGGTGTTTATCACGAAGTCCGCCCGCTCGCGGATGGGCGCGAGAATCTCGCGCTCGCGCTCCACGGCCTTGTCGATGGAGACGCCCCGCTCGGAGAGCGGGTGGGGGCGGCGAGTCTCCTTATAGCGCTTGACGATGGCGGGGGTGTCCGCCTCCATATAAAGTATGCGGTATTCGATGCCCTGACCCCAGAGCGTATCGAGCGCCGTAAAGAGCGCGCCGATGCTGTCCCTCTCGCGCACATCCGTGACGAGCGCCACCTTTTCATAGCGCCCGCGCGTGGCGAGACATAGCTCGGCAAAGCGCGGCAGGAGCGCCGCCGGCATATTGTCCACGCAGTAGTAGTCCATGTCCTCGAGTATGTCCGCAGCGCGGCTCTTACCCGCTCCCGACATGCCCGATATTATCAGAAACTCCATTTTTATCTCTATCCCCTGATGATCTTTACTTCCGGCTCGAGCTCAACGCCCGTGCGCTCGAAAACGGTGTTTTTGATGTGCTCCATGAGCGCAAGTACGTCCTCAAACGTCGCCCCGCCGCGGTTGACCACGAAGCCCGCGTGCTTTTCGGAGACCTGCGCCCCGCCGATGGCGAAGCCCTTCAGCCCGGCCTCGTCGATGAGCGCGGCGGCATAGCCCCCGACCGGGCGCTTGAAGGTGCTGCCCGCCGAGGGCATATCGAGCGGCTGCGAGGCGCGGCGCTTTTCGCCCAGCTCCCTGATCCGCGCGCCGATGGTCTCGGGGTCGCCGGGGGTAAGGCGCAGCAGCGCGCCGGTGATTATCCCGTCCGTCCCCGTGAAGGCGCTGCGGCGGTAGGAAAGCTCCAGCTCCGCGCCGCTCCGCTGTCCGGACACGCCCGCCGCCGTGAGATAGTCCGCCCGCGCGAGAACGTCCTTCATCTCGCCGCCGTAGGCTCCCGCGTTCATGGAGACCGCCCCGCCGAGGCTGCCGGGGATGCCGGCGGCGAACTCCAGCCCCGCAAGGCCGAGACTCTGCGCCCTTTGGGCTATGCGCGCGAGCGGCGCGCCCGCGCCGGCATAGAGCTCCGTTTCGGACGTCTGTTCTATCTCGCTCATGCCCTCGTCAAGCTTCACGGCGACGCGCTCTATGGGCGCGTCCGTGACGAGCAGGTTCGTGCAGCGCCCAAACACGAGCGGCTCGACGCCCATGCGCGCAAGGGTCTCCAGCGCGGCGGCGAGCTCTGCGGCCGAGGACGGCAGCAGCATCGCGCGCACACTCCCGCCGATGCGGAAGGAGCAGTGGGCGCTCATGGGCTCGCTCTCGCGCAGCTCAAGCACCGGCAGGGCGCGGCGCAGCTCATTGATAGCGGTCTCGATATTGCTCATCGGCACTCCTTAAAACCTTTTTCCGTTATCCACAAAACGATCGTGGTCGTCGGCGAGGGTCTGGGCGGCGTTGAAGCCCATCTTCTTCTGGCGGTTGTTCATGGCAGCAAGCTCAAGAATGACGGCGAGGTTGCGCCCGGGGCGCACGGGGATCGTCGCCTTCGGCACATGCACGCCGAGCATATCCTCGTATTCCGTCTCAAGCCCGAGCCGGTCGTAGGCCTTTTCGTCGTCCCACTGCTCGAAATGCACGACGAGATCAATGTTGCCCTCGGGCTTCACGGCGCCGATGCCGTAGATATGGCGCGCGTCGATAACTCCGATACCGCGCAGCTCCATATAATAACGTATCATCTCCGGCGCAGTGCCGATCAGAGTCTGACGCGAGACGCGGCGGATCTCCACGGCGTCGTCGGCAACGAGCCTGTGTCCGCGCTTGATGAGCTCGAGCGCGGTCTCGCTCTTGCCTATGCCGGAGTCGCCGGTAATGAGCAGACCCTCGCCGTATACCTCCACGAGCACGCCGTGGCAGGTGAAGCGCGGGGCGAGATGGTTGCGCAGCGAGCCGATGAGGTCGGCCATGAAGGTGGAGGTGTCCTCATTCGTTTTCAGAAGCGTGCGGTCATATTTCCTCGCCATCTCCACGCACTCGGGAAACGGCTGCATCCCGTGGCAGACTATGAGCCCCGCGATGTCGAAGGTCATCAGATTTTCGAGCGCGCGGCGGCGCTTATCCTCGGACAGCGATTCGAGATAGGTGCTCTCAACACGTCCCATTAGCTGCAGGCGCTTGGGGTCAAAGTAGTTATAAAAACCCGCGAGCTGCAGCGCAGGACGGTTGACGTCCGCCGTCCTGATGAGCGCCTCGTCATAGTCCGAGGCCCTGTTTATGATCTCGAGCTCCTGCTCCGCGACGATGGAGCTGAGCTTTACGGTGTATTTTTCCTTCATACAGCGTTACCGCCTTCCTTTTGCCGATATACCATTTTAACCACTCAGAGCGTTTTTGGCAATGCTTTTAGCCTCTTCGGCGGAAAAAGCCGAAAAAACAACAAAAATCATCTTGCAATTACGGCCGGGTGATGCTATTATTGTAAAGCTGTTCACAAAAAGAGCAAG
This sequence comes from uncultured Oscillospiraceae bacterium, assembly GCA_964398305.1. Taxonomy (GTDB): domain Bacteria; phylum Bacillota; class Clostridia; order Oscillospirales; family Oscillospiraceae; genus Scatomorpha. The sequence continues at coordinate 30,861 of CAYNMN010000004.1, forward strand.
ACAGGAGGTGCTTCTCATTGGCGAAATGTGAATTTTGCGGCAAGGGTATGACCTTTGGTATTCAGGTCAGTCACTCTCACAGGCGCTCCAACCGCACCTGGAAGCCCAACGTCAAGCGCGTAAAGGCCATCGTGGACGGAAGTCCGAAGCACGTTTATGTGTGCACCCGCTGCCTCCGCAGCGGCAAGGTCACCCGCGCAGTGTAATTTTACAACACCGAAACAAGGCCCGCCGGCAATACGGCGGGCCTTTTTCGTGCTCCTGCGCCCCTTCCGTCCCGTCTGTTACAAAGCGGTGCGGCAGCTCGTGCTTTTGTTTCCATAAATTGACAGATAGTTTCACCTATCACCACGATTCGACGCCTTTTGCAACCAAAGACGCCGTTATGAAACTTTGGGGTATCTGAGTTCGGTTATATTTTTTGCCATCTGGCAAATAAATAACCAATCTGAATATTGTAAGAAAGTGGCTTCTGGGGAGCTCTCAGGCCAAAACGCTGATCGCGCGGGCGCAGTTGACGGCCGTGACGTCCGAAAACGATCCGCCGGCCTCGCCATCGCGTGTCCAGGGCACGTCGTCGCCGAAGATGAAGCGCGCTCTGCTCGTCTCCGTGATGGTGAGATACTCGCCCTCGTATTCCTTTGTGGCCACCTCGCTCATCAGCGCGCTCAGCTCCGCGATGTTGGCGGGGTAACGGATGAGCGAAAGCTCAAAGAGCCCGTCGTCGAGCGCGACCTTATTGGAGTCGAGCTTCACGAGCCCGCCCACGGAGGTGGAGTTGGTGAGCGCGCCGAAGATATAGTCCCCCTCGAACGCGCGGCCGCCGTCGAGCTCCACGCGGGCTCTGTAATGCGGCAGTCGGGGCAGGCGGTTCATGCCCTCAAGCAGGTACGCGAGGTGGCCGAGCGTCTGCTTGGACTGCTGCGACGTCTCATAGCTCACGTCCGTGAACGCGCCGAAGGCCGCGACATAGGTAAAATAGTCGCTCTCGCCGAGTTTGCCGACATCCCACGGCGTCGGGACTCCGCCGACCATCGTGCGGGCGGCGGCAGAGGGGTCGTTCTTCGGCAGCTTGAGCGTTGTGGCGACGTCGTTCGCCGTGCCGAGCGGGAAATAGCCCACCAGCGGCGGGGCGCTCAGTCCCGCGCGCATCAGCCCGCCCACAACGTCGGAGAGCGTGCCGTCCCCTCCGATGCAGGCGACGCCGTCGAAATCCTTTGCGTGGGCCTGCGCGAATTCCGCGGGCTCACCGGCGTGCGTGGAATAGAAAAGCGTTGTGCGCCAGCCTCCCGCGCTGAGCGTTTCGAGCGCCTCGGCAAAGCCGAGCTTATACATTCCGCGCCCCGCGACGGGGTTGATGATAAGCATGAGTTCCTTCATTTCGTCCTCCGTTACATTATGCTCAGGTATCTCTCGCCGCTGTCGGGCAGGAGGCAGACTATGAGCTTTCCGCGCATCTCCGGCCTCTTTGCGATCTCACAGGCGGCGAAGGCCGCGGCTCCGCTCGTGACGCCGCAGAGAAGCCCCTCCGTCACCGCGAGACGGCGCATGGACTCGAGCCCGTCCTCGTTGGATACTGTGAACACCTCGTCATATATCGCGGTGTCAAGCGCCTCGGGCACGAAGTTCGCGCCGATGCCCTGGAGCTTATGCGGCCCGGCGTGTCCCTGAGAGAGCAGCGGCGAGGACGCCGGCTCCACGGCGACTATGCGCACGTTCGGGTTTTGCTCCTTCAGATACCGCCCGACGCCTGTGATCGTTCCGCCCGTGCCGACGCCGGCGACAAATACGTCCACGCGCCCGTCCGTGTCCGCCCATATCTCCGGCCCTGTGGTGAGATAGTGCGCGCGGGGGTTGGCGGGGTTGGAAAACTGTCCGGCTATTATGCTGCCCGGGTTTTCGCCGTGCAGCTCCTCGGCCTTCCTCACCGCGCCGGACATGCCCTCGGCTCCGGGAGTGAGCACAACGTCCGCGCCGTAGGCCGCCATGAGCTTGATGCGCTCGGGGCTCATGGAATCGGGCATGACTATCACCGCCGTATAGCCCAGCACCGCGGCGCAGGCGGCGACGCCTATGCCCGTGTTGCCGCTGGTGGGCTCTATTATAAGTCCGCCGGGGGCGAGACGTCCGCTCGCCTCGGCGTCGCGGATCATACTGAGCGCAGCGCGATCCTTCACGCTGCCGGCGGGATTCTGCCGCTCGAGCTTGCCGACGACGCGCGCGCCCGCGACCTCACGCTCCCGGGCAAAGCGGGAGAGCTCAACGAGCGGGGTGTGGCCGATGGCCTGGGTCATGTCAGAGAGTATTTTTCCCATAATTGAATCGCCTTTTCCGAAAAGTATTGAAATATTTGGTCTCTGTGAGTATAATACTCCAATGCGGCTCTCACCGCAAGGTGAGGTCTGTTAACAAATAATGAAGAAAGGAACGGTGCCGACAAATGAAAAGGCAAAGGATATCCGGCATATTCGCCGACCCCGCCGCGCTCTCCGACAGAGAGCTGACGGTCTGCGGCTGGGTGCGGACTGTGAGGGACATGAAGAATTTTGGCTTCATCGAGCTCAACGACGGCTCCTGCCACAGCAGCCTCCAGGTAGTTTTTGAAAGGGGCGGTCTGAATAATTACGACGAGATCGCCCGGCAGAACGTGGGTGCCGCTCTGATTATAAAGGGCACGCTCAAGCTCACTCCCGAAGCCCGCCAGCCCTTTGAGCTCAAGGCCTCAGAGATAGCGGTGGAGGGCGTCTCCTCGCCCGAATACCCGCTTCAGAAAAAGCGCCATTCTATCGAGTTTTTGCGCACGATCCAGCATCTGCGCCCGCGCACTAACCTCTTTTCCGCGGTGTTCCGCGTGCGCTCCGTAGCCGCCGCCGCCATCCACGAGTTTTTCCAGAGCCAGGGCTTCGTATATGTCCACACCCCGCTCATCACGGGCTCCGACTGCGAGGGCGCGGGCGAGATGTTCCGCGTCACGACGCTCGACATGAACGACCCCCCGAGGACCGAGGACGGCAGGGTCGATTATTCGCAGGACTTCTTCGGCAAGGGCACGAATCTCACGGTCTCCGGCCAGCTCAACGCGGAAAACTTTGCGATGGCCTTCGGCGACGTCTACACCTTCGGCCCCACCTTCCGCGCCGAGAACTCCAACACGGCGCGCCATGCCGCCGAGTTTTGGATGATAGAGCCGGAGATG
>CAYNMN010000005.1:0-17410 GCA_964398305.1 uncultured Oscillospiraceae bacterium
CATACACGGCCTTTGACCGTATTCTATGCGGAGGATAGGGAAACTGAAATAAGCAAAGAAACGGGAATGTCAAAAATTTTGACACTCCCGGAAAATTGTCGGGGGTTACAGCCGCTTTATCTGTTTTTTCTGTCAAACTTCGCAAGGGAGTCGCGCAGACTTCCGTCCACAAAGCGCACGAGCCGGTCAGCGTCGCCATCCCTGTCGAACTCCATGCCGTTTTTGAGCCAGGTATCGGCGATGCCCTTTACCGCGGAAATATATATGTCCGTGACGAATAACACATCGTCCTCGTCCACATCCATCCCCTCGGACATCGTGCGCACGAGCCTGTCGACAGCGGGACGCATCCTGCGTCTGATGAAGCTCTCGAGATATTCCCAGCCGGAGGAGTGGTAGACGTTGAGCACGACCGACGAGTTTTCGCGCATATAAGCGAACAGCTCTTGGAACGCCACGACCCAGTTGTCCGAAATATCGCTGGAGTCGGCGTATTTTGCAAATTCCTCGTCGTATATCCATTCCATCAGGGCGTAGACGTCGTGAAAGTGGTAGTAGAAGGTCTGGCGGTTCACACCGCAGTCCTCAACGATATCGCCGATGGTTATCTTGTCGAGCGAGCGGCCGGCGAGCAGACGCAGCAGCGAGTCCGCAAGGGCTTTTTTTGTGATGTTCGACACGGCGCTTACCTCCTCGCGTGCGCTTTTGGAACACATAATAACATAAAGCTTCTTTTTTTTCAAATATAGTATTATACTTGTCTCACTTGATCTTCGGAGGTGAATACCATGGGCGGCCAAATACGCTCCCGCTTTGCGCCAAGTCCCTCCGGCAGGCTGCATCTGGGCAATATGCTCTCCTCCCTGCTCGCGTGGCTGGACGTCCGGTCGCTCGACGGGGAAATGGTATTCCGTCTTGAGGATCTCGACCCCGAACGGAGCTGGAGCGAATACGCCGGTCTCGCGGCCGACGACCTGCGCTGGCTCGGTCTCGACTGGGACGAGGGCTGGCCGGAGGACGCCGCATATGCTCAGGGACGGCGCACGGCGCAATATGAGGAGGCGTTTGAGACGCTCAAGAGCCGGGAGCTCGTCTATCCCTGCTTCTGCTCGCGCGCCCAGCGCCTCGCGGCCTCCGCGCCTCACCCGGGCGAGGACAGGGGCGAAGGCGGCTGCGCCTGCCGCTCGATGAGCGCCGGCGAGGTCTCCGCGCTTGAACGAACCGGTCGCCGCGCCGCGGCAAAGGTGATCGTGCCGGACAGGACTGTCGCCGTTATCGACGGGCATTACGGCGAATTTTCGGAAAACCTCATGCGCGACGGCGGCGACTTCATCATCCGCCGCTCGGACGGCGTGTTCGCCTATCAGCTCGCCGTGAGCGTGGACGACGCCGCGATGGGGATAACGCGCGTGGTGCGCGCGCGCGATCTGCTCTCCTCCGCGCCCCGCCAGAAGTGGCTCATCGAGACTCTCGGCGGCAGGGCGCCGGACTACTGCCACGCGCCGCTGCTCGTTTCGCCGGAGGGACGGAAAATGTCCAAGCGCGAGGGCGATCTGAACATGGAGACGCTCAGGGAGCGCTTCACGGCGCCGGAGCTCTGCGGCGAGCTCGCCGCCATGTGCGGACTTATTGACAGCCCGGAGAGCGTAACGCCCTCCGAGCTGACAGAAGTATTCGACTGGAAAAGGATACCCTCCGACGACATCATTTTGCCGGAGCGGTTTTTGGAGCGCCTCGCTTCCTCGCGGCGCTGATCCGCTCGCGCAGAGCGTCCTCGGCGATCGTGGCGACCTTCAGCACCGGCCACGCGAGACCGGCGAACACGATCAGTATCATGAAGGCGGGCGTGTTGAGCGACGAGAGGGTGAAGAGCCCCTTGAGGAACAGGACGCTGAACACCACGGCTACGCTGAGAGTCACCATCAGCGCCTTGCGCAGAAGGTTGAAGGGCCGGCAGGTGCGGTAGACCATCATGAGCCCCACGATGGCGAGCATGATGGTGCAGATGGTGCTCATCATATCGGAGTCCACCTCGAACACCATGCAAAAGAGTATCACGCCCATGCACAGCAGCACATCCGTGATCCCGCCCGGTAACGCCCTGTATATGACGTTCGGCAAAAAGCGCCCCGTGATCCTGCGGCTGTTCGGCTCCATGGCGAGGATAAAGCCCGGAATGCCGATGGTCAGCGCGTTCACGAGCGACATCTGCGCGGCCGTCACGGGATAAGGCAGAGTGAAAATAAGCGATATCACAGCGAGCGTGAAGGCGAAGATGTTCTTGACGAGGAACAGCGAGGCCGAGCGCTCGATGTTGTTTATTACGCGCCTGCCCTCAGCTACCACATGGGGCATGGCGGCGAAGTCGGAGTTGAGCAGCACGATATGCGAGACCTGACTTGCAGCGTCGCTGCCGGAGGCCATTGCGACCGAGCAGTCCGCCTCCTTGAGCGCGAGCACGTCGTTCACGCCGTCGCCCGTCATGGCCACGGTGTGCCCGTCGGCCTTGAGCGCGCGCACAAACTTGCGCTTCTGGTCGGGCGTCACCCTGCCGAACACGGTATATTTCTCCATCGCCTCGGCGATCTTCGCGTCGGTATCGAGAGAGCGGGCGTCCACAAACTTTTCCGCGCCCTTTATGCCGGCGCGCCCCGCGACCTCGGACACCGCGAGCGCATTGTCGCCGGAGATGACCTTGATGGCGACGCCCTGCTTCGCGAAGAAGGCGAAGGTCTCCGGCGCCTCGGCTCTGATCTTGTTGGCAAGAAGTATGAGCGCGAGCGGCATCAGCTCCGCCGTCGGGCGCTCGTCGTCGAGCGAGCCGTCATAGAGCGCTAAGAGCAGCACGCGGCAGCCCTTGGCGGAGTAAAAGTCTATCTTCTCGGCATATTCGCCGTAGCGCTCCCCGAGCAGCACGTCCGGCGCGCCGAGGAGATAGGTCTCATCCTCGTGGAAGCTCACGCCGCCGTATTTCTTCGCGGACGAGAACGGCAGAGCGCTGATCGGCGTCTGGTTCACGATGCCCGTAAAATACCTCCGCAGAGCCGCCATCGTATCGTTATCGGCCTTCATGGCGGCCACATAGTCGGACATAATGAGGCGTATGTCGTCCTCCACGAACCTGTCCGGGCAGAGGAGCGCCACGTCCTCGACGGTCATCTTGTTTTCAGTCACCGTGCCGGTCTTGTCCACACAGAGCACGTCCACCCGCGCGAGCGTCTCGATGCAGCCCATGTCGTGCACGAGCGTTTTTTTCTGCGCGAGCCGCACCACGCCCGCGACGAGCGCCATGCTCGTCAGGAGGTAGAGCCCCTCGGGTATCATGCCGATGAGCGAGCCCACGGTCGCCTCCACGCCGGCTGATACGTCGCGCCCGAGCCAGAGTATCTCCTTGACCGCCATGAGCGCGCCGAGCGGAACGACCATGACGCCGATGATCTTGACGAGCTTCGTGAGCGAGCGCATCATCTCGGATTCCTTGGGCGGCGCCTGCTTCTTCGCTTCGAGCGTGAGCTTGCTCGCATATGAGTCCGCGCCTACATTCGCCAGCCGCGCGCGGCATTCGCCGGATACTACAAAGCTGCCGGAGAGGAGACCCTTCCCGACAGTCTTTTTTATCTCGTCCGCCTCGCCCGTAATGAGCGCCTCGTTCACGCTGCACTCGCCCATAACAACAACGGCGTCGGCAAATATCTGGCTGCCGGCGGAAAACACGACGATATCGTCGCGCACCATATCCGCCGTGGCTATGGAAAGCTCGCGCCCCTCGCGAATAACGGTGCCCTTGGGCGCTGTGAGCAGCGTGAGCTTATCGAGCGTGCGCTTGCTGCGCAGCTCCTGCACTATGCCGATGGCGGTGTTGGCGATGATGATGCCGAGGAACATCATGTTCTGCCACGACCCGCCGGCGACGAGGACGCATACGGCAAAGAACACAAAGAGCATATTGAAGTATGTGAAGATATTGGAAAGGACGATCTGCCTTACCGTCTTGCCCGGAGGGTCGATGGGCGCATTAGACCAGCCGGCGGCAGCACGTTCGCCAGCCTCCGGCTCGGTCAGACCCACGGCGGGGTCGGCCTTTATGACCGGCACCTCACGCCTTTTGGGCTGCTCGTTTTGAATTGTCTTTTCGGCCCGTTTTTTCACGGACAGCACCGGCTTTTTAATCACTCTGTCAGTTTAGCACATTATCCAAACTAAATCAGTTAACTTTTGGTAAATTTCTCAGGTCAGCACCCGCACACGCAGAACGTGCTCTCCCGCGAGTATGCGCTCACCCGCGTCCGTGGGCAGCGGGCTGCCGAGATCCATGATCGTATAGGCATAGCCGCCACGGGCCTTGTTTATCATGTGCTCTATATTGACCTCCTCGGTCCCGATGATGTCGAGGAAGCTGTTGATCATATTCGGCACGTTTTCATGCAGGACGCACACGCGGCACACGCCCATGCGGTCAAGCGCCGCGTTCGGCAGATTTACGGAGTTGCGGATGTTGCCGTTTGCGAGATAATCGTATATCTCCCTGGCCGCCATCACCGCGCACTTCTCCTCGCTCTCCGGCGTGCAGGCGCCGAGATGCGGCATGCAGATGACATTCGGCACGCCGATGAGCTTGGAGTTCGGGAAGTCGGTGACATATCTCCCCACCCTGCCGTTGTCTATGCCGGCGAGCATGGCATCGTCATCGACGACCTCGGCGCGGGATTCGTTGATTATCCTCACGCCCTGCTTCATCCTGCCAATCGCGGCGGCGTCTATCATGTGGTGCGTCTCGGGGGTGTAGGGTATATTGATGCTGATATAATCGCTGCCGCGCAAAATGATGTCGAGATCGTCGGCGTGACTCACCTCGCGCGAGAGCACCCATGCGGCGTCCACGGACATATAGGGGTCGAAGCCGCAGACTCTCATGCCGAGATCGACGGCGGCGTTCGCCACGAGCGCCCCGGTGGCGCCGAGACCGATCACTCCGAGCGACTTGCCCATGAGCTCGGGGCCGGCGAAGGAGGACTTGCCGCGCTCCACCATCGCCGGGATCTCGTCGCCCTCGTTCGCTATCGAGCGCACCCAGTCGATGCTGCCGATAACGTCGCGCGACGCCATCACGAGCTCGCAGAGCTCAAGCTCCTTTACCGCCTCGGCATTGGCTCCGGGCGCGTTGAACACCACTATTCCGTGCCTTGAGCACTCGTCCACGGGGATGTTGTTCGTGCCGGCGCCGGCTCTGCCTATGCACAAAAGCTCCGGCCACGGCTCCATGGAATGCAGGTCGGCCGAGCGGAGAAGCAGCGCGTCCGGCCTGTCGATATCCGCGCCCACGGCGCAGCCCTTTTCCTCGAGCAGGCCCGTGCCGAGCGGCGAAATGGTGTTCATCGTGCGTATCTTAAACATGGTGCTCTACCTCAAATTTCTTCATGTACTGCGCCAGAGCGCGCGCGCCGCCTATCGGCATGGCGTTGTAGAGGGAGGCGCGGATGCCGCCCGTGAGCCTGTGCCCCTTCAGTCCGACGAGCCCGAGCTCTCCGGCCTCTTTTACAAATTCGGCGTCAAGCTCGTCGCTGGGGGTGCGGAAGGTGACGTTCATGCGCGAGCGGCTGCCGCTCTGCGCGTGCGCCTTATACAGGCGGGAGCTGTCCAGCACGTCGTAGACAAGCGACGAGCGCTCGCGGCGCAGCTCATCCATGGCGCGCAAGCCCCCCTGCTTCTCCACCCACTCGAGCGTGAGCCCGAGCATATATATGCACCAGCACGGCGGGGTGTTGAGCATGGAATCCTTTGCAATCATTTTCTCATACGAGAGTATCTGCGGGGTGTTCTCCGCCTCATGCCCGGCAAAGCTCCTGTCGATGATCACGACCGTGAGCCCCGCAGGCGCCATATTCTTCTGCGCGCCGGCATAAATGAGGGCGTAGCGGGAGACGTCGATCGGGTGGCTCATGATCTCCGAGGACATGTCGCAAACGAGCGCCGCGCCGTCGGTCTCCGGCACATAATCCCAGGCCGTGCCGAAGATGGTATTATTGGCGCAGTAGTGGAAATATGAGGCGCCGCGCAGAAGCTCGAGCTCCCGCTGGGACGGCACGGCGCTGTAATCGCCGTCCCGCATGTCGGCGGAGATATGCACCGAGCCGTATTTGCGCGCCTCTCCGGCCGCTATACCGGAGAAGTTACCCGTAACGGCATACTCCGCGCAGCCGCCGCGCATAAGGTTGAGCGGCACGGCGGCAAACTGAGCGGTCGCCCCGCCCTGCATAAAGAGTATCTCATATTTTTCCGGGATATTGAGCAGCTTTCTCATGCGCCCCTTTGTGTCGGCAAGGATCTCCGCGAACTGCGCGCCCCGGTGGCTCATTTCCATAACGGACATGCCGCAGCCTTGCCAGTTCATAAGCTCGCCGCGCGCCTTTTCGAGCACGCTCTCGGGCATGACCCCCGGCCCGGCAGAAAAATTATATACTCTATCCGTCATGATCCGCACTTCCCGATAATTATTTGTCAATACATTGATTATATGCCGCCGCGGGGAGAACGTCAAACAGTAAGCCCCACAAGCATTTGGCCGGAAGTGCCGGTGATTTCAACACTTTCCACAACAAACCGGGGTCTTTCGCCCGCGACGGACACAAGCGTGTAGTTATCCGCGTGGCCAAAGGAGCGCCCCTCCTCGCACCGCTCGAATATTACGGGCAGCTTCATGCCCACGCAGGAGCGCAGATACTCCTGCCTCGTCTCTTCCGCAGCGGCCTGCGCCTGAGCGGCGCGACTGGACTTCACCGCACGCGTGAGCTGCCCGGGGAGCTTATCGGCAGGGGTTCCGGGACGGCGGGAATACGGGAAAACATGCAGCGCAGCAAAGGCGCATTTTTTTATGAACTCCAGAGTCTGGGCGTGGTCGTCCTCGGTTTCCCCGGGAAAACCCGCGATAAGGTCGCCGGTGACGGCACAGTGCGGGAAATACCGGCGCAACAGCTCCGTCACGGCGAAAAACTCCGCCGTGTCGTACTTCCTGTTCATCGCCTTGAGCGTCCTGTCGCAGCCGGATTGCAGCGAGAGGTGGAAATGCGGGCAGACGCTGCCCGTACCGGCTGTCCGGCGGCAGAAGTCCTCGGTTATCACCGTAGGCTCTATCGAGCCGAGACGCAGTCTCACCCCGGGAGCGGCGTCGGCTATGGCGCAGATCACGTCGGCAAGCGTCGGCTTCTCCGGCAGGTCGCTGCCATAGGAGGCGATCTCGATCCCCGTGAGCACGAGCTCGCGGTAGCCGCGCTCTTGCAGCTCCCGCGCCTGCTCCGCCGCGCTCTGCATCGGAAGCGAGCGCACGCGCCCGCGGGCATAGGGGATGATGCAGTAGGTGCAGAAATTCTGGCAGCCGTCCTCTATTTTTAGATACGCCCTCGCGTGGCCCTCGAAGGCGCCGGCGGGCAGCAGCTCGAACTCGCGCCGCTCGAAGGGCCTGTCCACATCCACGAGAGCGCGGCGCTCGCCGAGCTCGGAGAGGATCTCCCCCACCAGCTTTTCCCTGTCTCCGCTGCCGCATATCATGTCCGCGCCGAGCGAGCGGGCGGTCTCCGCGTCCACCTGCGCCCAGCAGCCGCACACCACGCTCAGCGCGCCGGGGTTGGCGTCCATCAGCCTCCGCACCGCCTGACGCGACTTGCGCCCGCTCTCCGCCGTGACCGCGCAGGTGTTGACAATGACGACGTCCGCCGTCTCGCTCTCCCCCGCCCGCTCAAGGCCGGCGGCGCGAAGCATGGTCTCCATCGCCTGCGTTTCATACTGGTTGACCTTGCAGCCCAAAGTGTCTATAATGTATTTCATATTTTGACCTCGAGGGTGAATGATTTGGAGATATATCTTGATAACGCCGCCACTACCAAAGTCTGCGCGGAGGCGGCGGACGCCGCTTATAAAATGATGACCGAAGCCTACGGCAACCCCTCCTCCACGCACACGAAGGGGCGCGAGGCCAGGGCCGCGCTCGAGAGCGCAAGGAAGCAGGTCTGCGCCGCGCTCGGCTGCGATGTAAAGGAGCTCGTTTTCACCTCCTGCGGCTCGGAGGCGGACAACTGGGCGATAATCCGCGGCGCGGAGAGCATGAGCCGAGTCGGCAGGCATGTTATAAGCTCCGCCGTGGAGCATGACGCCGCGAGAAAATCGCTCGACTATCTCGAGGGCGAGGGCTTCGAGGTGACTCGCCTCTCGCCCGACAAGACCGGCGCGATAAGGGTGGAGGACGTCGTATCCGCTCTGCGGAGCGACACCGTACTCGTGAGTCTGATGCTCGTGAACAACGAGGTCGGCGCGGTGACGGATATTGCCGGCGTCTCAAGGGCGCTGAGGGCCGCGGATTCCCGCGCGCTGCTGCATACCGACGCCGTGCAGGGCTTTATGAAGCTGCCCTTCACGTCCAAAGCCCTCGGCGCAGATATGATAAGCATATCCGGGCATAAAATTCACGCGCCCAAGGGCATAGGCGCGCTCTGGATACGCTCCGGCGTGAGATTAAAGCCCTATATCCTCGGCGGCGGGCAGGAGGACGGACGCCGCGCCGGCACGGAATCCCTGCCGCTGATAGCCGCCTTCGGCGCGGCCTGCGAGGCGGCAGCGAGTACATTCGGCGAGAGCACGGAGCGCATGGCGCGCCTGCGCGCGGAGACCGCCGGCAGACTCGTATCCGAAAACCCCGGCCTGCTCGTAATCGGCGGCGGAGCGCCGCAGATACTGAGCATATCCCTCCCCGGCTACCGCAGCGAGGTGCTGATGAACTTCCTCGAGGCGCGGGGAATATTCGTGTCGAAAAGCTCCGCCTGCAAAAAGGGCGGGCGGAGCCATGTTCTTGAGGCGATGGGTCTGCCGGCCGGCGTTATCGACGGCGCGCTGCGGCTGGGTCTCTCGCGCTTCACAACGGCGGAGGAGCTCGACGCCTTCTGCCGCGCGCTCAAGGAGGCAAGGGAGACTCTCGCTCACCGCTGAGTGTCGTCATCTTTCTCCGTCGGCTCGTTCTCCGTCGGCTCGTTCTCCGTCGTCGCGTCGTTCTCCTGCCGCCCTGCGCGCTTTTTCCGGCGAATGGCCTGCCGCGCGGCGCGGCGCCCCTCGGCGTCCGGCTCCGGCGGACTCGGCACGCACTGCCGCGTTTCAGGGTCAATATGGTGCAGATTGCTGTAGCTTGCGGTCTCCGTCGGGAGGCCGCTTTTTTTAAGACTCCGCTCCAAAAGGCGCTGCAGGCCGGTATAGATCACGACAAAGACCGGCACGCCCAGCAGCATCCCGGCGAAGCCGAACATCCCCGCGCCGACGATTATTGAGAACATCACCCAGAAGCCGTTTATGCCCGTGGAGCCGCCGAGTATCTTCGGGCCGAGAATGTTGCCGTCGAACTGCTGAAGGAGAATGATGAACAGCACGAACTCCAGCGCCTTGATGGGCTCGTTCATCAGAATTATGAAGGTCGCCGGAATAGCGCCGATGAACGGGCCGAAGAACGGGATCACGTTGGTGACGCCCACGATGACCGATACGAGTATCGCGTAGGGCATGTTCATTATCAGACAGCACACATAGCACAGCACGCCGATTATGGCGCTGTCAAGCAGCTTGCCGGAGACGAAGCTCATGAATATCCCGTCTGAAAAGCGCACGGCGGAAAGTATCTTTTCAGCCCTCGGCAGCGAGACGACGGAGTAGAGCAGCTTTTTCGCTCCCGTCGCCACCTTCTCCTTGTTGAAGAGGATGTAGACCGAGGCGATTATGCCGATGACCACATAGTAGACGCCGCGGACAACATAGACCACGCCGCTGGTGATATCGGTCAAAAGCGAGGTCAGGCGCGGCATCAGAGTGCCCTGCGCCCAGCTTATGGCACTCTCCGAGGTCTCGCCGAGGAGGTTGACGAAGATCTGCTCGACCTGCGGATAGTCGTTGAGGAAGCGCTCGCCCCAGCCCACTATTGTGTCATAATAGCTACCGCTGTTGAGTATTATGCTCTCTATGCTCGCAACGAGCTGCGGCAGCACGAGACGCAGCAGCAATATGACGATGAGCAGCAGAGAAATCTCCGAGAGCGCCACGGCGAGGCCGCGGCTGAAACGGGCGGCGCGGTGCGCCTTTTTCGGGAACAGCCGCGCCGACACGGCATTCGTGAAATGCTCATGGAAGAAACGCAAAAACGGGCGCAGAAGATAGGCGATCACCATGCCCCAAATAAACGGGCTGAGTATCTCCGAGATCTTAACGAGCCCCGCGCGAACATCCTTCCAGTCGGCTATGAGGAGATAGAGCAGTATGGACGCCGCTATAACGCAAAACGCCGTGACGCCCCAGTACAGATATTTTTTGTCCCCTCCGAAATTTTTCACCCGTCAGACCTCTCTCATCCTTTTTTCTACATTCTAACCGCCGCCTCCCCCCGCGTCAACACGAAAACCGCCCGTTTTCAAAAAAATGTTGTTATGTCAACTGACTTATGAATATTTTATGACATAACTCGACGTAAACCGATGTTGATAACCCTGTTCAAAATGTTCGAAACCTTGATAAATGGGGATTTGGATTTGCGTGGCCGCTTCGGATGTATGCAATTTCGGGATGAATAACTCATAATTTCTGTCTACCTTGCCGACCCTTCGGCACAGGCTCCGCGTCACTCCGCTGCGCCGCGCCGGGGTATTTCCCCCGCGCGCACCGCATAGGCTTATATCAAAAAGCCCATCTGGAGGTATCGCCATGAAAAAGCTGCTCTCGATCGCCCTTGCCATTCTGCTCCTGCTCACGCTCTCCCCCGCGGCGCTCGCCGCCGAGGCGCTTGTGGGCGAGGACACGCTAACGCTCTTCTCTCCCTCGGCCGTGCTGATGGAAAAGACCACCGGGACGCTGATATACGCCAAAAACGCGCACGAGCGTCTGCCGCCCGCCTCGGTCACCAAGGTGATGACGCTGCTGCTGATCGCGGAGGCCGTGGATAACGGCGAGATAGCGCTCGACGACATGGTAACCGGCAGCGCCCGCGCTTCCTCGATGGGCGGCAGCCAGATATGGCTTGAGGAGGGCGAGCAGCTATCGGTCTCGGATATGATTAAGTGCATCGCGTTGGTCTCCGCAAACGACTGTGCCGTCGCCATGGCCGAGCACCTGAGCGGCTCGGAGGAGGCCTTCGCCGCGAGGATGAACGCGAGGGCGGCGGAGCTCGGGCTCGAGGATACCAGCTTCAAAAACTGCACGGGGCTGAACGACGACCCCAAGCACTATACAAGCGCCTATGACATAGCCGTTATGAGCCGCGCTCTCATGAGCCACGACTGGATCAAGGAATACACCACCATATGGATGGACAGCGTGAGAGACGGCAAGTCCGAGCTCACCAACACCAACAAGCTCGTGCGCTATTACGAGGGCTGCACGGGGCTGAAGACCGGCTATACGCTCAGCGCCATGTACTGCCTGTCGGCCACGGCGGAGCGCGACGGCGTGGAATACATCGCGGTGATAATGCACGGCGAGAGCATTGAAAAGCGCAACGAGGACGCCAGGACGCTCCTCAATTATGGCTTCGCAAGCTATGCGCTCTGCCCCCTGCGGGACGGCTCCGCTCTGCCGCCGGTCGCCGTGGCGCTCGGCGAGGCCGACAGCGTGCAGCCGGTCTACTCCGGGCCCGAGGCGCTGCTGCTGCCCAAGTCCGATGCAAAGGATCTCAGCTGGGCCGTGGATCTGCCGGAGAGCGTTGACGCGCCCGTGAGCGCGGGGGACGCGCTCGGAAAGCTCACGGTCTATTCCGGCGGAGCGGAGCTGCGCGAGGTGACCATCTGCGCCGGCAGCGACGTGGCAAGGCTCGGCGTGCCCGGCATCTTCCTGAGACTGCTTTCGATGATCGCATTCGACTAAAACCCCCACCCGCGCCGGGTTTTGGCGTGCCATCCCCCCACACGTCCCCCACCGGCGGGCGTAATTGGCAGGTTTTTCTTGAATTATTATGGTTTTGTAGTATAATACCTGCATCCTGATCGGCGAGCGATCGCCGGTTTACAATTACGAAAAGGAAAAGAAAAAATGATTAAGGTCGATCTATCAGGGGCAGTGCAGTTCCTTGACGCCGCGGGCCCGGATTTTGCCGCCGCGGCCGAGGCTCACCGCACTCTCACAGAGCGCAGCGGAGCCGGCGCGGATTTCACGGGCTGGCTGGAGCTGCCGCAGCGGATGCTTTCCGGCGAGCTCAGGCAGGTCACGAGCGCGGCGGAGGAGATACGCTCCCGCTCGTCGGCGCTCGTCGTCGTCGGCATAGGCGGCTCGTATCTCGGAGCGCGCGGCGCAATAGAGCTGCTGCGCCCCGTGCGCGGCCCCGATGATCCCGAGATATTATTCATCGGCAACGGTCTCTCGCCCGACTATCTCAACGGCGTGCTCGAACGGCTGGGTGACAGCGATTTCGATGTGAACGTGGTCTCAAAATCCGGCACGACGCTTGAGCCTGCGGTCTCCTTCCGGATAATCCGCGCTCTGCTCGAGAAAAAATACGGCGCCGCGGCGAGAAACCACATCTTCGCGACAACGGACGCCAATCGCGGCGCGCTGCACGACACGGCCTTCTCCGAGGGCTGGGACCGCTTCACGGTGCCCGACGACGTCGGCGGGAGATACAGCGTCCTCTCCGCCGTCGGCCTGCTGCCGATGGCCGTGGCCGGAATAGACGTCCAGACCGTCCTTGAAGCTGCGGCGAAGCACCTTGAGACGCTTGACCTGCGCAGCCCCGAAAACCCCGCTTGGCAATATGCCGCCGCGCGTCAGCAGCTATACGGCCGCGGCTGCGGCGTGGAGCTTCTCGCCTGCTACGAGCCCTCCTTCCGGTTTATGGGCGAGTGGTGGAAGCAGCTCTTCGGCGAGTCCGAGGGCAAGAACGGCATCGGCATATTCCCCGCCTCGCTCGAATATACGGCCGATCTGCACTCGATGGGACAGTATGTTCAGGACGGCCCGCGCACTCTGATGGAGACCGTCGTATCCTTCGAGGAGAGCCTGACGAGGTTCCCCGTGCCCTTCACCATGGCGGATCCCGACGCTCTCAACTATCTCGCCGGGCGCGACCTCTCCGACGTGTGCCGCACAGCCCGCGAGGCCGTGAAGGCGGCGCATATCGCCGGCGGCGTTCCGAATATGGGCGTGAGCGTTGAAAGGCGCGACGAAAAGGGCTTTGCGGAGCTCGTGACGTTCTTCGAGCTCGCCTGCGCCGTGTCGGGCTATATGTCCGGCGTCAACCCCTTCGACCAGCCGGGAGTCGAGGCGTATAAGAAAACCATGTTCCGTATGCTGGGCAAGCCCGGCTGCGAGCAAGCGTGAACTTTATTTGAATTTTATTTTTTTCCGTTGAACTGTCGGCGGAAAGGTGGTAAGCTGTTTCCATAAGGAAACGGGGCAGGTATGTCCCGACAATAAACGTAGAGGAGTGGTCTAAATATGGTCAAGGTAATCGTGGGCCTGAAGGGCTCCGGCAAGACCAAGAAGCTGGTGGACATGGTCAGCAGATCGGTCGATGAGGAGCACGGCGACGTCATATGCATCGAGAAGGACAAGAACCTCACCTATGACATCCCCTATCAGGCTCGCCTCATCCACGCCGGCGACTATGAGATCGGCACCTTCGAGTTCATGAAGGGCTTTATCTCCGGCCTGCGCAGCGGCAACTATGATATCTCCCACATCTTTATCGACAACTTCCACAAGATGTTCAACGCCTCCACCGAAAAGGACGTTACCGACTTCATCGACTGGCTCAACACCTTCGCCGAGAAGGAGGGCATACGCTTCACCATTACCATGACGGCAGACCCCGACACGGTCAGCGAGGACATCAAAAAGTATATGGTCGAGTAAGAGCTCATATATAACACAAAACGGGCGCATCCTTCGATGCGTCCGTTTATCGTTATGTTTATGCTTCGCTTATTTCTTCGCCCAGGCGACGACGGGGGCGATCTTCTCCTCGGAGACCACGCTGTAGCCCTGAGTGACCATTTTGTAGGTGGCCTCCTCGTCGGGCGTCCTGTCGCTCTTGCTCTCAAGTCTTGCGAGGATCTCCTTGCCCTTGAGCTTCATGATGAGCTTGAAGGGCCCCTTGAGCTTGTTGATATCGTAGCCGCCCTGGAGATACCAGACCGGAACGCAGGAGCAGACCTTCATCTTCGCGCGCAGCCCCTCGGCCATTTCGGGGGTCTCAGGGCTCATGCCGACGCCGACGACCGCCTTGACCTTGCAGAAGGACGCGGCCTTCTTATAGCCCACCACGCTGCCGGCCATCAGCCAGCCGAGAAAGATAACGTCCGCGCCCTTATGGCAGGCGGGAATGGACTGGACGTTATATGCCGGAACGTCGAGCGCCTTGGCAAGCAGCTTGGCGTACTGGGCCGTATAGCCGGAATTGGACGCATAGATAACTATCATTGTTATTGACCCCTTTCCTTATTTGCGAGTACAAAAGCTCTCCGGTATTATAACAGACAAGCCCCCGCCTTGGCAAGGGCTTGTCCGGTCGTTTGTATGTTATTCACAGGCGTTTTCGGTGTTTTTTTGCTATGGTTTTGGGCCGACCAGCGTCACAGCTCCTTATACATCGCCGGAGCGTCGGATTTCGAGGCGTGCTCATCCACGGAGACGACCTGCACCCGCAGGGTGCGCGCCCCGAGAGCGATCTCCAGCACGTCGCCGATCCTGACGTCATAGGACGCCTTCACGGTTCTCCCGCCCACGGAGACCCTGCCGCCGTCGCAGGCCTCGTTGGCCACGCTCCGGCGCTTAATTATTCGCGATACCTTCAGATACTTGTCAAGACGCAATTATCAAGACCTCTAATCATCATATTTCCTGCGGTACTCCTCCGCGCCGAGCCAGGTGGAGAGATAGGTCAAAACCGTATCCGCCCCGCAGGAGCCGTAGCGCTCGGTCGGGGCGCGGAATCCGAACGGCTCCATACCGTCTACTCCCGTGGGCAGCATGACGCGGACATTCGTGCCCTTGCCGACGCGGCTTTCTATTATCAGCGCCCCGCCGTGCATCTCGGCTATGCCCTTCGCCACGGCCAGACCCACGCCGGCGCCCGACGCGGCCTCGGACAGAGTCATGTCCTGCCGCCAACGGCAAAACACCGTGGAGAGCACATCCGGCGCAATGCCGCAGCCGTTATCGTCGACAGAGAGCACAACGCTGCCGACGCTCTCTGCGAGCTCAACGTGTATCCTTCCGCCCTTTTCAACGTGCTGCAGACTGTTGACGATAAGGTTGAGCAGAAGCTGCTCTATGAGCGGCTCGTCCACCAGCGCCGGCACGGAGCCGGTCTGCGGCTCAAAATCGAGCCTGATCCCCTTCTCCCCGGCAAACACGGCGCAAAGCTCGACGAGGTCGCGCACCTTGGCCGCGAGGTCTATCACCGAGGTCGACAGCGGCAGCTCGCCCTTCTCGATGGCGTCCGCCGCCGAGACGTTGAACAGCAGACGGCGCAGCTCATGATAGCTGTGGTCAAGCACCATGGCGCAGTCCTCCAGCCGCGGATCGGACGAGTCCGCGCAGACGGAGTTCATGCGGTCGGTGGCGAGCTTAACATTGGCAAGCGCCGTGCGGATCTGCAGCGAAACAGAGCTGCGCTGCTCGGTCTTTCTCTGCGCGGAGCGCTGGATCGTGAGCATAAAGACCCGCACGCCCTCAAGAGTAACGGCGGAGACCGCGGCGCGCCTGTCCGCCACCACAGCAGTGCAAACAAAGCTCTGGGACTGCGCTCTTAGCATATGCTCCGGCAACAGCTCCCCGGCCGGCCGGCCCGTGGCGTCCCGCCCCAGCGCGCTCACTGCCGCCGGGTTCATAAAAAGTATTTTTCCGAATTGCACGCCCACTACCGGCTCTCTGGATAGAGAAAACAGCGATGAAAGAGATTTTGCTCCGTTTTCCATGACGCACCCCCTGTGATCTGTCAGCAGTATATAGGCACTTGTATAATATCAGAGCCCCTGCGGATTTTCAATCAATTTTGTCGAACCGTGTCGATTTTTGTATCGAAACCCGCGCCAGATCCGCTCTTATATTGCGCGGCGCGCTCCAAAATAACCGTGAGCGGCGTCATACGGGGCAGAATAAATGTATGAAACGTTTATAATATTGCAAATGGGTATTGAAATTTTCGGGAATGTGTTATAGAATAGCCGCAGAAGGCAAAGCAAAATATATAAACCACATGGAGGTATCTTTTAATGAGCATCAAAGCAGCAGTAAACGGATTTGGCCGCATAGGCCGCCTTGTTTTCCGCGCCGGCATTGTCCGCGACGATTTCGACATAGTCGCGATCAACGCCCCCGATAAGACCCCCGAGCAGCTGGCCTACGCCTGCAAGTATGATTCCGTCCACGGCCGCTTCGACGGCACCGTGGAGTTCGACAACGCCGATCCCGCCCTGATCGTCAACGGCAAGCGCGTGAAGCTCCTCAGCTCCCGCGACCCCTCCCTCCTCCCCTGGAAGGAGCTGGGCGTCGATTACGTTCTCGAGTGCACCGGCAAGTTCCTCACCAAGGAGTCCGCGCAGCCCCACCTGGACGCCGGCGCCAAGGTCGTGGTGCTCTCCGGCCCGTCCAAGGACGACACGAGGATGTTCGTGTGCGGCGTGAACCTTGACGAGTACACCCCCGACATCAACGTCGTTTCCAACGCCTCCTGCACCACCAACTGTCTCGCCCCCCTCGCCAAGATCGTCAACGACAGCTTCGGCATAGTCGAGGGTCTGATGACCACCGTACACGCCGGCACAGCCACTCAGAGCGTGGTGGACGGCTTCTCCAAGAAGAACTGGCGTCTCTCCCGCTCCGTGTTCGGCAACATCATCCCCTCCACCACCGGCGCCGCCAAGGCCGTTGGCAAGGTCATCCCCTCTCTGTCCGGCAAGCTGACCGGCATGAGCATGCGTATTCCGAGCGCCGACGTCTCCATAGTCGACCTCACCTGCCGTCTCGAGAAATCCTGCACCTATGACGAGATCTGCGCCGCCGTCAAGGCCGCGTCCGAGGGCGCCATGAAGGGCGTTGTGGAGTATGTCGACGACGAGGTCGTCTCCTCCGACTTCCGCACCGACGCTCACACCTCCATCTTCGACGCGAGAGCGGGCATCGGTCTCAACGATCACTTCTTCAAGCTGATCGCCTGGTACGACAACGAGTGGGGCTTCTCGAGCAAGATGCTCGACCTCACCGCCCACATCGACAGCGTAAGAAACAAATAAAACGCCGAATAAAGCGTATTATCAAGGGAACGGTAATCGTTCCCTTGATTTTTTCATAGTTTTGGTGTAGAGTATGCAAACGGTAATTCTATCCTGACTGGGGGGCTCGTTTTGTCCGAACCCAAAAAACAGAACTATCTCCACGGCGCGGCCATTCTGACGGC
>CAYNMN010000005.1:17420-23360 GCA_964398305.1 uncultured Oscillospiraceae bacterium
AGATACCCATCAAGAACATCCTGGGGGACGATGGCTATGCCCTTTTCCTCTCGGCGTATAACGTCTATAATTTCTTCCTGACCCTGGCCACGGCCGGTCTGCCCGTGGCGCTCTCGCGCATGATAGCCGAGGCGAACACGCTCTCGCGTCCCATGCAGGCGCGGCGCACCTTTCGCGTGGCCACCTGGTCGCTCTTTATCATCGGTCTGGTGCTCTCGGCGCTCATGCTGCTCTTCCCCACCGAGATGGCAGACATCCTCGTATCTCAGGTGGAGGTCACGCAGTGCGTGCGGGCTCTCGCCCCCGCGGTGCTGCTCGTGTGTCTCACGAGCGCGTTTCGCGGCTATATTCAGGGTCACGGCAACATGAAGCCCACCACCGTCGGGCAGGTGCTCGAGGTGCTGGTTAAGGTCGCCGTCGGCCTCGCGCTGGCCGTATATCTCACGCGCACGGGCAAGAGCCTTCCCATACGCACGGCGGGCGCCATCTGCGGCGTGACCGTCGGCTCGCTGGCCGCGCTCATCTATATGTTCGCCTGCTATATGAAGGAATACAGCGGCAAGTCCGCCGACGCGATGACGACCGGCACGGATGTGCCCGACTCCACGCTCACCACTCTCGGGCGCTTCCTCAAGATAGGCGTCGCGATCACGCTCGGCGCCTCCGTTATGAGCATCATCTCGCTTATCGACACCAAGCTCATCAACATGCAGCTCCCGAACGTCGAGGGCATCGGTCAGGAGCTTGCCGGAGTGCTTTACGGCTCCTACAGCGCCATGCAGACCCTCTTCAACCTGCCGGCGGCCTTCATTACGCCGATGGTCATAGCGGTCGTGCCGGCCATTTCGTCCGCCGTTTCGCGCCATGCGGACGAGGAGACTGGCGCGATAGCCGAGGGCTCGCTGCGCATCTCCACGGTCGTCGCTCTGCCGATGGGCATAGGTCTCTCGGTGCTTGCAAGCCCCATCGTCTCCACGCTCTACCCCGACACTCATGAAATGGGCGCGACCATACTTGTATACCTCGGCGTCGCGTCGTTCTTCGTGTGCATAGCGCTCGTCACAAACGCCATCCTTCAGGCCAACGGCAACGAGCGTCTGCCGATAATCTCGATGCTCGTCGGTGGCTGTGTCAAGATAGCGGCGAACCTGCTGCTCGTCGGCAATCCGGCGGTGAACATACTCGGCGCCCCGATAGGCACGATCGCCTGCTATGTCGTGATCTGCGCGCTCAACTGCTTTTTCATCCGCCGCAAGCTCAGATGTCCGCCGAGCTATCGCCGCGTGTTCCTGCGCCCGCTCGTGAGCTCTCTGATCATGGGCGCCGCCGCCTGGGCGAGCTACGGTCTGCTTTCGCGTCTGCTCACGGTGGAGGGCTCGCGCATGATGACCGCTCTGGCCATGTGCGTCGCCATCGCGGTCGCGGTGGTCATCTATCTCGTGCTCATCATTGCCACCCGCGCAGTGACCCTTGAGGACATGAAGCTCATTCCGAAAGGCGAAAAGCTCGCCCGCGTGCTCCGCATAAGGTGACATAACGAAAAAACGTTGATATTTCAAGACATTTTTGAAAATAATACTTGCACATGAGGCTACGATATGTTAGATTTTGTTTGCAAAGAAAAGTACGACCTGAACGACTATATTGCGCTCATGGCCTACCTTCGGAGCGAGAAGGGCTGCCCCTGGGACAGGGTGCAGACACACGAGTCGATCAGAGCCAATCTCCTTGAGGAGGCCTATGAGGTCTGCGAGACCATCGACGAGGGCGACGCAGAGCACATGAAGGAGGAGCTGGGCGACCTGCTGATGCAGGTGCTGTTCCATGCCCAGATGGAGAGCGAGCGCGGCTCGTTCGACATAAACGACGTGGCTGACGCCGCGTGCAGGAAGCTCGTCCACCGCCATCCCCATGTATTCGGCAACGTCGCTGCCGACACTCCCGACAAGGTGCTCGACACCTGGGACGCCGTGAAGCGCGCCGACAGGGCGCAGGAGACCGACGCCTCCGCGATGGACGGGATCTCCAAGGCTCTCCCCTCGCTTGTTAGAGCGCAGAAGATCCAGCACCGCGCCGCGAAGAAGGGCTTTGACTGGCCTGTCGTCTCCGGCGCTATGGACAAGATGCGCGAGGAGGTCGGCGAGCTGCAGGAGGGCATTGATGCAGACGACCTCGAAAACATCGAGGAGGAACTCGGCGACGTGCTGTTCTGCGTCGTCAACGTCGCGAGATTCTATAATATCGACCCCGAGATCGCGGGACACAGGGCCTGCGAAAAATTTGTGCGGCGCTTCCGCTTCCTCGAGGAGGGCGCGGCGAGGCTCGGCAAGAAGCTCGAGGATATGACGCTCCGGGAGATGGAGGAGCTGTATCAGCAGGCCCGGCACGAGCTGGAGGGCAAGGAGCCTGTTGAATTCAAGGAGTAAGTAATTTGCTTTTTGCAAATTCTTAAATAAACATTCAAGGGAAATCAGGAGGATTTACTAATGAACAAAGCAGAACTCATCGCAGCCGTTGCCGACAAGGCCGGTCTTTCCAAGAAGGATACCGAGAAGGTCATCAATGCTACCTTCGAAACCATCACCGGCGAGCTCGTTGCCGGCGAGAAGCTCTCTCTCGTGGGCTTCGGCAGCTTCGACGTCAAGGAGCGCGGCGAGCGTATAGGCCGCAACCCCAAGACCAAGGAAGAGATCAAGATAGCCGCCACTCGCGTCCCCAGCTTCAAGGCCGGCAAGGCCCTCAAGGACGCCGTCGCGAAGTAAGCTATTCACAAACGCATAAAGACGCGCCGCGATTCATTCGCGGCGCGTCTAATACTATTCGCAAAGCCCTGCGGAGCTCCGCTTTCAGTCCCTTGCGGCTATCTCCTCGGGGGTGTAGTCCTGCCACGGCCCGCCGTTGAGACGGTGCATCTCCTCGGTCGCCATGAACCAGAGCTCCGTGGACTCGCGCTCGGGGTAGAACTCAAGGAACTCGCCGTCAACGAAGGTGTAGAAGCGCGACACGTCCGTGCACATGCCGTAGGTCGGCAGGCTCAGCGACGGGACGAAGAAGGTATACGGCGCTCCGTCGCGCGTGCCGTCATAGCGCAGGCCTGCGCGGTCGAGCGTGATCGTGCCCTCGCCGACTATCTCGCTGGTTGCCTGATCCTTGAGGAAGCCGTACCTGGGCAGAGCGCCGAGCTTTATACGCTCGGTGAGGGTGAAGCCCTCCCTTGCCACCTCCTCGCGCACATGCGCGCGCTGCATATCAAACCAGACGCGCGGGTTCTCGGGTATCACGCACCCGGCGTCCTTCGGCTTGAGGTCGTAATACTCGTCAAGCTCCGCCTCGTTGCCGCAGGCAGAGCAGCGGATGGTGTTCCCGCCGCTCGTCATGCGCAGCTCCTCGCCGCACTTTGGGCACCAGAACAGAAGCTGGTGGAGATTCTTCGCCATCTCGCCGCAGCCGTCATATCTGGCGCGGGCGGTCTTGTTCCACTCATAGTCGTCGTGCCAGAGCTTCGCGTTCATCTGATGCTGTATCTCGTCGGCAGTCATGGTCTTGAGCTGCTCGGGGGTGAAGAGCACGTCCACCGTGACGTCCACGCGCCCGGGGCGCTCGTCAAGACAGTATTTGGTGCTCGTCATGTAGCCGCCGGCTATTTTGGAATACAGCACCGGGACGCCGAGCCCCTTCAGGAGCTGGCCGCCGCCGATGGCGCAGGGCTGGTTCGCGCCC
Organism: uncultured Oscillospiraceae bacterium; assembly: GCA_964398305.1. Lineage (GTDB taxonomy): Bacteria > Bacillota > Clostridia > Oscillospirales > Oscillospiraceae > Scatomorpha. Next base: position 21,141 of record CAYNMN010000005.1, read on the forward strand.
GAGATGGAGCTCATGCCCTCCGGCATGATTATGATGCGTCCGCCCTCTTTGATGACGCGCATCATCTGCTTGACGGCGTAGGGCTGGGGCGTGAAGTTCTTCTTGGGTATCACCTGCATCACCCGCATGAGCTTTGCGAGGTGGGAGCGGAAGAATTCGTTATATCCAACGACATAATTGAAGGTGTCGGGATAAAATGCAAGGCCGGTGAACACATGGTCGAGCCGCGAGGCGTGGTTGGCCACGACCACATACGGCTTGTCCCTGTACTGCGCGAGATCGACCTTATAGTCGAAATGCACGCCGAGCTTTTTGTAGTAGAGTATGCGCGAGAGGAGCGTGATGGCGCGGAACGCCGTCCTGTTGACGGGGTGTATGCGCCGCCGCTCGAGCTTTTCCTGCTCTGTGAGCGCCGTCTCCTCCATTACTTCTGCTCCAGCAGGCGCACGAGGTCGCCCACGGTCTGGAGTGAATTGAGCTCTTCATCAGGGATCTCGCGGCCAATGGCGTCCTCGAGGTCCATGATGCAGCTCATCATATCCATGCTTGTCCAGCCGAGATCGAGATAGAGATTGGTCTCCGCGGTGATCTGCGAGGGATCGAGCGCGCTCTGGCGCTCGCACACGAGCTTCACGACCTGATCGAACATTATCCCAGCTCCCTTTTTCTTTTTTATTTGCGCTTGATCTTGCCGAGTATGGTCTTGGGCATGGGCGCGTCGAGCGCCTTGATCTTCGCAATACGCTTATAGGTAGGCACCTCGGCGTTGACCTTCTGCGCGGCCTCGCGCAGGACAGCTCCGAACGCCTCGACATCCTCGCCGCCGTAGCCCTCGACAAGGAGCATGCCGTCGTCCTCGCAGACCCTGATCTCGGCGTCGCGGGGCAGATAGCGCGCAAGCTTGCTCTCGAGCTCCTCGGGCATGACGTTCTCGCCCGTCTTGAGGACGATGAGGTTCTTCTTGCGTCCCGTGATGAAGAGATAACCATCGTCGTCGATGTAGCCGATGTCGCCCGTGCGGAGCCAGCCGTCGAGCGTGAAGGCAAAGCGGGTGCCGATGGGGTCGTTATAGTAGCCGCTCATCACGTTCTCGCCCGTGACCTCTATCTCGCCGTTGCCGGAGAGATCGGGGAACGGCACGCGGATGCGGCAATAGTCCGCCGAAGCGCCGACGGAGCCGATGCGCTCGATGGTGTTGAGCGTCACGAGCGGCGAGCACTCCGAGAGACCGTAGCCGTTCATGAGCTTGATGCCCTTGGCTTTAAAGACCGCCATTACCTCCGGGGAGAGCGGCGCGCCGCCGCAGACGAGGGTCTTGAGCGCCGTGGCGCCCGCGAGCGCGGGGGCGAAGGGCCCGAGCAGGGCTTCGGCCTGCAGCGGCACAACATACGCACTCTCCACTCTGAAGTCCACGAGGTCCTGGGCAAATCTGCGCGGGGAGGCCGCGATGCAGATCGTCACGCCCGGCATGATGCCGGCCAGCAGGTGGCAGACGGCCTCAAAGCCGTGGGAAAACGGCAGAAGCGACAGACTGCGCAGACCGATGAGATAGGGGAAGTCGCAGCAGACTATCGACATTATATTCTTGTTGGAGAGCATGACGCCGCGCTTTGCGCCCGTCGTGCCGGAGGTAAAGAGTATCTCGCAGGTGGACGTCTCATCCAGGGGCAGGCGCGTATACTGCACGCTGCCGGCCTCAACGAGCTTGCGTCCCTTTTCTATCAGCCCCGGAATGTCGTCCTGAAGACTGATGACGCGCACGTTTTCGGGGAATTTATCCACGACGGCGGAGTCGGCAAAGGCGAGAGTGACGTCGCTTTTGGCGCACATATAGGCGATGCCCTCGGCGGTCTCATCGGCCGACATCGGCACGGCCACGCCCGCTCCGGCGAGCACCGTGAGGTAGGCCAGCGCCCAGAGCATGCTGTTGGCGCCGCAGATCGCTATGTTGGTTCCGACAAGCCCGATATCGGACATCGCCGTGCCCAGCGCATCGCGCATGGTCTTGATCTCGGCATAGGTGACGGCCTCAACGCCGTTCTCGGTCTTCCATTCGTAGGCGTTTCTCTCGCCAAAGAGCGCTGCGGCTCTGTCGATTGCGGAGCGCATATTGCGCTTGCCCGCGGACTGCATGTCCCAATCTGTGTAAATCATACTTCTCCCCGGCTCTCCTGTTGCGCGGCGCGCCCCCGGAGCCTGTCTTTTTATTTATGCCGCGGA
>CAYNMN010000005.1:23460-32111 GCA_964398305.1 uncultured Oscillospiraceae bacterium
CCGCGGAATGCTTCAAAAAATTCAACTATCAAGACAAAAAACTGAGCCGCGCCGGAACGCGGCTCATAGTGCATTAAGCTCAGACAGCCTCCAGGCCTTCCTTTATCTTCTGCTTGGTCGCAGCGTCGACCTTGCTGTCGGGGACAAGCTTGAATACGTCGGCAATGGTCTTGCCCTTAAACATCTTGACCAGAGGGCTCTTAAGTATTTTCGGCTCGATCGAGTTAAGAACGTTGCACGCCGCCGGATTGTTGAGGAGCTCGCCTACTGTAGTGGTGTTGATATCCATTTGTTGGTCTCCCTTCACTTTGCTCGGACATGGCAGCTCCCCCCCGGAGCGCCCGTCCGGCTTCTTGTCAATAATTTACCACATTCCGATCAGTATTTCAAGACGTTTTAATCAATAACAAATAAAAGAAACGACACCCGCCGGAATGCTGCCGTCGCCGGAGCAGGTAAGCAGCCCGGAGCTCTGAGAGACGATCTTGCAGCGCGTGTTGTTGAAGGCGTTAGCAGGGCAGACGTCAAAGCTGTTGCTGCCGTGGATATATTTGCCGTTGGTATCCGGCGTACCGAGGCATTTGCCAAAACATCATTATGGGGATATACTGTATAGCAGCTTGAAAATGCTTTTTTCAGGAGATGAGGGACGACATGACAAACGACGCGCCGAAAAGCAACGATCCGGCCCCGGAGGAGACTGTCGTGCTTGCGGGGAGCGAGGCGCACTCGGAACGCGCCGAGGCTCTTGCGCGGCAGCTCGGTCTCCGGCTCGTCTCCGACGCTCAGGAGGCCGGCAGCGCAGGACTCACGCTGATCTGCGGCGACGACGGGCTCTCCCTGACCGGCGGCGGTCAGACGCTGCGCGACGACTTCACGCATATGCTCCCAAGGCTCAGACCCGGCAATCTCCAAGGCGAGCTGATCGTGAGAGCCGCGAGGATAAAAAGCGAGGGCGGACGCGCTCTGAGCGTCGTTGACGCCACGGCGGGCTTCGGCGAGGACTCGCTGCTGCTTGCGGCGGCGGGACACAGCGTGCGGCTCTTTGAGTATAACCCGCTCATTGCCGCGCTGCTTACGGACGCCGTGCGCCGCGCCCTTGAGATCCCCGGGCTGCGGGACGCCGCGTCGAGGATGGAGGTGGCCGAGTGCGACAGCACAAGCGCCCTCCCCGGTCTGACGCCGCCGCCCGATGTGGTCGTGCTCGACCCGATGTTCCCCGCGCGAGCCAAGAGCTCGCTTAACAAAAAGAAGTTCCAGCTCCTGCACCTGCTCGAGCTGCCCTGCGCCGATGAGGAAGCGCTGCTGCGTGCGGCGATCGGAGCCTCGCCGCGCAGGATAGTCATCAAGCGCCCGCTCAAGGGGGCGTATCTCGCCGGCGTAAAGCCCGCGTATTCCCTGACCGGCAAGACGATCCGCTACGACTGCCTTACATTCCCCGGCACACAAGCGAATATGCTTTGAGAAAGGCGCGGGACGGGAAACTCGTCCCCTACGGCGGTCACAGAGAACGGCGGGACGGGAAACCCGTCCCCTACGGCGTCTGTGTTCGCATGGGGTGAGCGCGAGAGGGGAGGGTATGCCCCTCTCGCAATAGCAATATATTCGCGCCGAAGGCGCGACACGGGAAACCCGTCCCCTACGGCGGACGCCGAGGGCGCAACGCCAAATAAAGAATGTAAACCGTGGCCATACCTCCCCGTCTCTCTCAAACCGCAAACCAAGTTAGGTTTGCGGTTTGATAAGGAGGAGACATGGAACGGACAAGAAAAAGAGGCAGTCCGCAGACTGTCTCTTTTTTGCGGGAGCGGAATGCTCTCCGACGCAGGGTATGCCCCTCTCGCGATTGCAATGTTTTCGCGCCGAAGGCGCGGCACCAGATAGAGATAACCGCCCTCGTCTCTCTTCAAACCGCAAACAAGTTATGTTTGCGGTTTGATAAGGAGGAGACATGGAGCGGACAAGGAAAAGAGACAGTCCGCAGACTGTCTCTTTTTTGCGGGAGCGGAATGCTCTCCGACGTGGTGCGGGCATGGGGACTTGAACCCCAACGCATTGCTGCACAAGAACCTAAATCTTGCATGTCTGCCAATTCCATCATGCCCGCGTACCGTGACATGATACAACAAATGCCCCTCCCCTGTCAACGCGGAGATATTGACTTTTTCCGCGCGCGGCGCTATTATTTCTCCATTGCGCTTCAACGGAGATACGATAATGAACAAACACAGCCTTGCCATAATTGCATCCGGCTGCCTCTGGGGACTTATGGGGCTCTTCAGGCGTCAGCTCGGGGAGCTCGGTTTTTCCTCGGCCGGCGTGATATTTGTGCGCTGCGGACTTGCCGCGCTGCTCTTTTTTGTCACGATACTTATAACCGACCCCAGACAGCTTTCCGTCAAGCTCCGGGACGCCTGGTGCTTCATCGGCACGGGTCTTGTGAGTCTGCTGTTCTTCACGTTCTGCTACTTTCAGGCCATGACGCTCATGAGCCTCTCCGCCGCCGCCATCCTGCTCTATACCGCGCCGGCGATAGTCATGCTGCTCTCGGTGCTGCTGTTCGGCGAAAAGCTCACCCCGCTCAAGTGCGCCGCGCTCGCGCTCGCGCTGCTCGGCTGCGCGCTGGTGTCCGGTCTCGGCAGCGGCTCTCTAAGCTTCACGCTCTCCGGCCTGCTCTACGGTCTCGGCGCCGGCGTGGGCTACGCGCTTTACAGCATCTTCGCGCGCTTTGCCATCAACAGGGGCTACTCCAGCAACACCATCAACCTCTACTCCTGCCTCCTCGCCGCCCTCGGCGCGGGCGTTATCTGGGGCTTCGGCGAGCCGACGGCGATACTCTGCTCCTCCTGGAGCAACGCGCTGTTCTGCCTCCTCGCCGCCGTAGTCACCTGCTACCTCCCATACCTGCTTTACACCTACGGTCTGACGGGCGTAGAGAACGGCAGAGCCTCGATCATGGCCTCGATCGAGCCCGTCGTCGCGACCGTCGTGAGCGTAGTGATATTCAATGAGCCCATGTCCGCGCTTGCCGCCCTCGGCGTCGCGCTCGTCCTCGCCGCGGTCGTTCTGCTCAACCTGAAGCGGCGCGGCGCGTGAGCGCAAAAGCGTTCACGGCGCCTTCTAAAAAAAATCCCCCACAGCTCCTTTCTGACCAATTGACACGGAACACGAAAAGGAGTATTATAATGACGAAACGAGTTATCCTACTCTAACTGAGATCCGGAGGATGGCAAATGACACTCAATGAGCTTCCGATAGGCGATACGGGAACTATTACGAAGGTCGGCGGAGAGGGCGAGCTGCGGCTGCGCTTTCTCGACATGGGTCTGATCCCCAAGACAAAAGTCACGATGCAGAAGGTCGCGCCGATGGGCGACCCCATAGAGATAAGGATACGCGGCTATGAGCTGACCCTCCGCGTGGAGGAGGCCAGATGGATCGAGGTGAAGCCGGAATGATATTCGCTTTGGCCGGAAATCAGAACTGCGGCAAGACGACGCTTTTCAACGCGCTCACGGGCTCGAATCAGCATGTCGGCAATTTCCCGGGAGTCACGGTGGATCAGAAGATCGGTGAGATACGCAGCACAAAGGGCTGCTCGGTGGTCGATCTGCCCGGCATATACTCCATCCGCCCCTATTCGCAGGAGGAGATAGTCACCCGCGACTTCATAATCAACCAGAAGCCGGACGGCATTATCAACATCGTGGACGCCACGAATATCGAGCGCAATCTCTATCTCACGCTCCAGCTCCTTGATCTGCGCGTGCCGATGGTCCTCGCGCTGAACATGATGGACGAGGTGCGCCGGAACGGCGGCTCCATAGATGTGGACAAGATGTCCGAGGCGCTCGGCATACCCGTGGTGCCCATCTCCGCCGCCAACGGCGAGGGCGTTACGGAGCTTGCCGACCGCATTGAGCTCACGGCCAAAAAGCGCGTAACCCCAAAGCTTTATGATTTCTGCCCCGAGGGGCCGGTGCACCGCTGCATACACGCCGTGACGCACGTTGTGGAGGATCACGCGGACAGCATCGGGGTCTCCGCCCGCTTTTGCGCGACGAAGCTCATTGAGGGCGACGAGGCTCTTGCCGAGAGGCTTGAGCTCGACCAGAACGAAAAGGAGCTCATCGAGCACACCGTTGTGGAGATGGAGACGAAGTCCGGCTTTGACCGCAACGAGGCGCTGGCCGATATGCGCTACACCTTCATAGAGGGGGTCGTGGGCTCCTCCGTCGTCAAATGCCGCGAGAGCCGCGAGCACGAGCGCAGCGTCAGAATAGACAGACTGCTCACGGGCAAACACACGGCCATTCCGTTTTTCCTGCTCATCATCCTCGCGGTGTTCTTCCTCACCTTTAACGTTATAGGCAGCGGCCTTTCCGACCTGCTCACGATGGGCATGGACACGCTCACGGGACTTGTGGACCGGGCCTTGACGGCCTACGGGCTAAACGAGGTGGTGCACAGTCTGATAGTCGACGGCATTTTCACAGGGGTGGGAAGCGTGCTCTCGTTCCTGCCGATAATCGTGGTGCTGTTCTTCTTCCTCTCCATTCTTGAGGACACGGGATATATGGCGCGCATAGCCTTCGTGATGGACAAGCCGCTCAGAAAGCTCGGCCTGTCCGGGCGCAGCTTTGTGCCGCTGCTGATAGGCTTCGGCTGCACGGTGCCGGCGGTGATGGCCACGCGCACGCTCTCCTCCAACCGCGACCGCAAAATGACCATACTGCTCACGCCCTATATGAGCTGCTCGGCCAAGATCCCGATATACGCCGTGCTCTCGGCGGCGTTCTTCCCGAAATATGCGTCGCTTGTGATGATATGCCTTTACATATTCGGCGTGCTGCTCGGCATCGCCGTCGCCGCCGCGCTGCGGCACACGGCCTTTCAGGGCAAGCCCGTCCCCTTCGTGATGGAGCTGCCGAACTACCGCCTGCCCTCGCTCAAGAACGTGCTGCTGCTCATGTGGGACAAGGCGAAGGACTTTATTCAGCGCGCCTTTACCATAATCTTCATGGCCACCATCGTCATATGGTTCCTCGAAACCTTCGACGCGCGGCTAAACGTGGTTGCTGACAGCAGCGCGAGCCTGCTCGCGGCGATCGGGCGCTTCATCTCCCCCGTGCTCGGCCCCATGGGCTGCGACGACTGGCGCGTCGCCACCTCGCTAATATCCGGCTTCACGGCCAAGGAGGCCGTGGTGAGCACGCTGTCCGTGCTGCTCGGCACGAGCAGCTCGCAGCTCTCGCTCGCGCTCTCCACGCTGTTCACTCCCCTGTCCGCCGTCAGCTTCCTTGTGTTCACTCTGCTCTATACCCCCTGTGTCGCGGCGGTCTCCGCCATCAGACACGAGCTCGGCAGCACGGTGCAGACCGTCGCCGTTATAGTGATGCAGTGCTGCGTGGCGTGGCTCGCGGCCACGGCCGTGTATCAGCTCATCACGCTCATAGCGGGGTGACGGCATGGGCGCTCTCGACTGGATCATTCTCGGCGTAATCGCCCTGGCAGTGATCGCGGCGGTGGTCTCCATGCTGCGTAACCGCGGCCGCTCCTGCTGCGGCGACTGCACTCGCTGCGGCCGCGCCTGCGGGGATAAAATGCAGGACAAACGATAATATAACGCCCTCCGGAAGCATAGGTTATACCAAAACCTTATCCGGAGGGCGTTATTATGAAAAAAATAAAGAGCTATATCAAGGATCACAGAAGGGCCGCGAGCGCGCTGCTGCTCATTCTTGCCGTTGTCGCAATGTTCACGGCGGTCAGCTCCCCGGCCATAGTGGGCGTGTCGGCCTCCAAGCGCAGTCTGCCGGTTTACAGCGTGGAGCGCGACGGCAGATACATATCCCTGACCTTTGACGCCGCCTGGGGCAACGAGGACACTCAGCAGCTCATAGACATACTGGGCAGCTACGGCGTGAGAGCCACTTTCTTCCTCGTGGGCGACTGGGTGGAAAAGTATCCCGAGTCGGTGGAGGCACTCGCCGCCGCGGGGCACGAGATAATGAACCACTCCGACGACCACGCACATTTCACCCAGCTCTCCCCCGCCGAGATCGAGGCTAATATCACGGCGTGCAACGCGCGTATCGAGGCGCTGACCGGCGTGTGCCCCACGCTCTTCCGCTGCCCCTACGGCGAGTATGACGACAGCGTTATCGACACCGTCGGCGCCATGGGCCTCACAGCCATCCAATGGGACGTTGACAGTCTTGACTGGCAGGGGCTGAGCGCGGACGATATAATATCGCGCGTGACCGGCGCGGCCGCTCCGGGCAGCATAGTGCTCTTCCACAACGCCGCCGAAAACACTCCCGAGGCGCTCGGCGCGATAATAGAGTTTCTGCTTGCCGACGGCTATGAGATCGTGCCGGTCTCGGAGCTCCTGCTCGCGGGAGATTACAGCATCGACCACACCGGCCGCATGATCGCGGCGAAATAGCGGCGCAGGCACGTCAAAAGTACTTGCTTATCCCACACACCTGTGTTACTTTGAAAACAGACACCGGATACTGCGCGACGATCCAAATACATACGAAAAGGAGAACGCAGAGCATGGGAATATTGGACAGAGCGATCCGACGCGGCATCAGCGAGGGCGTCGGCAAGGCGGTGGGTGCCGCCGTTGAAAAGGTTGTCGCCCCGAAGGCCAATGAATATGCCAACAGAGCGGCCGAGCAGCTTGACAGAGCGACCGGCAGAACGGCCCGGCAGACCCCGGAGGCCACAGGCGGTCTCAACGGCGCATTCGCCAATCTCCAGCGCGCGGCCGAGGGCTACGCCACCGAAATGAGCAAGAGCATCAAGATCTGTCCGTCCTGCGGGGAGGCGACGGACTCCGAGCGCAAATTCTGCCCGTCCTGCGGTGCAAAGCTGCCGGAGGAAACCGTCGCTCAGGGCGCCGTCTGCCCGAGCTGCGGCAAGCAGAACACCGTCGGCGTCAAATTCTGCTCCGACTGCGGAACAAAGCTGCCCGCGGCAGAAGCGGAGGAGCGGGCTGCCGAGGCTGCTAACGAAGCGCCATGGCCCGGTGGGATACCCTGCTGCCCCAATACCCCAAATGGAGCTTCGGGGGACGGGAGATCTCGCTTACGGACGAGGGCGAATATGTCTACGCCGCCATCAGCTTCCCGCGCGGCTACGACGCCGCGCAGGAGGTAAGACAGTACCGTCAGCTCCTTGAGCAGAGCGGCTTCCGTCAGGCCGGTCAGCATCCCGATCCCTGCCATCTCTACAAGCGGGCGGACGGCGCGGTCTATCACGTCGATACCGAGCACTGCTTTGACGGCGGGAGCGACAATGTCTGCCTGTATTTCAACATTGAGGAGCCCACAGGCGGCTTCGACTATGTCAAGAGCGAGCCGGCTGCCAAGCTCGGCGCGAAGGACATTTTCGGCCTCTTCAAATAATCTCTGCACATACTTAAACGCTCCGCACACAATGTGTGCGGAGCGTTTTTTTGTATTGCGTTATCCGAGCTTTGCGAGACTCTCCTCGAGGTTCGCGATCAGGGCCGTGAGCTTATCCGCCTTGTCGCGCTCGGCGGCGACTACGGCCTCCGGCGCGCGGGAGACAAAGCTCTCGTTTGCGAGCTTCCTGAGCTGTCCCTCATAGTTGCCGCGAGCCTTCGCGAGCTCCCGCGCGATGCGCTCGCGCTCCTTGTCAAGGTCCACGAGCTCCGCCATGGGCATGAACATGCGGGCGTTATCGGTGACGACGGAGACCATGCCGTCGGTATTCTCCGGCGCCTCGCTGCCGACGGCTACCTCGCCCGCGTAGGCGAGCTTGGAGAGATAGGTCGTGCCGGCGCGGAACACCTCGGGTCTGTCGGTCGCTATGATGAGACTCGGGCGCTTGGAGGGCGGGACATTCATCTCGGCCCTGCGCGAGCGGACGGCCTTCACGGCGTCCATGATGAGCTCGAAGCCCTGCTCGTCGGCCGGGAAGGACAGCGCCGCGTCGTACCTGGGGTAGGGCGCTATGATGAGCGCCTCGCTCTCGTGCGGCAGAGCCTGATAGATTTCCTCGGTGATATAGGGCATATAGGGGTGCAAAAGCTTGAGGATGTCCGTGAGCACATACAGCAGCACGCGCTGCGCGCCCTCGTCGCCGCCCTGAAGTCTGGGCTTTGTGATCTCGATATACCAGTCGCAGAAGCTGTCCCAGATGAAGTCGTATATCTTCTGCGCGGCGATGCCGAGCTCATAGCGGTCGAGATTGTCACGCACCTCGCGCACGAGGTCATTGAGCTTGGAGAGGATCCAGCGATCCTCCAGCTCGAGCTTCTCGGGCAGGGCGTTATCCTCCACCGTGAGATTCATCATTACGAAGCGGCTCGCGTTCCAGAGCTTGTTGGCAAAGTTACGCATCGCCTCGCAGCGCTCGGGGAAGTAGCGCATGTCGTTTCCCGGCGAGTTGCCGGTGATGATGTTGAAGCGCAGGGCGTCCGCGCCGTAGGTGTTAATGACCTCGATGGGGTCTACGCCGTTGCCGGCGGATTTGGACATCTTCTTGCCGTTCTGGTCGCGGATTATGCCGTGTATGAACACGGTGTGGAAGGGAATGCTGCGAGTCTGCTCGCAGGCGGAGAAGATCATGCGCGCCACCCAGAAGAAGATGATGTCGTAGCCCGTTACAAGCACGTC
>CAYNMN010000006.1:0-31659 GCA_964398305.1 uncultured Oscillospiraceae bacterium
TTCCTGCCGGATGTCTACGTCCCCTGCGAGGTCTGCCACGGCAAGCGCTACAACCGCGAGACGCTCGAGGTGCGCTATAAGGGGAAGAATATAGCGGACGTGCTCGATATGACCGTGGAGGAGGCGCTGGATTACTTCAAGAACATCCAGAAGATCCAAAGCAAGATACAGACGCTCTACGACGTCGGTCTCGGCTATATCAGGCTCGGCCAGTCCTCCACGACGCTCTCCGGCGGCGAGGCGCAGCGTGTGAAGCTCGCGACCGAGCTCGCCCGGCGCGGTACGGGCGCCACGGTTTATATCCTCGACGAGCCTACCACGGGTCTGCACGTCGCCGACGTGCATAAGCTCGTCTATATACTCGACAGGCTCACCGACGCCGGAAATACTGTCATCGTCATAGAGCACAATCTTGACATGATAAAGGTCGCCGACCACATAATCGATCTCGGCCCCGAGGGCGGAGACGGAGGCGGGCGCGTGATTTTCACGGGCACGCCCGAGGACTGCGCGCAGTGCGCCGGCAGCGCGACGGGGGAGTATCTCGCCCGCGTGCTGGGGAGGTGAGAGCATGGCGCTTGTAGAGCTGCTTGAGCAATACGGCTGGGGCGCGTCGCTCATCACCTTCGTCGTGTCCATGGTGCCGGTGATAGAGCTGCGCGGCGCTATCCCGCTGGGCGTCTCGCTGGGCATGACGCATCTCGGCGCGATGGCCGTGAGCATAGCGGGCAACATGGTGCCCGTGCCCTTCATCGTGCTGTTTATAAGAAAGATATTCGCGTGGCTCAAATCCAAAAGCCCGCGCTGGAGAGTCATAGTAGAGCGCCTTGAGGCGCGGGCCGAGGGCAAGTGGGACAGGGTCCACGCCTATCAGTTTCTCGGCCTTGTGCTGCTTGTCGCCATCCCTCTGCCAGGAACCGGAGCGTGGACGGGCTCGCTTATAGCCGCGCTGCTGAATATGCGTCTTAAAAACGCGCTGCCCGCCATTCTGCTCGGCGTTGTGATCGCCGGAGTGCTCGTAACGGGCATAACCTTCGGCTTCACGGAGCTTATAGGATAAGGAAGTATCGGATGACTGAGGATCGGGACTACATCGAAATAAACGGCAGGATCTCGTCCGTCATCTATACGAACGAGGAAAACGGCTATACCGTTCTGCGCCTCGACACCGGCGAGGGCGAGCCCATCACGGTCACGGGCACGCTGCCCTCGGCCGCCCCGGGGGAGACTCTCCACGCCTTCGGAGAGTGGACGCGCCACCCCACGCACGGCGAGCAGTTCAAAACAGAGTATGCCGAGCGCTCGCTGCCCCGCACGGCCGAGGCTATCTATGCCTATCTCGCGGGCGGAGTGGTGCGCGGAGTCGGGCCCGCCACGGCGGCGCTTATAGTCGACCGCTTCGGCGACAAGAGTCTCGACGTCATTGAAAACGATCCCGCCCGGCTGACGGAGATAAAGGGTCTCACGGCGAAGAAGGCCAACGCCATGTCGGAGCATTTCCGGCGTCAGGCGGGGCTGCGGCGGCTGATGGAATTTCTCTGCGCCAACGAGCTGCGCCCCATTCTCGCGCTGAGAATGTACAGATTCTACGGCGACGATTCGCTTGCGCTGCTGCACGAAAACCCCTACATACTCTCGGCGCCGCATGTCGGCGGCAGCTTCAGAGAGGCCGACGCGCTCGCGCTTGAGCTCGGGCTCGAGACGGACAGCCCCGAGCGCATCCGCGCCGGCGCGGTGTTTGAGCTGCGGCACAACGCGAATAACGGCCACTGCTTCATACCCGCCGCAAAGCTTGCCGACGCCACCTCCAGACTCATCAGCGTTCCGGGCGACCTCGCGGAGAGCGCCATAGCCTCGCTCGCCGAGGACGGAACGATAATGCGCGAGACCGTCGCGGGCTGCGACGCCTGCTATCTCTCCGAGCTCTACGAGGCCGAGGTATATACCGCCGATCGGCTCAGATCGATGATGTCCGAAAAATGCGTGCCGGTGCGGGGCATCGAGGGCGTTATCAGCGGCATTGAGGAGCTCGTCGGCATGACCTATGCCCCAAAGCAGCGCGAGACAATCGCCCTTGCCGCGGGGAGCAGCGTGCTCGTCATCACGGGCGGCCCCGGCACGGGCAAGACTACCACCGTTCGCGCCATTCTTGCCCTTTATGACAAGCTCGGCGTCAAGGCCGTCTGCACTGCGCCTACCGGCAGAGCCGCCAAGCGCATGAGCGAGCTCTCCGGCAGGGAGGCGAGCACGGTCCACCGTCTGCTCGGCGCAGCCTTTTCCGGGGACGATGAGCAGCTCATATTCCGCAAGGACGAATCCGACCCGCTCGACTGCGGCGCCGTCGTGCTCGACGAGTGCTCGATGGTTGACATAACTCTTATGCGCGCGCTCCTTGCGGCCATGCCGCCGCATTGCCGGCTCGTGATGGTGGGGGATGCCGATCAGCTTCCGAGCGTGGGCCCGGGCAGCGTGTTCGGGGACATTATCCGCTCGGAGGCCGTGCCGGTGGTGCGGCTCGTGGAGATATTCCGCCAGAGCGGGGACAGCCGCATAGTGCGCTACGCCCACCAGATCAACGACGGGGAGCATCCCGCGTTCTCCGAGAACAGCGGCGATTTCTTCTTTCTCAGACGTCAGCAGGCGGACAAGGCGGCGCAGACCGTGGTGGAGCTCTGCTCGCAGCGTCTGCCGCTCAAGATGAAGATACAGCCGCAGGATATTCAGGTGCTCACGCCCACGCGGAGGGGCGAGTGCGGCACGTTTTCGCTCAACAAGCTGCTCCAGCAGGCGCTCAATCCGCCCGTGAAGGGCAAAAACGAGAAAATTTTCGGAGATATTATCCTTCGCGAGGGCGATAGGGTGATGCAAATCCGAAATGATTATGATATAATCTGGCGTACAGCCTCGGGAGAGGCGGGCTCGGGCGTCTATAACGGCGACATCGGCTATATTCTCGGCATCGACCCGCTCGAGGAGATCGTGACGGTTGATTATGACGGGCGAATAGCCTCCTATGGCTACGATATGCTCATGGAGCTTGAGCACGCCTGGGCGATGACGGTGCATAAATCTCAGGGCAGCGAGTATCGCGCCGTGGTGCTCGTCCTCTGCGGCGGGGCGCCGCAGCTCCTGTACAGGGGCGTGCTTTACACGGCTGTCACGCGGGCCAAAAAGCTTCTCATCGCCGTGGGCGACGAGGAGGAGGCCGGGCGCATGATAGATAACCACAGGCAGTCGAGAAGATACAGCGGACTGAGGGCGAGGCTCTGTCAATAGCCTCGCGCGCGAGACCTTGGGAGGTGCTTTATGGGCAAATTCTGGGACGACATACTCGATCTGCTCTATCCGCCGCGCTGCGCGTTCTGCCGGCGGCTGCTCAAGCGCGGCGAGAGCGGTATCTGCGCCTTGTGCGAGGATACTCTGCCGCGCACGAGGGACGGCGGGATGCAGCGGTGCGATTTTGTGGAGGCCGTCGCCGCGCCGCTCTTTTATGAGGACGACGTGCGCGAGTCCCTGCACCGCTACAAGTTCGGCGGCATAACCGCCTATGCCCCGGTATACGGACGGCTGGTCGCGGACTGCATTCGGGATAATCTCGCCGGCAGATACGATCTCATCTCCTGGGTGCCGCTTTCCGACAAGCGGCTGAGAAAGCGCGGCTACGATCAGGCGATGCTCATTGCGATGGCCGCCGCGCTCGAGCTTGACACCGTCGCGGTGGAGACCCTGCACAAGGTCGTGGACGTCGCGCCGCAGTCGGGGACGGGCTCTGCGGAAAAGCGCCGCGCGAACATCTCCGGCGCGTATGAGGCCGCCGACCCGGAGCTTGTGGAGGGCAGGCGCATACTGCTCATCGACGACATCGTAACAACGGGCTCTACCTTCTCGGAGTGCGCGCGCACTCTTGGCATGGCCGGTGCGGAGAGCGTCGTCTGCGCCGCCGTCGCGAGGACGAGAGATTAAACGCAAAACAATAAGTCAACAATAGATCAGCAGAGGTATTTTTATGAATTTCAGCGTGTTTGAAAGAGACATAGCCATCGACATGGGCACGAGCGGCGTGCTCGTATATGTGCGCGGCAAGGGCGTTCAGCTCAGAGAGCCCACCATCGTCGCCGTGGACAAGTTCACCGGCAAGTTCCTGAAAATAGGCCAGGAGGCGCAGAAGATGCTCGGCCGCACGCCGGCGAATATTCTCGCCGTGCACCCGATCACGGGCGGCGTCATCAACGACTACGACATGACGGCCGAGATGCTCAAGGAGCTGATCGGCAGAGTCACGAGCTTCAGCCTCTTCAAGCCCCGCGTCCTCGTCTGCGTCCCGTCGAGCATTACGGGCGTGGAGGAGCGCGCGGTGATCGACGCGGTCATCGAGGCCGGCGCGCGCAAGGTATATCTCTGCGAGTCCGCGGTCGCGACGGCCACGGGCGCGGGAATCGACATCACCAAGCCTGACGGGCACATGGTCGTCGGCATAGGCGGCGGCACGACGGAAACAGCCGTTGTATCGCTCGACGGCGTCGCGGAGTGCGAGTCCATAAAGGTCGCCGGCGCGGAGTTTGACGAGGCGATAGTCCGCTATATCCGCCGCCGCCACAATGTGCTCATCGGCACGCGCACGGCGGAGGAGCTCAAAATCTCCATCGGCTGCCTCGCGCCGCGCTCCGACGTCGGCATCGAGGAGGTCAAGGGCCGCGATCTCGTCACGGGTCTGCCCAAGAGCGTGAAGGTCAGCTCCTCGGAGCTCGCCGAGGTGCTCATGGAGCCGGCCAGGACTATACTCGAGAGCATCCACCTCGTGCTCGAGCGCACGCCCCCGGAGCTTGTGGCCGACATCTCCCAGAACGGCATAGTCATGTCCGGCGGCGGGAGCCTGCTCTTCGGCTTTGATAAGCTCGTGGAGGCCGACACAGGCATACGCACCGTCGTGGTGGACGATCCCGTCTCCTGCGCGGCCTACGGCGCGGGCAAGATGCTCCAGAATCTCAACAACATGCCGGAGGGCATGCAGAACTTCGCCCGCAAGCGCCAGCTCAGAGCGTAAAGGGCGGCGGCGAATAATCGCAAAAAAACAGCCGGCGTTGGGCTTTTCCCAACGCCGGCTTTGCTCGCCGGTCGCTATTCGGCCGCTGCCGAGCAGTCCGCGGGGAAGAACTCCTCGATCGGGAAGCGTATGCGCGAGAAGAGCGTGCAGGGATCGTCCTGAGACGCGCTCTCGCACTCCTTCTCGGGCAGGCAGTAGTCGTAGGCCGGAATGAGGAGCTGGGTGTCCCTTTCAAGGCGCACGATGGAAAACTGGCCGAGCGTGACATAGAGGCGCTTGTCGGTGTCCTGGGTGACGAGCGTGTCGTTGAACACCTTCGATACGAAGCAGGGGATCTCCGTGCAGCCGAGACCGCCGCCGTCGGGGCAGGACGGGTGATCGACTATCTTCATGTGCAGCGCGATGGGGTCGACAGCCTCCACCTGCGCCGTGGGCAGGCTTCCGCCGGTGATGCAGCCGCAGCCCTCCGAGGGGTCGGAGGAGAAGGTCTTTACGCCTCCGTCGCCGCCGCAGAGCATAACGCGCTTTTCAAACACCGACAGACCGCATACCGTGTGGTCGCCGGGGCAGGTCTCGCCGGTGACACGGTAGAAATATGTAACATCGACGGTGTAGCTGCCCTTGTTGAAGGTTATGGGCTCAACGTTTACCGCAACATACAGCAGCTCCGCAGAGCGGGGCCGGATGCTGAAGGCCGTATCTATGTAGCACTGAGAGCCGGCGGTGGGGTACACGCGCAGATCCTCTATGCAGTCCTTGGCTCTGCAGGTGTCGAAGATCTTGCGTGTGTGGACGCAGACAGCCTCGCGGATGCAGGCCGTGCTTTCCACCGGGCCGGGCAAAACCCTGTCTGCCATTGATGATTCCTCCTATTATTTGAGCAAACTTCATTACAGTCTATGCCAAAGGGGAAGGGTTGTGAAAAAATGATTGTTCGGTTCGGCGGCATATGGTATAATATATTATTCTCAAAGGAGGCGGTCAGATGAGCGAGCTGGGCTTCATACACGGCGAGCTGGATATCAAAATATTCATTCTGTTCATCCTCAGGCGGCTGCCGTCGCCCGTGGATCCTCAGACCCTTCTGGAGCTCTGCACACGCGATACCGGCGTGGGCTACTTTGACTATGCTCAGTACCTTTCCGAGCTCGTGGATACGGGCCATGCCGAAAGGACCGAGAACGGGCGCTATTCGATCACCGAGAAGGGCGCACGAAACGGAGAGGCGGGCGAGACGAGTCTGCCGTATTCCGTGCGCAAAAAGACCGCCGAGCGGCTCGCGCCGCTCATCGCCCGCATGCGCCGCGAGAAGCTTATCACCTGCTCGCATGAGATTGCGGAGGACGGGAGCTGCATGGCCTCCTTCGCGCTGTCGGACGGCAAGGGAGAGCTCGTCTCCATGCGCCTGCTGATGGCTGACGAGGCGCAGGCTCAGGCGGCCGAAAGGCTCTTTCGCCGCGGCGCCGAGGGCGTCTACGGCAGGATAATAGAGATCCTATCTGAAAAACAGGGACAGTGATACTTTGAACACTTATATTCCGAACGGCTACAAAAGCATTCTCTCCATCTATGATACTCAAAAGGCGCTCGGCCTTATGAAGCGGCTCTTTGCCGACCGCTTCGCCGCGCTGCTCAACCTCTACCGCGTCTCCGCGCCGCTCTTTGTGGAGGGCTCGTCGGGACTAAACGACAACCTCAACGGCTATGAGCGCCCCGTGGATTTCGATATCCTCCACACGGGCACGCACGCGCAGGTCGTGCAGTCCCTCGCCAAGTGGAAGCGCCTTGCGCTCAAGCGCTATGAGTTTTATCCCGGCAAGGGTCTGTATGCCGACATGAACGCCGTCCGCCGCGACGAGGACGAGCTCGACAATCTCCACTCCGTCTATGTTGACCAGTGGGACTGGGAAAAGGTCATACTCCCCGAAAACCGCAATCTGGACTATCTCAAGACCGTGGTAATGGACATCGTCCGCGCCCTGTGCGATACGCAGGACACGCTCGTCGCCATATACCCCGCGCTCGAGTGCCTCGGCAAGCTCGACAGGAGCGTGAGCTTTGTGACGGCGCAGCAGCTTGAGGATCTGTGGCCGGACAAGACGCCCAAGGAGCGCGAGAACGCCTGGCTGCGCGAGCATAAGACCGCCTTCATAATCGGCATCGGCGCTCCGCTCAAGTCCGGCAGGCCGCATGACGGGCGCGCCCCAGACTATGACGACTGGTCGCTCAACGGCGACATCCTCGTCTGGAACGAGCTTTTGGGCTGCGCCTTTGAGCTGAGCTCCATGGGCATCCGCGTTGACCCCGAGGCTCTTGACAGACAGCTCACGGCCGCCGGCTGCGACGACAGGCGCGGTCTTATGTACCATAAAATGCTCCTCGCGGGCGAGCTGCCGCTTACCATCGGCGGCGGCATCGGCCAGTCGCGCATGTCCATGCTCCTTCTCGGCAAGGCGCACATAGGCGAGGTGCAGGCCTCGGTCTGGGACGATGAGACCGTGCGTGTCTGCCGCGATGCGGGGGTCATGCTGCTGTGACGGAGAAGCTCTACTATATCGACAGCCATATGCGCTCCTTCGAGGCCGCCGTGCTCTCCTGCATGGCGGAGGGGGAGCGCTTCGCCGTGAGACTTGACCGCACGGCGTTCTTCCCCAAGGGCGGAGGACAGCCCTCCGACGTCGGGAATCTCGGCGGCGCGCGCGTGCTGCATGTCCGCGAGGACGGCGACGAGGTCACGCATCTGCTCGACGCTCCGCTCAAGGCGGGGGAGAGGGTGCGCGGCGAGCTTGACTGGGCGCGGCGCTTCCGCCATATGCAGTGCCACTCCGGCGAGCATATCGTCTCCGGCACCGTGCATGAGCTGACACGCTGCAGCAACGTCGGCTTCCATATGGGCGAGAGCGCGATAGTCCTCGATTTTGACGCCGAGCTGTCGCCGGAGCTTATCAGGGCCGTTGAGCGCTCCGCGAACGAGGCTGTGTGGGCGAACCTGCCGGTGAGGGCGTGGTTCCCGACGGACGTGGAGCTCAGGGAGCTCGAATACCGCAGCAAGAAGGCCATAGACGGCGCTCTGCGCATCGTTGAGATACCGGGCGTGGATCGCTGCGCCTGCTGCGCGCCGCATGTGAGTCTCACGGGCGAGGTCGGCGCGATAAAGATCATCGACAGTATGCGCCACAGGGGAGGCATGCGGCTCACGGTCGTCTGCGGGAGCGACGCGCTCGCGGATTATGACGCGCGGTGCGCGAATATCACAGCCGTGTCCCGCGCTCTTTCGGCCAAGCCGCTCGAGACCGGCGCCGCGGTAGAGCGCGTCATCGGCGAGCTCAATGCGCTTGAGCAGAGGAATATAGGCCTCTCCCGCGAGCTGCTGAGCTGCCGCATAGCCGCGCTTGAGCCGACGGAGGGCAGCATCTGCATATTCGCGGATATGGACGAGGTGAGCCGCCGCGAGCTCGTGAACGCCGGCATGGACAGATGCGGCGGAGTCTGCGCTGTTTTCAGCGCGGAGGGAGAGGGGTATAGGTATGTTATCGGCAGTCGGTCGCGCGATCTGCGCGCCGCGGCAAGGGAGATAAACGCCGCCATAGACGGGCGCGGCGGTGGTTCGGAGACCATGATACAGGGCACGGCAGCTGCCGGGCGCGAGACCATCGAGCGATATTTCGGGGCATAACGTGTGGTGCGGATAAACCCGAATAAGGCTGTTATGCACCGCTCCTAAAATAGAATTCGTAGGGAACGGTCTTGACCGTTCCGTGGTACGTTAATTGCCGACGATGGTAATACCCGTGCCAGCGGAACGGTCAAGACCGTTCCCTACATTTTCTTGTCTATACAGCCCGTTGCCGCGGCGGGAGAGAGCGCTTTGGGGCATCAAAAAACAGATAACGGGCGCCGGAATCATCCGGTGCCCGTTGGCGTTTATATATTATCTTCTTCCTCCGCCGCCACCGCCGGAGAAGCCTCCGCCGCCGAAGCCTCCGCCGGAGTGACCGCCGAAGCCGCCGCCGCCGAAGCCGCCGCCGCCGAAGCCGCCGCCGCCGCCGAAGCCTCCTCCGCCGCCGAAGCCGCCTCGGCCGCTGCCGCCGCCCGTGAAGCCGCCGCCTCCGCCTCCGCGAGAGTCATGCGGGCCGCGGGGCACCTGCTGGTCAAAGCGCTGTCCGCGCGGCGGATTGGGACGGAAGCCGCCGCGGGGCCCGAAGAACCAGAACAGGGGCCATGCGCCGTAGCTGCGGTAATAACGCCTGCGTCCGAAGGAGCCGGCGAATATGACGATAATGACGAAAACGATGATAACCAGCGTGAACAGCGCGCGGCCTATGCCGCCGAAAAGACTGTAGCCGCCGTAGTCGTAGTAGTAGCCGCCGCCGCCGTCGTAGGAGGGCTCAGACGGATAATATACGGTGTCGCCGCCGGACGTCTGCTCCGAGCTCTCGCTGCCCGAGGAGATGGACACGCCGTAAAAGCTCTCATACCAGCTCACAAGCTCCGGGAAAAGCGCCTCGATGCCCGCGCCGGCATTGTCGGCGTCCACATAGTCCCAGAGGTATCCGTTGAGCAGGCTGTCTATCTCGCTGTCGGAAAGGTCGTCGCTGATGCCCGCGCCTACGGCGAGCCAGCCGCGGTATTCCTCGGTGACCACGAGCAGCAGCATGCCGTTGTTCTCACTCTTCGAGCCGACGCCCCAGGAGTTGAACAGAAGGTTCGCGTATTGCTCGCTGTCATAGCCGGAGGGGAGGTAGTCCGTCGTGACGACGACTATCTGCGCGCCCCGGCAGTAGTATTCGAGCTCGCCGTTGGCGGCGATTATCTCGTTTTCGGTCTGCGAGGAGAGCACGTCGGCCATGTCGTTAACATAGAAGCTGTCGCTCGCCTCAAGCGTTGAGGCGAGAGCGGGCGTAATGAGCAGCGCCGCGGCGAGCAGTATTGCGGGAAGCATTTTTTTATACATATCGGTCTCCGTTATTCAAACGCCGTCGGCCCTTCAACGCCCGCTATGGACGCGAGGAGATCGGCAGGGAAGCGTTCGAGCGTGTTCGTGCGGAACGAATAAACGCCGGCATTGTAGCCGCTCTCGTCTATCATCTTCTGCGCGCCGTCGAAGGTCGTTACATAGGAGCTCTTGCCGTCGCTGTCCTCAAGAGCGGTCTCCACGGCCGCGAAGGCGGTCTCGAGCCTTGAGTTGGCGTCGTACATGGCGCCGATATCCTTGGCCTCGTATGCATCGAGCAGGGCCTGGCGCGCCGCGGCGAGCTCGTCTGCACCGTCGGCGCCGGACTGCTCGGCGAGAGTCCAGAGCCCGTTTGCGGCGTCGAGCCGGGAATCGAGATAGTGGTATATGCACTTCGCGCCGCTGCCGGCGGAGACATAGAAGGTGTCCTCCACGCTGCGGCACTCCGCGCCGAGCTTGACGCGGACGTTGAGCAGCACGGCCAGCGGTATTATTATGACTGCCAGAATGACGGCGACGGCTCTGTTTTTGAAAAAGCCCATGATTTATCCTTTCAGATCGAGGAGCTTCTGCTTGAGCTCGCCCTCTATCCTGCCGAGCTCCACCTCGGCTGCGGCGCGCTTGGCCGAGCCCTCCTCCTGTATTACGCGCACCTCCTCGAGAGTGCTGATGAGCTCCTGATTTGTTTTCTTGAGAGTCTCGATATCGATGATGCCGCGCTCGGCCTCCTTGGCGATCTCAACGCTGCCCTGATGGAGCTTCTCGGCATTGGAGCGGAGCAGACGGTTGGTGACCTCGCTGACGTCGCGCTGCGCCTCCATGGCCTGCTGACTGTGGTGCATGGTGAGCGCGAGCACCATCTGGCTATTCCAGAGCGGAATGATATTGACTATCGACGAGCGGATCTTCTCCGCCATCACGGAGTCGTTGGACTGGATCATGCGGATCTGGGGGGACATCTGGATGGACACGATGCGAGTGAGCTCAAGATCGTGGATCTTCTTCTCGAAGCGGCCGATCATGTTGGCAAAGTCGCTCGCGGCCTGGGCGTCCTCGGCAAGCCCGCTCTCCTGCGCCTTTTGCTGATACTTGGGCAGCTCGACCTCGCGCAGCTCGGCGCACTTGAGCTTGCCGGCGATGATGTACATGGTCAGCTCCTTGAAATACTGCTGATTCTTTTCATACATCACGTCCATCATGGCGATGTCCTTGAGGAGCGTGACCTCGTGCCGCTCGAGCTCGGCGACGATCTTGTCTATGTTGGTCTCGGCTTTGTCATACTGCGCCTTGAGCGCGGCGATGTTCTGGGCCGACTTTCTGAAAAGCCCGCGCAGCCCCTTCTTCTGCTCCTCGTCGAAGTCCATGCCCTTGAGCTGCACCACGAGCGAGGAGAGCTCGTCGCCTATCTCGCCCATGTCCTTTGTGCGCACGCGCTCAAGCGCGGTGCCGGAGAAATCGGCGATGTTCTTCTGCGCCGCCGAGCCGTAGCTGAGCACCTGCTCGGCGTTGGTTATATCGATCTTGGAGGCGAATTCGCGCACCGCCGCCTGCTCGGCGGGAGAGAGACGCTCTATTTCGAGCTTCTCGACAGGGATCTCCGTCTCCGCGGCGGGGGCGGCGACAGCCGCGACCGCCTGCGCCGTCGGCTCCTGAGCGACAGCTGCGGCGTTGGGGTCGAGAGTGAGGCTGGGGATGAATTCGTCTTTTTTTCCTTCCATTGTGAGCACCCTTTCGTTATCTTATTCGGCTTTTTGCTGCGCCGCCGCGGAGCTCTTGCCGCGCGCGGCGTCGAGAATGATGTCGTCAAGCTCTCCGCCGCCGCTCAAGCCCTCTCTGGCGAGCATCTGGTTCATTACCGTAATATCTGTCTCGATGTCCATGGCCTGATTTGCGAACAGGGAATCGAGCTGCTTCTTGAAGGCCTCTATCGAGGAATCGAGCATGTCCTCTATGCTGCTCATGCTGCGGGTGAGATTCTCGCCCTCTATGCCCTGATCGCTCATGCGGTCGTAGGCGTTGAGGAGCTTTATGGTGGTGGGCAGATAGTAGTTGAGGAACTTTTTGATCTGCGGCACGTCAGAAGGGTCCTCGATGGCGTCCTGGATTATTTTGTCCGATATACGCATGAGCTCGTTTATCTTCGCGCGTATTTCCTGGGACTTGATGGAGGAATAGAGCCTGCCCATCTCGCCCATGGCGACCCGCCCCTCGGCGATGATGGCGTCCACCTCCGGGCCGTAGGACTTCGCCGGCTTTTCCGCCTGCTTGGGCTCCGGCGCGGCTGCGGGCTCATCCTTCGGCTCGCGCTTCTTCAAAGCCGCCTTAACGGCGGAGCCGACGAGCGCGGCTGCCGCGACTGAAAGACCGAGAGTGAGCAGCAGAGCCCAGAGCTTATACATGGGGGCGGCCATGCTGCACAGCAGCCAGACAAGGATAAAAATATATATCGGCGCGACCGAGCCTCTCCGGCGTCTTTTCATTCTTCAGCCTCCAGACAATAATTCATTATATTTTATAACTAAAAAATATCTCCGTCAAGGGTCTTGCTTAACAATATTGGGTGTAGTATAATTATTTGATCTTGAGAAGGCTGTACGCCCCTAATATCAACAATTGCGGAGGAAGCCATGTCTGTGAAAATATCCCCGTCCATACTCTCTGCGGACTTTACAAAGCTCGGCGGGGATATCGCCGAGATAGCCGGCGCCGACTATATCCATGTTGACGTTATGGACGGCATATTCGTTCCGAATATCAGCATCGGCGTCCCGGTGGTGAAGTCCGTACGCAAATTTACGGATATGTTTCTCGACGTCCATCTGATGATAGACAGGCCCCACAGGTTCGTAAAAGCCTTCTGCGAGGCGGGAGCCGACCTCGTTTGCTTCCATGTGGAGGCCGATGAGCCGCAGGACGTCCTCGCCGCGCTCGATGAGATAAAAGCGCAGGGCAAAAAGTGCGGTCTCGCCATAAAGCCGAAAACTCCGGCGACCGTGCTGCTGCCGTATATAGACCGCATAGACCTCGCTCTTGTGATGACCGTGGAGCCCGGCTTCGGAGGGCAGAGCTTCATGTCCGAGCAGATGCCTAAGCTGCGCGGGCTTCGGGCGCTCATAGACCAGATGAACCCCGGATGTGAGCTTGAGGTGGACGGCGGCATCTCCGAGCAGACCGCCCCGATAGTCGTGGATGCGGGCGCGAACGTTCTCGTTGCGGGCAGCGCCGTGTTCAAACAGGCGGACAGAGCCGCCGCCATACTCGGTCTGCGCCAGGCGGCCGATATAAAAGTCTGAGTGATAGGAGCTTTTCCCCATGTCGTTTTTTCCCGCATCTCTCGATACGCTTGTAGATAAATTCGCCATGCTGCCGGGCGTGGGCAAAAAAAGCGCCCAGCGCCTTGCCTTCTTCGTGCTCTCCCTGCCGGACGGCGAGGCCGAGTCCTTTGCCGCCGCGATAGTCGAGGCAAAGCGCAGCGTGCATTGCTGCCGTGTCTGCCAGAACCTTACGGATGCCGAGATCTGCCCCGTCTGCGCGTCGGACAAGCGCGACAGGAGCGTTATCTGCGTCGTCTCCGAGCCGAGAGACGTCATGAGCATCGAGCGCGGACGCGAATTCAACGGCGTGTATCACGTTCTGCACGGCGTGCTCTCGCCGATGAGCCGCGTCGGGCCGGACGATCTGAAGATATCCGAGCTCGTGCAGCGCGTCGCCGCCGGTGGAGCGGAGGAGGTCATCATGGCCATGAACCCCGACACCGAGGGCGAGGCGACAGCCATGTATATCTCAAGACTTTTAAAGCCCTTCGGCGTGAAGGTATCGCGCCTTGCTTACGGCATTCCCGTGGGCTCAAATCTGGAATTTGCCGACGATGCGACGCTCACGCGCGCCCTTGAGGGCCGTGTTGAGATGTAGCGCGGCGGAATAAACCGGGATTTAGCGGTTACAATATGTGTGGCCGTTGTACATACCAAAAACTTACAATTACTAAGGAGTATAAAATGGCAAAACTGAAGATAATCCCTCTCGGAGGTCTCGGTGAGATCGGAAAGAATCTCACCGTCTACGAGTATGGGCAGGACATGATCGTCGTGGACTGCGGTCTGGGTTTCCCGGACGAGGAGCTCTACGGCGTTGATATCGTCATCCCCGATATCACTTACCTTCGCGAAAACAAGGACCGCATTCGCGGCATAGTCATCACCCACGGACACGAGGACCACATCGGCGCTCTGCCGTATGTGATGAAGGAGCTCGACGCGCCGATTTACGCCACGCCGCTTACGGCCGGCATAATCGAGCTAAAGCTCGAGGAGCAGGATCTGCTCTATAACACCCAGGTGTTCACCAAAAAGCCCGGAGACCGCTTCCGTCTCGGCTGCTTCGATATCGAGTTTATCCACGTCAACCACTCGATAGCGGACTCCGTGGCGCTCGCGATCAAGACGCCGATCGGCACGGTCATCCACACGGGCGACTTCAAGATCGACGTCACGCCCGTTCAGGGAGAGATGATCGACCTCGTGCGTCTCGGCCAGCTCGGCAGACAGGGCGTGCTCGCGCTGCTCGCCGACTCCACGAACGTGGAGAGGCCGGGGTATTCCGAGTCGGAGCGCAAGGTCGGCGAAAAGTTCGACGATCTCTTCAAAAACTGCGACAAGCGCATCATCGTCACGACCTTCGCCTCCAACGTCCAGCGCATACAGCAGATAGTCAACGTCGCGGCCAAGTATAAGCGCCGTGTCGCGGTCACGGGTCGCAGCATGGAGAATATGATAAAGGTGGCCGTGGCTCTCGGTTATATGGATATACCGGAGGGCACGCTGATGGAGCTCAACCAGATAAAGGGTCAGCCGCGCGACAAGACCGTTATCATCTCCACGGGCAGTCAGGGCGAGAGCATGTCGGCGCTCTACCGCATGGCGTTCTCCGAGCACAAGCAGATAAATATCGACAGCGGCGACAGGATAATTATCTCCGCCTCTGCCATCCCCGGCAACGAGACCACCATCTCCCGCGTGATAGACGAGCTCTTCCACAAGGGCGCTGAGGTCATATACGACCGCCACTCCGACCTGCATGTTTCGGGACACGCCTGTCAGGAGGAGCAGAAGATGATGCTCGCTCTCACAAAGCCCCACTTCTTCATCCCCGTCCACGGCGAGTACCGTATGCTCTGCAAGCACGCGGAGCTCGGCCGCCAGATGGGCGTGGAGCCGCAGAACACCGTCATTGCCGAAAACGGCAAGATTATTGAGCTTACGCGCAAGAGCATCAAGTGCGAGGGCACGGTGCAGTCCGGGCGCGTATTCGTAGACCGCTCCGGCATGGGCGACATCGGCAGCGTTGTGCTGCGCGACAGGAAGGCTCTTGCGACCGACGGCATGATCGTCGTTGTGGTCGGTCTCTCTGCTGACGACGGCGGCCTTGTGACGGGGCCCGAGGTCGTGACCCGCGGCTTCATCTATGAAAAGGAATCCGAGGAGCTCATCGAGGAGATGAAGCGCGTCGTGAACGAGAGCCTCACCGCCTGCAGGCGTCAGCGCGTCAGAGACGTCACCGGCATCAAGAACAAGATCCGCACGAATCTCACGGGCTATCTCTATAAGTCCACGCGCAAGAGCCCGATGATCCTCCCCGTGATAACAGAAATATGATACCGTATTTCGACGCACATTGCGACACTGTCTCCGCTCTCCTTGACGAGGGCGGAGAGCTGTATAATAACCGCTGGCACCTCGATCTCGAGCGCTCGCGCAAATACGCGCCCCGCGCGCAGGTGTTTGCCGTCTGGGGCGGTCACTACGATGAGAAGGCCGTGCTGCTGCGCTCGGAGCTCGCGAAAAACTCCGATACCGCCGTCATGTGCCGCGACCCGCGGGAGATCAGGTCGGCGGGGGAGAGCGGGCGCATCGCCGCGCTGCTCTCGATAGAGGGCGCGGAGCAGATCGAGTGCTCCGTCGAGCGCCTGCGCCGCGCGCGGGCCGACGACGGAATTGTTATGATAAACCTCTGCTGGAACGACGATAACGCGCTTTGCGGCGCAGCGATGGGCGGCGGGGGAGGACTGACCCGCGAGGGACGCGAGTTTGTCCGTGCCGCGCAGGGCCTCGGCGTCGCCGTGGATATGTCGCATGCCTCGGAGCGCACGTTCTGGGACGTTTTGGAGATCGCGGACAAGCCCGTCATAGCCAGCCACTCCAATTCCCGCGCGCTTTGGGATCACCCCCGCAACCTCACGGACGCGCAGTTCGCGGCGCTCGTGAAATGCGGCGGCGGAGCGGGACTGAACCTCTGCCCGCATTTTCTCTCCGACGATCCGGACGTCGATACCTGCTGCGCACATATCGAGCGTTTTCTCGCCCTCGGCGGCGAGAGCGCCGTGTTCATCGGCGCCGATCTTGACGGGGTGGAGACGCTTCCGCGCGGAATGAGCGGCGTGGAGGACGCGGGCAAAATTTATGAGGCTCTGCTGAGGAGAAACCACAGCGAGAGCCTCGTTCGGGACATATTCTACAATAATCTTCTGCGGATACTGGAGAGGACGGCATGAACATACAGATATTCGGCAGATCAAAGTGCTTTGACTCCAAGAAGGCCGAGCGGTACTTCAAGGAGCGCAGGATCAAGTACCAGTACATAGATATCGACCGCTACGGCATGAGCCGCGGCGAGCTCGCGAGTGTGAGGAGCGCCGTGGGTCTTGAGGCTGTGATGAACGAGAAGGCGGCGGACTACGCCCTGCTGCAATATCTCGCCTATGACGAGGATAAATTCGGCAAGCTCCTTGAGGACCCGCGTCTTATAAAAACCCCCGTCGTCCGCAACGGCAAAAAGGCCACCGTCGGCTACGCCCCCGAGATCTGGAAGGACTGGGAATACTCCGTAGGGGACGGGTTTCCCGTCCCGCCGTGCGATCACATCGTAAAATTCACGAGGAACATCGCGACGCCGAGGGAGACGAGCAGGATGCCGACGTCGCGGTTGAGCGTCTTGGCGTTGGCCTTGTTGGCAAGCTTCGAGGTGATGTACGCCGTGACGAGCGTGACGGCGGCGCAGATGAGCAGCGCCGTCCAGTCATATACCCCGCCGATGGCGAAGTGCGAGAGCGCGCCGAGCGCGGCGGAGAAGGTCATTATGAACACGCTCGTGCCCACCGCGGTCTTGGTCTCGTACTTGAGCACGGTCGTGAGAATGAACAGGAGCATAATTCCGCCGCCCGCGCCTACAAAGCCGCAGACGAGCCCCGTGGCGGCGCCGGAAATGACCGAGAGTATCAACTGCTGCCGGTCGTTTTTTATTTTGATAAGGCTCCGCGAGCCGAGCATGGGCGAGAGCAGGAAGCGCAGGCCGAGCACAAGCGTCCAGATCACGGATATATCGCCGAGGGTGTCGTTATGCACGAGCGCGGCGAGCGCGCTGCCGATAAGCGTGCAGACAAGCACGGCTATAAGCATATAGACGCCGGTCTTGAGCTGAATATTGCCGTTGCGGCCATAGGTCAGGGCGCTCGCGGCCGCAGCGGGCACATCGGCGGCGAGGGCTATGCCCACGGCGTCGTAGGCCGGTACGCCGAGGAAGGTTATGAGCATCGGCGAGATGACTACGGCGGCCGACATTCCCGTGAGCCCGACGCCTATGCCGGCTCCGATCCCGGCGAGAGTGCAGATGATGATTTTTTCCCAGAGCATGCGTGCCACCTCTCGTTAGATGCAGCCGCTAAAAGGCGGAAAAGCCTTGCAGTGTGTCAATTTTCTCGTTGGCAAAGCCGAAAGGCTTTGCCAACGATGCTTTTGCGCGAGCCGGTCTGTAAGCCGGGTTCTGTCTTAAACGGCCATCAATCTGTGGCCCGCCGTTGCCGACGGGCTCAAGCCACCTCCTGGGAACGGCCGGGCAGGCCGCATGTTCCCATTCCACGGTGTTGCTCCGGATAGAGTTTACAGCGCCAACGTGTCTCCACGCGGCGGGTGAGCTCTTACCTCGCCTTTCCACCCTTACCGCGTCGTCGCGCGGCGGCGGCGCGGCGGTATATCTCTGTTGCACTTGTCCGAGGGTCGCCCCTGGCGGGTGTTACCCGTTATCCTTGCCCTGTGGAGCCCGGACTTTCCTCACGCACGGGCTTTCGCCCTGTGCCCGCGGCCGTTCGGCCAACTCGCCATAAGAGTTTAACACCGGCGCGGGGACGTAGTCAATAAAAACATTGTATTCGCCGCTGTTTGGCGGTATAATTTATAGACTTCGCCGTTATCTTTAGTATATGGAGATCGGCGGCGCGGCGCTGCCCGAAAGGAGTTATATATATGACACTGAGCGAATATATAGACAATCTGAAAGATAAGCGCGTTTGCGTTATAGGCATAGGAGTTAGCAATACCCCGCTCATCGACCTTCTGCTGAAGGCCGGCGTCCCCGTTTCTGTGCGCGATGCTCGAGAGGCGGAGGCCATAGGCCGCAGTGCGGAGAGCTTCCGGGAGAGGGGAGCGGAGCTGCGTCTCGGCGAGGACTATCTTGAGGATCTCGATTACGACGTGATATTCAGGACCCCGGGGCTGCTGCCGAGCCATCCGGCGCTCGCCGCGGCAAAAGAGCGCGGAGCCGTGATAACAAGCGAGATGGAGGCGTTCTTCTCGCTCTGTCCCTGCCGGACTATTGCCGTCACGGGGTCGGACGGCAAGACGACGACCTCCTCGATAATTGCCGAGCTGCTCACAGCCGGAGGACACCGCGTACACCTTGGCGGGAACATCGGCAAGCCGCTGCTCACGGAGGTGCCCGACATGCTGCCCGAGGATATCGCCGTGCTCGAGCTCTCGTCCTTCCAGCTCCACAGCATCGACATCCGACCGGACACGGCGGTCGTCACCAACGTCTCGCCCAACCACCTCGACGTCCACCCGGACTATGAAGATTATATCAGCGCAAAGAAGCGCATATTCCTCCACCAGCGCAAGTGCGACCGGCTCATACTCAACGCCGACAACCCCGTGACCGCCCGCTTCGCGCAGGAGGCGCCCTCGAGCGTGAAGCTCTTCAGCCGCCGCGAGATGCTGCGCGACGGGGTGTTCTGCCGGGACGATACCCTCTACTATTCGCATAACTACGAGGTGCGCGCGATAATCCCGGCCTCGGAGATACTGCTCCCCGGAGTGCATAACGTGGAAAACTATATGGCGGCCTTCGCGGCCGTGGATTCGATGGTCTCGCCGGAGATGTGCAGGAGCGTTGCGCGCACCTATGGCGGCGTGCCGCACAGGCTCGAGCTCGTGCGGAAGCTCAACGGCGTTTCGTATATCAACGACTCCATCGCCTCGAGCCCCACGCGCACGATAGCCGGACTGCGCGCCATGCGCGCAAAGCCCATTCTCATAGCCGGCGGACACGACAAGAACATCCCCTTCGACGCGCTCGCGGACGAGATCGCAGAGAAGGTCAAGGCGCTCTTCGTCTCCGGCGACACTGCCGAGAAGATCGCCGACGCCGTGAGAGCCTCGGTGTTCTATGATCCGCACGCTCTGCCGATAAAGATCGTGCCGGATATTGTCACGGCCATCAACGAGGCTCGCGCCATGGCGGCGCCCGGGGACATAGTGTTGCTCTCTCCCGCCTGCTCGTCCTTCGACAGGTTCAAAAACTTCGTGGAGCGCGGGGAGCTTTTCAGAAAAACGGTATTGGAGTTCAAAGAGGATGACTTACAGGGGAATAACTGACGAAATACTCGCTCTCGCCTCCGAGTGCGAAAAGGATATAGCGCCGCGCTTTGCCGTGATCGACAAGGCTGCCATGGAGAACACGGCGCGCGTGATGGAGGCGTTTCGGGAGCTGCGGGTCTCCGACACCTGTTTTGCCGGCACTACCGGCTACGGTTACGACGATCTCGGCCGAGAGACGCTCGACAAAGTGTATGCGCGCGTCTTCGGCGCGGAGGGCGCGCTCGTGCGCCTCGGCTTCGTAAACGGCACTCACGCCATTTCAGCGGCGCTCTTCGCCTGCGTTAAGCCGGGCGACACGCTCCTGTCCGTCATGGGCGCGCCCTACGATACGCTCCGCACGGCCATCGGCATATCGGGCGACGCCTTTGGCTCGCTCGCGCAGTACGGCGTGAGGTACGCTCAGGTGGATTGGGCGGCGGACGGCTTGCCGGACTGCGCGGCCATAGCTCAGGCCGCGGCGCGCATTAAGCCCGCCTGCGCGTTTATCCAGCGCTCGCGCGGCTACGCGGAGCGCAGGGCGCTGACGATTGACGAGATCGAAAAGCTGTGCGGCGTTATCAAGTCCGCAAGCCCGGAGACCGCCGTCGTTGTGGATAACTGCTACGGCGAGTTCATAGAAACGCGCGAGCCCACGCATGTCGGCGCCGATCTTTGCGCCGGCTCGCTCATCAAAAACCCGGGCGGCGGCCTCGCGCCCACCGGCGGCTATGTCGTCGGCAGGGCTGATCTTGTGGAGCACGCCTCGTATCGTCTGACCGTTCCCGGCATAGGCGGGGAGTGCGGCGCGACGCTCGGACAGAGCCGCTTGCTTTATCAGGGACTTTTTATTGCGCCGCATACCGTGGCGCAGGCGCTCAAAACCGCCGTGTTCTGCGCCGCGCTGCTCGGAAGGCTCGGCTACGAGACCTCGCCGGGGGTGAACGACGAGCGCGCGGATATCATCCAGCGCGTGCGTCTTGGCAGCGCCGACACCCTCGTGAAATTTTGCAGGGGCATTCAGTCCGGCTCGCCGGTGGACGCCTACCTCTCGCCGGAGCCGTGGGCGATGCCGGGCTATGACTGTCAGGTCGTCATGGCGGCGGGCGCGTTCATACAGGGCTCGTCCATCGAGCTCTCGGCGGACGGCCCGGTGAGAGAGCCCTACGACGTGTTCGTGCAGGGCGGACTCACATACGAAGCCGGCAAGCTCGGAATTATGACCGCCGCGTCGTCAATGTAGGACGGGCAGGGCGCATATAATAGCATGGGGAGGTGGTTCCCATGCCGCTCAGACTGCGCCGAATACGACCGCGCCCGGTATCCCCGCGCGCGGGAAGGACGATCGCCGCGCTTGCGCTGCTCATTTCCTTCGGGGCGTTCCTGCTGCAGTCGGTGCTGTATCTGCGGGAGCTCTCCTGCGCCATGGCGCTTTCGGACGCCGTCGATCTTGTGACGCTGTGCATCAACTCCGCGATCGGGGAGAAGATGTCCAGAGAGGATTACGGCTACGATTACTTTGTCACGCTCGAGCGGGACGATAACGGCGACGTTGCGGCGCTGACCACCAACATGGCGCGCATAAACGCGTTCTCGGCGGAGCTTTTGAGCGACGTCGTCCGCGCCTCGGACAGCGGTATGCTGTATCTGGAGATACCTGCCGGCGACCTGCTCGGCTCGAGTCTGCTGCTCGGGCGCGGGCCGGACGTTCCGGTGCGGGTGACGATGCTCACCTCCTCGCGCGTCGATGTGTTCAACGAGCTCACGCAGGCGGGGATAAACCAGACCAAGCACCAGATCAAGCTCGACGTCGTCGTGGATATCGACGTCGTGATGCCGTGGAAGACCTTTTCGACTCAGGTCGTGAGCGAGATACTCATAGCGGAGACGATAATCGTCGGCTCCGTGCCGGACACTTACTTGAATGTGAGGTAAAGGATGGACGCAAAGCAGGAGATAGCGCGGCTGTCGGCCGAGCTCAGGGAGCATAACAGACACTATTACGACGAGGACGCGCCGGTCATATCCGACTTCGAGTACGACGCGCTGATGCGCCGCCTTACAGAGCTTGAGGAGGCGAATCCCGAGCTGCGAAAGCCGGATTCTCCGACCCAGCGGGTGGGCGGCACGGTCAAGAGCAGCTTCGCGCCGGTGACGCACGAGGTGCCGCTTGAGAGCCTTGCGGACGTGTTTTCCTACGCCGAGCTCGAGAGCTTCGGCGAGCGCATGACCTCCATGCTCCCGGAGGGGCGGGAATACTGCGTGGAGCCCAAGATAGACGGGCTGTCCATGTCGCTCGAATACGAAAACGGAGTATTCGTGCGCGGGGCGACAAGGGGCGACGGCGCGGTGGGCGAGGACGTCACGGAGAACCTGCGCACGGTGCGCTCGCTGCCCAAAACGATAAAAAACGCCCCGGCGCGGCTCATAGTGCGCGGCGAGGTGTATATGTCCCGCGAGGTGTTCGAGACCATCAACGCTCGCCGCGAGGTCGACGGCGAGGCGCCGCTCGCGAACCCGCGCAACGCGGCAGCGGGCTCCATGCGTCAGCAGGACCCGCGCGTAGCCGCGCAGCGGATGCTCGACATCATTGTCTTCAACATCCAGCTCTCCGAGGGGCGCGAGTTCACTACCCACGCCGAGACGCTCGACGCGCTCAGAGAATACGGCTTCGACGCCGTGCCTTATAAGCTCTGCCGTACTCTCGGCGAGTGCGAGGAGCGCGTGGGCTGGATAGGGGAGAACAGGGGCGACTACCCCTACGACATCGACGGCGCGGTCATAAAAATAAACTCCCTTGCCCAGAGAGCGCAGCTCGGCAGCACCGCCAAGGCTCCGCGCTGGGCGGTGGCGTATAAATACCCGCCAGAGGAGAAGGAGAGCGTCGTGCGCGATATTATCGTGCAGGTCGGGCGCACGGGCGTGCTCACGCCCAAGGCCGTCATCAGCCCCGTGCGGCTCGCCGGGACGACCGTGACCAACGCGACGCTCCACAATCAGGATTTTATCGACCGGCTCGACGTGCGGATAGGCGACACCGTGCTCGTGCGCAAGGCGGGGGAGATCATCCCCGAGGTGTTGTCCGTTGTTACGGACAAGCGCCCGGAGGGGACGGCGCCCTTCCGCCTGCCGGACGTCTGTCCGGAGTGCGGCTCGCCGATAGAGCGGGACGAGGACGGCGTGGCCATGCGCTGCACGGGCGCGGAATGCCCGGCGCAGAGACTGCGCAACATCGTTCACTTCGCCTCGCGCGAGGCGATGGATATCGAGGGGCTCGGCACCGCGGTGGCGGAATCGCTCATTAAGGCCGGTCTGCTCAAAACGCCCGCCGGCATCTATTCGCTCGAGCCGCAGAGCGTCGCCGCGCTTGAGCGCATGGG
This sequence comes from uncultured Oscillospiraceae bacterium, assembly GCA_964398305.1. GTDB lineage: Bacteria > Bacillota > Clostridia > Oscillospirales > Oscillospiraceae > Scatomorpha. The sequence goes on from CAYNMN010000006.1 coordinate 23,062, forward strand.
CGAGAGGTCGGCGGAAAATCTCATGGCCGCGATAGAAAAGAGCAAGGGTGCGGGGCTTGCGCGGCTGCTGTGCGCCTTCGGCATCAGGCAGGTCGGCTCAAAGGCCGGAAAGGTGCTCGCGGCGCAGTTCGGCACGCTCGACGCGCTCATGTCCGCGCGGGTCGAGGAGCTCGTCGCCGTGTCTGACATCGGCCCGATAACGGCGCAGTTCATTCGCGACTGGCTCGACAATCCCCAGTCCCGCCACCAGGTGGAGCTGCTGCGCGCCGCCGGAGTGAGCTTCGAGAGCACCGAGGAGAAGCGCGACAACCGCTTTCTCGGCAAGACCTTCGTGCTCACAGGCACGCTCCCGACGCTCACGCGCGACGAGGCGACGGCGATCATCGAGAGCTTCGGCGGCAAGGCCTCCGGCTCGGTTTCGAAAAAGACGAGCTACGTCCTCGCGGGCGAGGCCGCCGGCAGCAAGCTCACCAAGGCGCAGTCCCTCGGCGTAGAAATAATCGACGAGACCGCGTTCAAAGCGATGACGGAATAGAGAACAGAGAGTATTTTATGCACAGTCCGACTTGAGTGTATTTCAATAATTGTTTCGCGCCGGCGTGAAGCCGACGCGGAATGGGTGCATTCAAAATCGGAAAGGAATATAATCCCCGCATGAAAAAGAATATATATATCATGTACGCTATCGGTCTCCTGCAGGGCATGGTGTTCTATGGTCCCGTCGCCACGCTTTACAGGCAGACGCAGGGCGTGTCAGTGTTTCAGATAACGCTCATTGAGAGCATATTTCTCGTTATCTGCCTCGCTCTCGAGATCCCGTGGGGCGTGGTCGCGGACAGGATAGGCTATAAGCGCACTATGGTTTTTTGCTGCGCACTCTACCTTGTCTCAAAGCTCATATTCTGGCAGGCGACGGGCTTCGGGTGGTTTCTGCTCGAGCGCATATTGCTCGGCGTCGTATATGCAGGACTCTCCGGCGTTGACACGAGCATAATCTACCTCTCCTGCGCGAAAGGAGAGAGCCAGCGCGCCTTCGGCATATATAACAGTCTCCAAACTCTCGGCCTGCTCATTGCCGCGGCTGTATTCTCCGCGTTTATCGGCGACGATTACAGGCTTGCCGGCGCTCTGACCGTTATCAGCTACGGCGCGGCGGCTGCTCTTTCGCTCCTGCTTACGGAGGTGAGAGAAGGGGAGAAAATGCCGTTTAACCCCGCCGGGTTTATGACGGCATTGAGTCTGACGCTCCGCGACAGGCGTTTGCTGCTGTTTCTCGCAGGAGTTGCGCTCTTTAACGAGGCGCACCAGACTATAACAGTATTTCTCAATCAGCTCCAGTATGTGAGGTGCGGCCTCTCCTCGTCTGCCATAGGCTATATCTATATCGCCGTAACGGTCGCGGGGCTGATCGGAGCGGCGTCGTAGCGCATGACGCGAACGCTTGGCGGGAAAAGGACCGGGGTGCTGTTGTATGTCGCGGCCGTCGCCGCCTGCGCCTTGCTCGCGTTTACGGACGGCGCATGGTTATCCGTAAGCGGGATACTGGTGCTGCGCGTGTCAAACAGTCTCTTCCAGCCGCTTCAGCTGCAGCTGCAAAACGATCATATCACTACCAAAGACCGCGCTACGGCTCTGAGTATAAACGCCATGCTGACAGACAGTGTGGGCGTGGGCACGAACCTTGTATTTGGGGCGCTCGCGAAGGTAAGTCTCGCTTCCTCGTTCCTCTTCGGCGCAGTTATATGCGCTGCGGGGCTTGTCCTGTTTCTTGAGTATAAACGAATAGATTAAAGGAGCTGCTCCACAGTTTTCGTTGTGGAGCAGCTCCTTTTATGTTCAACGGTTTTTTACGCCTTGTACTCGAGAGCGTAGTTGGCCTCGAGAGCCTTGACGACCTGGGTGAGCACGTCGCAGGTGGGGGTGGGGACTCCGACCTTTTTGCCGTAGTCGGAGAGCGCGCCGGTGAGACAGGTGACCTCGGTCTGGCGCCGATGCATGAGCATGTCCTGCGCCATGGAGGGGTAGTAGTCGCCGAGGTTCGTCACGACGTTCGTCATTTCCTTCTGCATATACTCCCAGATGCCCGGGATGCCCAGCGCCTCGGCAACGTCCGCTGCCTCGTGCCATATCTGCCAGACGAGCGCCACGCCGTTGGGGTCGTTGTAGACCTCGCCGATCTTCATGCGCAGCACCGCGCAGACCGTGTTGAAGCCGCTGTTCGAGGTCGCCTTGCGCCAGATGTAGGGGCGCACGTCGTCGTAATACTTCGGCTCGAGCCCGCCGCCGGCGAAGCACCTTTCGAGATAAGCGCCGGCAGCGTCCGTGAGCGCGCTCTTCTCGGACGGGCCGATGAACATGTTGTTGCCCTTCGCGGGCTTGGCGACGCAGACGCCCGGCTCGGGCAGCTCCGTGCCCATGTTGCCGCAGCCGAAGATTATCCTGTCCGCCGGGACGTATTTCTTCACGTTCTCGTCGTTGCCCAGACCGTTCTGCAGCGTCGCCACCACGGTGCCCGGGCCGATGCAGGGCGCAGCGCCGGTCATGGCCGAATCGGTCTGAGTCGCCTTGACCATAAGTATCACGATGTCCATTATCCCGATGCTCTCAGCGCTGTACGCCGTCTTGAAGCCGGTGAGATGGAACTCGCCGTCGGGGTTTTTGAGTATCAGCCCGTCGGCCGCCACCTTGTCCATGTGCGCCTTGTAAAGATCGACGAGCGTGATGTCGTCCGCGCCGCCCTTCATCAGGTATCCCGCGAAAACGCTGCCCGCCGCGCCGCTGCCAATTATTGCTATCTTCATTTTGTTGCCTCCTTGGTCTTTTTTATATTGTATATCACAATCCGGACAAAAGCCAGACAAACCCGTGTGACAGAATCGTCAAAAACGTCCGATTTAAATCAGTGAATTCTTGTGCGTTTTTAACCAAATGCACTTTAGCGCTTGAAATCGACGACATCAGCGGATATAATACGTTTATTCTAAAAGAGACAAACAGGAGATCGCAATGAGCTTTTTTTCGTCCTATTACTTTTATAACAGGAAACGGCCCATCGTGTGATCGCATAATCGCTCACTCAGACGGCGGCCGGCTTTTCTGCACGGCTGCCGTCTTTTTTGTTTGTGAGATTAAAAACAGGAGGAAAAGGTATGGAAAACCAAAGCAAGGTTAAAAAGGGACTGCCGGCGTTCATAGGAGTCGCCGCGGTCTGGATGGGCACACACTTCGGCCCCGGCGTCGCCAGCGGCACTCAGCTCGACGTTTATTATGTTTCCTACGGCATCCCCGGGATCTGCGTGACCATCTTCGCGATGGCGCTGCTCGCCTGCGCGCTGTATTGCTCGATGGAGTTCTCGCGCATCTACAAGACCTATGATTATCAGTCGTGGGTGGAAAAGCTGTTCGGCTTCAAGTGGTTCGTGATACTGTTTGATATTTCGTTCCTCGTTACGATCATCACGGCACTGGGCGGCAGTCTGAACGCCGTGGCCACGCTGCTCACGAATTTCATCGGTCTCAACTACTGGATCGGCGTTATCCTTGTCATCATCTGCGCGATGCTGCTCTGCGCGTTCGGCGCCGACCTTGTCCGCAAGGCCTCGTCCTACATGATGTTCGTGGTCGTGGGCGTTCTGCTCGTGGTCATGATCCTCGTCGCCACGGCGGGGGACGGCGATCTGGCCGGCTCCATCGCCGCTCAGAAGGCGAACCTCCCCAACGTGAGCTGGGGCAAGGCTCTCTGGAGCGCCGTTATCTACGCCTGCTTCCAGGCAACGGTCGTTGCGAACATAGCCTCCGTTTCCGATACCCTGCCCGACAGGAAGGCCTCCAAGAAAGCCGCGCTCACAGGCTTTGTTGCCAACGCAGTGCTGCTCATCGTGCTCTGCCTCACACTCTTCAGCTTCACCAACGTCTATGACATCACCGCCGAGGCTCTGCCGTTCTACTCAATCCTCCAGCGCCTGGGCTACAACTGGCTGACCGCCATATACATAATCATCGTGTTCATCGCGGTGCTCTCCACGGTCGTCGGCTTCTCCTTCGCCGGCGTCGCCCGCTTCGGAAAGTATTATCACAGCAGAAAGCCGGATGCCAAGCACTCCCTGCGCGACGCCATCTTCGTCGGCGTGATGCTCTTCATCTGCGCCTGCGCGTCCAAGTTCGGCATCGTCGCGCTGGTGTCCACAGGCTACAAGATCCTCGGCTACCTCAACCTCCCGATCATCGTCATGCCCGCCCTCATCATCGGCGGAAGGAAGATCAGCAAGAAATACCTCCGCGAGCACAATATCGACGCCCCCGGAGTGGACTGATAACCCAATAAAAAGCGCCTCGGGCTCTCGCCCGAGGTGTTTTTTTGCCTGCCTCGCAGAGTTCCGCGCTCGGAAGCGCGGAACAGGATTCAATCCGTTTTCGGAGCGGCGTGTACGTGAACGAAAACACATCTCGCGAAGCGTTGTGCGAGCGCAGCGAGTGCGAAAGCGGAGCGCACTTTCTTTCGACGGCAAAGCCGCAGGCTCTGCCGACGAAACACCAAAAGCGCCTCGGGCTTTCGCCCGAGGCGCTTTGTTGCCTGTCAAATATCTCCGCGGCTGACGTGCGATCACAGAGCAGCGGGGGAGGGCGAGGGGGTAAGACCCCGCTCGCAATGAGATAAACCGCCGTCAAAACACCTGATGATTCAGGTGTTTTTTTGCCTGCCTCGCAGAGTTCCGCGCTCGGGAGCGCGGAATAAAGTCCAATCCGTTTTCGGAGCGGCGTGTACGTGAACGAAAACACATCTCGCGGAGCGTTGTGCGAGCGCAGCGAGTGCGAAAGCGGAGCGCACTTTCTTTCGACGGCAAAGCCGCAGGCTTTGCCGTCGAGACACAACAAGCACCTCGGGTGAGAGCCCGAGGTGCTTGTGTATAGGGAGAGAAGAGAAAAGGAGGAAGAAAAGTATCAGTTTTATGAGCTCTTGACGAAGCTGCCGCCGTTGATGACATTATAGGTGACGGCTGCGCTGCCGGAACCGGTGGTCTCGGTGGATACGGTGACCGTCCCGGTGGTAAGCTCGCCCGTAATGGTGTCATACATCGTGCAGGAGACCGTGTCGCCCACCGAGAGTGTGCTGACGTCCGTATCGGCCCAGAAGATATTATACTTCGCGCCGCTTGCCGACGGATCGTTGCCCTTTCGGTATATACGCCACGAGGATTTGGTCGTGTCGACTCCGAACTCCTTGAGCAGACCGTTTATCGTTGAGCCGATGCCGTTGAGAACTCCGTCCTTTGTGCCGGCCTCGGAATTGATGGACATTACGCTGCTGCTGCTTGTTAGCTTGGAGTTGCAGTAATCGATATAAGCCTGGTTGTTCTGGAGTGTGCTGACAAGCAGCGTGATCGCGTTCTCGCCGGTCAGGAGGTCTATCGGCCCGTGCTCGCTGCAGGAGAGCGACGCAAGCCCCGTGTGCTCGTCATAGACGATGCTGATCCTGCCGCCGGCGGGGCAGAGCTCCGTGTAGCTGTCGTTGCTCGGCTCCGCGCCGTGCGCCAGGAGCAGCTCGCTCATAACGCTCTCGGCCGCGGCCTCGCCGCTGTCTATCCGCGAAATAAGGTATTCCCGCTCGATCGTGTCCATGTTGGCAAGGCAGACCTCCTTGCGCGAGCTCGCCACATATTTTACATACTGCGGAACGAGCACTCCCACGAGCACGCCGACGATCGCTATAACGATTATCAGCTCAACGAGAGAGAATCCTTTTTTGTCCTTGAAAAGCTGCATTTGGATTACCTCTGTTCTTTCTAAGTTACATATACAACAAGATTACAAATAATGCAAGTAAATATTTTACATTTCTTGAAAATGTAACCAGAACGATTGAAATATTGTAATGTATCACAAACTTGATTGACAGTATTTGTGCGGAATACCCGAAGCTTTGAGCGTTCATTGAAGCGGCGAGCGGGGGAGAGCGTTTTGCTGTATAAAACGACCTGATGCGGCGCTACATCGGTTGACATAAGAAAAAACATGAGAATTTCGACACTTATCGACACAAAACTGTAACAATTGTTGATTGACAGTGTAAAAATTGAGTGGTAATATTCTTATATCTAGCTGCGGCGTCTGCCGCCTCCGCCGCCTGTGAGCAGGGTGAGCGGGTACTTACCGAAAAAGGCTAAGCCGGGGAAATCCGGCGGCGCAAAGTCAAGGGTCTAAGCGGCTTTTATGAGCCGTATGACAGCCGACTGCCGAAATAATTATCTTGCCTCCCGTGCCTTATTGCGCGCGGGAGGCAAGTTTTTTGTTATATTTCAGCGAATAGATCAATTTTTTTCTTTTTTTTCTCCAAATGTAACCCCGGTGTAACCTTCGGGTGATTTAATAGAGGCAACAAAGCCGAAAGGGGAGCTCCCGGAGACCCGGTCGGGGAGCGGATATCTCGCGATGAAGACACTTTCCAAAGTCTTTAATGTTATCTCATGGATACTTGTTATATGCATAGTCCTGCTGGCGGTGGCGCTGGCCGGGGTGCGGCTCGTGGGGCTCACTCCGTTCACGGTGCTCTCCGGCAGCATGGAGCCGGCCTATCATGTCGGGTCGGTGATCTATGTCAGGAGCGTTGAGCCGGAGGATGTCAAGGTGGGCGATCCGATCACCTTCGTCCTCAATGAAGACCTCGTCGTTGCGACGCACAGGGTCATAGAAATTGATTCCGAGGCCGGCTGCTTCTATACGAAGGGCGACGCTAACAACGCGGCGGACGGTTCGCCGGTGCTGTTCGAAAACCTGATCGGCGTGCCGGTGTTTACCATACCTTATTTAGGCTATTTCTCGGACTGGGTTTCCAATCCTCCCGGGATGTACATAGCAATATCTCTGGCGATAGTGCTTGTGGTGCTGATGTTCCTGCCCGATATGCTCAAAAAGGCGGACGAGGCCGATAAGCGCGCGGCTGAGAAGAAAGTGAAAGAGGGGGAAGGTGTTGACAAGGAATAGAATAAGGCATCCCTCGCACGTTCCCCGCGGCTCTCCGCAGCGCCCCTACGCGCTGACAGAGCAGAGATAGTTCGTAGGGAACGGTCTTGACCGTTCCGCTCTCGCGCACATATCCAACTCCGCGGCGGCGGCGGCGGCATAAAATCTGTTCATCATTTATTTTTAGGAGGAATAACAACAATGAAGAAAAAGATCCTGATCACAGTACTCGCCTGCGTCCTCGTGGCGGCCCTCGCTGTCACCGGCACAGTCGCGTATCTGACCGCGCAGACCGGCCCGGTCGTCAATACCTTCACCGTGGGTAATATCAACATAACCCTAGCGGAGACAAAGACAGATTTCAAGATGGTTCCCGGTAACACAATCGAAAAAGATCCTGTGGTTACTGTCGTTGGCGGCTCCGAAGACTGCTGGCTGTTTGTAAAGGTCGATAAAAGCACAAATCTTGATAGTTTTATTACCTATACTGTTGATTCCGCGTGGACGGCAGGTACAGGTACAGGTACAGACGGAAATGGCGTTCCGGTTGGTGTCTACTATCGCTCAGTGACCGCCGCTACCACTGATCAGGCATTCTCAGTTCTCGGCGGTAATACTGTCACAGTAAAAAACACCGTCACCAAAGATATGATGGACGTACTTAAAGCTGGGGACGATGTTCAGCCCAACCTGACCTTTACTGCCTACGCTGTGCAGTCCGCAAACATCACCACCGCTGCCGCCGCTTGGGCTGAGGTCACCTAATCCCCCCCCGCACATAACTCTGTTCGCAATTTAATTACATAAAATGAAAAGGAGAAAACAGTAATGAAGAAGAGAACAATCCTCACCGCAGCGATAGCGGTGCTCCTCGTCGCCGTCCTCGTCGTCGGCGGCTCCCTCGCGTACTTCACGGACAAGGACTCGGCAACCAACACCTTCACCGTCGGTAATGTTGACATTACGCTTAAGGAAAACTTTGCTCAGAATTCAAAACTTATTCCTGCAACAGGTAGTGCACAGGCGGGGAAGCTGGTGAATGGGGTTACGAAGGAAGTATATGTGAAGAATACAGGCAGCGAAGCTGCATATGTTCGTGTACACATTGCTATTCCTCAGATACTTGACAATGGCGATCCAGCCTTTGATGCAGGACAAAATGTTCTTCACTTCAATTATTCGTCAGATAGCATTGGAACAGGACGTTGGGACTGGTCGAAAACGACCGGCACTCCTTATGAAGGCGACTGGAACTATTATGAAACTAAAATAAATGACATTGTGTATAATGTTTATGTGGTAACTTATGAAAGTGAACTCACAGCGGAGGCAGAAACCGTAAATGCTATGCACCAGGTCTATCTTGATAGCACGGTCACGAATGCCGATATTACCAACATTAATGCCACACTTGGCGCTTCGTGGAAAATGTATGTAGCAGCAGAGGCCGTTCAGGCTGCTGGGTTTAAGGATGCGTTTACGGCGCTCAATACAGCTTTTGGAGTTCCCGGAAAATATACGGTTGCTTTTACTGACTAATCTGGTGGATCAACCGCCTAACACGCACCTAACCCAACGCATACCACCCCCAGCCCCCGTCCCCGGTTCTCCGGGGACGGGGCGGGGGATACCCCATCG
>CAYNMN010000007.1:0-27924 GCA_964398305.1 uncultured Oscillospiraceae bacterium
GTCGGTCCCATTATGACCAACTGCTATTTGCTGCAGGATGAAAACGCCGCCGTCGGAGCTGTCGAGATCGTAGGCCTGACCGGAGCCGATATAGCTGTTGAGCTGGAGCGGCTTGTACTGAGTGAGCACGCCCACGGCGTCTATGCCGGAGTTCGCGCAGTTTGACAGGGGGAAGTCGATGATCCTGTACTTTCCGCCGAAGGGAACGCTCGGCTTTGCGAGGTCTCTGGTGAGCGCATAGAGCCTCGAGCCCTGCCCGCCGGCGAGCAGCATTGCGATACAGGCTTTGTTCATTCCGCCGCCTCCTCTACATACTTCAATGGATCAGTTGAATCTGTTCATCGTCTTGTCCGGGCCGCTGGCGATATAGTATTCCACAGCCTCCGCGGCGCTTGCCGCGGCAGCGGCCATATCCTCGGCGTCCTGATTGCGAAAGACCGAGAGCACCCAGTCCTTCGGGTCGTATTCCGGGTGCGGCGGCTCGCCGATGCCCAGACGGATGCGCGGGAATTTATCCGTGCCGAGATTGTCTATGACGCTCTTCAGCCCGTTGTGTCCCCCGGCGGAGCCGGAGGGTCGCACGCGCATTTTACCGACGGGCAGCGCCATCTCGTCGCTCACGACGATAACGTGCTCGGGCGCTGTTTTATAGAACCTCGCAGCCGCTCCCACGGCCTCGCCGGAGAGATTCATATAGGTCTGCGGCTTCATCAGCAGGGTCCTGGCTCCGCCGAGCTGGGCAACGGCCGTGAGCGAGCGGAAGCGCAGGCGGTCAATTTTCAGACCCTTGCTCCGTGCAAGAGCGTCCGCCGCCATAAAGCCAGCGTTGTGCCGGGTCCCGGCATATTTGGGGCCGGGGTTGCCGAGAAAAGCCACTATCCATTCTACGCCGGTCGTTTTTCCAAAAAGCATCGTGTCACTCCGAAAAAAGAATCATTCAAAAAGCGAGGAGATGGAGACCTCCTCATATGTGCGCTCGATCGCCTCGGCGAAGAGCGGCGCGACAGAGAGATATTTGATCTTGGAGCTTTCCGGCTTGCCCGTGGGATAGGGGATGGTGTCGAGCAGCACAAGCTCCTTTATGGGGCTGGCCTCAACGCGGTCTATGGCCGGGCCGGAGAGCACGCCGTGGCTCGCGCAGGCGTAGATGTCCTTGGCGTGGCCGATCTCAACGAGCGCCTCGGCCGCGTGGCAGAGACTGCCGGCGGTGTCGACCATATCGTCGAGCAGGATGACGTTTTTGCCCTCCACGTCGCCGATTATGTTCATGACCTCGGAGGAGTTGGCCTTCTGGCGGCGTTTGTCGACTATTGCAAGGTTGATGTCGAGCTTCTGGGAGAAGGTGCGGGCGCGGGCGACGCTGCCGACGTCCGGCGAAACGACCATGAAATCGTCGTTGCCGCGGCCCACGCGCTGGAGATAATAGCTGCCCAGCAGCGGAGCGCCGAAAAGATTATCCACGGGGATATCGAAGAAGCCCTGGATCTGCGCTGCGTGAAGATCCATCGTGAGCACTCTGTCGGCTCCGGCGGCGGTGATGAGATTCGCCACGAGCTTTGCCGAGATGGGGTCGCGGCTCTTGGCCTTGCGATCCTGTCTTGCGTAGCCGAAGTAGGGGATGACCGCGGTGATGCGGCCCGCCGATGCTCTGCGCATCGAGTCTATCATCACGAGCAGCTCCATCAGGTTGTCGTTTACCGGCTTGCAGGTGGACTGAACGATAAAAACGTCGGCGCCCCGAACGGGCTCGGAGAGCGCGAGCGAGACCTCGCCGTCCGCGAACGAGGATACCTTACAGTCGCCGAGCCTCTTGCTGAGCCTGTCGCAAATGGCCGTTGCAAGATCCGGGTTGGAGTTGCCTGCGAATACCTTTACCTCTTTGCCGTGAGAAATCAATTCAATCGTCCTCTCTTTATATATGATAGGGCCGCGTCGACAGCCCTGCTCGGCTCCATTATAACAAATACGGCGTAAAAATCATAGGCATTACATCAAACTTTTTAGATATTTACAAGAAGAGACTTTTTGTATATAATAGTTTAGTCTTTTTTGCCGCATGGCGGCAGATAATACGGGATAAAAAATTGAAAGCGGTTGAATATATGCTCGAATTTGACGAATACAAAACCAAACTCACGGCGATAAAGCCCAGACTCGATATGCTCGGAGGGGCGCTCAAGCTCGACGATGCGAGCGCGGAGATCGCCAGGCTCGAGGCCGAAAGCTCGCAGGACGGCTTCTGGAACGACGTTGAGCGCAGTCAGAAGGTGCAGAAGCGTCTCAAGCAGCTCCAGAACAAGTGCGGCAAGTATGCCGCGCTCGCCGCGAAGTGGGACGACCTCATGACCTTGTGCGACATGGCCATCGAGGAAAACGACGAGACCATGCTGCCCGAGCTCCGGTCTGACTATGCCGTCTTTGAGGAGACGCTCGAATCCATGCGTCTGTCCACCCTGCTCTCGGGCGAGTATGACGCGAACAACGCCATTCTAACGCTCCACCCCGGCGCGGGCGGCACGGAGGCTCAGGACTGGGCCTCGATGCTCTACCGCATGTATACCCGCTGGGCGGAGCGCCACGGCTATACCTACACTCTGCTCGACTGGCTCGACGGCGAGGAGGCCGGCATCAAATCCGCCACCATCAAGATAGAGGGCGAGAACGCTTACGGCTATCTCAAGAGCGAGCACGGAGTCCACAGGCTCGTGCGCATATCCCCGTTCGACGCCTCCGGCCGCCGCCAGACCAGCTTCGCCGCGGTGGAGGTCACGCCAGAGATAACCGATACCAAGGAGATCGAGCTGCGCGACGAGGATATCAAGATGGACGTTTTCCGCTCCTCGGGCGCCGGCGGACAGAAGGTAAACAAAACGAGCTCCGCCGTGCGGCTCACGCATATACCCTCCGGGCTCGTCGTCTCCTCCCAGGTGGAGCGCAGCCACTTCCAGAATCTCGAAAACTGCAAGGAGATGCTGCGCGCCAAGCTCGCCGAGATAAAGGAGCGCGAGCACTATGAGCGCGTCTCCGATATCAAGGGCGTGCAGATGAAGATCGATTTCGGCAGCGCGATACGTTCCTATGTATTTATGCCCTACACCCTCGCCAAGGATTCGCGCACGGGCTTTGAAAACGGCAACATCAACGCTGTGATGGACGGCGATATCGACGGCTTCATAAATGCCTACCTCTCAGTGAAAGCGGGCGAGTAACATCAAGAGACTGCTCATAATCATACTCTCCGTGGCGCTCCTTGCGGCGGTGGCCGTTTTCGGCGGCAGCGCCCATTCGAGCGCGCCGGACGCGGCCGTTCAGACTACGCCCTCCGCCGAGCCCCAGGCCACTGCGGAGGCGACGCCCGACGCGACCGTTGAGCCTACGGCGCAGGCCGAGCCGCAGGAATACACTCTCAGCTTTATTGGCGACATCACGCCCGATTCCGTCGCCGCCTACCGCGGCACCGCAGCGGCATATCAGAGCGTCGTCGGCGACGATTGCACCTATGTTTTTGACAAGACCCGCGACCTCTTCACGGACGACGACTTCACCATGGCGAACTTCGAGTGCGTGATGTCCGACTCCAACCTCACGGCGGCGGACAAGAACTTCACCTTCAAATGTCCGGCCTCCTATGCCGGCATCCTCACGGACGGCTCGGTGGAGTTTGTAACTCTCGGCAACAACCATGTTCTCGACTACGGGCAGACGGGCTATGACGATACCAAGGCCTCGCTCGACGCCGTGGGCGTCGCCTATGCCGGGCGGGACGAATACACCATATACACGACTGACTCCGGACTGAAGATCGGCGTCTACGCCGTCAGCTTCGGCACGGTGGACCAGATAAAGGCCGGCGTAAAGGCGCTCAGGGACGGCGGCGCGGAGTTCATCATCGCGGCTCTCCACTGGGGCGACGAGGGCAGCTATGACGTTAATACCGACCAGATGACCCAGGGACGCGCCGCCATAGACGCCGGCGCGAATATCGTCTACGGCACTCATCCGCATACGCTCGAGCCGGTGGAGATCTACAACGGCGGCTACATATTCTATTCCATGGGCAACTGGAGCTTCGGCGGCAACACCGACCCGCGCGACAAGGACACGGCCATAGCTCGCGTGACCGTCACAAGGGACGGCGAGGGCGAGCTGTCGGTAACGGACGTCGAGCTCATCCCCTGCGCCTCCTCCGGGACCGAGAACGGCAACAACTATCAGCCGTTGCTTGCCGAGGAGGGCAGCGAGCGCTATGACCGCGTGCTCGCCAAGCTCGACGGTACCTTCTCCGGCGCGAACCTCACCATAGGCTATACCTACGGAGTGGGCGAGCTCAACGGCTGAAACAGAATAAAGATATAAAAAAGCCCCGCCGGACTATAAACGTCCGGCGGGGTCTTGCGTATGGAAAAATGCTCAGGCGAGCTCTATCTCGGCGCCGACGTCGGTCAGCTGCTTCTGGATAGCCTCGGCCTCGTCCTTGGAGACCTGCTCCTTGATCTTGGCGGGGATGCCCTCGACAAGAGCCTTGGCGTCAGCCAGGCCCAGGCCGGTGATGGCGCGGACTTCCTTGATGACCTTGATCTTCTCGGCGCCGAAGCTCTTCATGATGACGTCGAACTCGGTCTTCTCCTCGGCGGCGGGGGCTGCCTCGGCAGCGGCGGCCGGGGCGGCGGCAGCGGCGGCGGAGACGCCGAAGGTCTCCTCAAGAGCGTGGACCAGATCGGCCAGCTCGAGCACGGACAGAGCCTTGATCTCTTCGATCATGGCGGTAACTTTTTCAGAAGCCATTATAGTTTATCCTCCTAATTATTTCTTTTTGACCGCTTATTCAGCGGCTTCGGGTGCGGGGGCGGCTTCCTCTGCGGGAGCCTCCTCGACTGCGGGGGCGGCCTCCTCTGCGGGAGCCTCCTCGGCTGCGGATTCCACCGCGCCGCCGTTCTTCTCAAGTATCTGACCGAGGACTACGGCGAGACTGGTGATGGGTGCAAGCATCGTTCCGAGAACGACGGAATAGAGAGCCTCCTTGGAGGAGAGCTTCGCCATCGCGGCGATCTCGGCTTCGCCAAGGACCTGACCCTCCATGAAGGCGGCCTTGATGTTGAACCTGTCGCCCAGCTTCTTGGCATACTCGCTCACGAGGCGGATGGGGATGATGGGGTCGCCGTCGCTGGTGGCGAGAGAGGTGGTGCCCTCAAGCACTCCGTCAAGCCCGGCGAGGCCGACCTTTTCGACTGCGAAGCGGGTGAGAGTGTTCTTCACGACGCTGTACTCGACGCCTCCGGCCGAGAGCCCGCGGCGCAGATCGGTATCCTCCGCGACGTTGATACCCTTGTAGTCGATCACGACGCCGGCGGAAGCCTCGCTCAGACGCTTGGCGAGAGCCTCGACTATCGCTTGCTTTTCGCTGAGAACCTTTGCATTCGGCATTTTCTGTATTTCACCTCCGGAATAAAAATGGTCACGCCCAAAAAAATTCCCCATGCACAAAGACATGGAGAAGTAAGACTATCAAATAATGATGGCCATCCTCGGCAGGACTTCCGCTTTCGCCGCCTGCTGTCTTTGGAGCGCCACAATAATTTATCAGTATTGCGCTGTTTTGTCAAGAGTTTTCTTCGCCGTTTTCGGGCTTTTCGGGCTCGGCCGTCTCGCAGAAGGCGAAGAAGCGCTGCCCGAGATAGTTGAGAGCCGTGAAGAGCGCCATGCCCACGAGCATCGCGATATTGTCCCGCGCCGTAGCCGATGCGTTTTCCATCAGCCGCAGCACAAGAGGCTTCGCCGCGCCGTAGGCCACGAGCCAGCAGACGGCGATGTTAAGCGCAAAACGCAGCACCTGGCGTGCGCCGCCGTTTTTCGCCTTGAAGGTGTAGTATTTGTTGAGAAAATAGCTCAGTATGCTGCCGAATACATAGTTCGCCGCCGAGGACAGCCAGTACGGCCAGTCCGACCCCGCCGAAAAGCCCAGCGCAAGCCACGGAATAAGGTTATACGCCCCGTACATCACGGCCGTGCCGAAGAGGGTGTTGGCCACTCCCACGAGGCAAAATTTTAAAAACCGCTTATCAAAAAAAGCGCTCAATAATTTCTTCATGCCGAGAGTATACCACTTTTTTTCTGTTCCTACAATATTTCTCTTGCTTTTTGCAGTCAGTCATGCTATCATCATATCAGTAATAAGAATTATTACTGATTAGGAGGCAATATTATGGCAAAGAACATAAAGCTTTTATCAGTTTCCGGTGAGCCGATAGACAGCGCCGAGCTCTCCGAGGATTTCCGCGCCGCGGTCAAGGACGGCCCGTTCTGGGTCGGCGCAGAGGGCTTCTACTACCGCGACGGACTCAGGAAGTATTACATCCCCATTGCCGAGATCGATAACGTGTTCACCCGTATAGAGGAGGTCAGCACCCATATGTGCTGCTGCGGCATGTGCATGTATCTCTATCGCTTTGTGGCCTGCTCCGATGGCAAAGAGCTCTGCGACGTCCGCACGGAGGACGAGCCGATGGTCGAGCGCGTGCAGAAGCTCATTGCGCAGCGCAACCCGGCTGTCAGGATCGGCTTTACCAAGCCCGAATAAATCTGCTTTTCTTTTTTCTTCTCCCTCCCTCTCCATATTGTCAAGACCGCGCCAATTGGCGCGGTCTTGATTTTTTTTGTCAAATAACTCCGCGGCGATCAAATGCTCGCGCGAAACGCGACTTGTACGCGGACGTGCAACTTTACAGCCGCTGCGGGATATAAGTGAGGGAGAAGAAAGGAGGTGCTGCATTGCAAATAAATGACGCGCAGCTCGTATTTTCTCGGTCGCTCAGAAAAAGGAGCAGGACAACCGAGATCGTGCTGCACAACGCAGGCTCAAACGGCACGGTGGAGGCCGTGCACAGCTATCACAGGGACGTGAAGGGCTGGGCGGGCATCGCTTACCACTATTTTGTCCGCAAGGACGGCTCCGTGTGGCGCGGCAGACCGGAGGACACGGTGGGCGGCCACTCCGGCGCGGCTCACAACGAGGTTTCCGTGGGTATCTGCGCCGAGGGCAATTTCGAGATCGACGAGATGCCGCGAAAGCAGCAGACGTCGCTAATACTTCTGCTCGCGGAGGTATGGGGACGCTATCCCGACGCCGTAGTGCTGCGGCACTCGGACATCGGCTCAACGGCCTGTCCGGGGAAAAATTACCCCTTTGACGAGATCGTCAAGGGGGCGGAGGAGGTGATCGAGCTGGCAAAGTTTATCGACTGCATCGGACACTGGGCGGAGACGGAGATTGACCGCTGCACGGAGATTGGTCTGCTCAAGGGCAGGGAGGACGGCTTTTTCGACCCCGACGCCGATATAACCCGCGCCGAGACCGCCGCCGTGCTGTCCCGGCTGCTCGACCTGCTCAAGGACAAGGGCATACAGCTTTGAGAGGAGTGATAGTGCGAAGGCTCCTTTCCCACTATCATTTATTAAAAAAACATCTTATCATTTCTCAGCCTTGCGTGATAAGATGTCCTCTTTTATCACTATTCGTGCCGACGCAAGGCGGCGAAAGGGATGATTAAAATGAAACAGTGCAGATGGAAATCGAAGATCGTATGGACGACAATCACCGCTCTGCTGGTGATGGTTGGCGGCAATCTCGGACTGTGGGACGCGATAGGCGTCACGGGCGAGTCCTTCCAGACCGCGGTGGACCTCGTGCTCTCCGCGCTCGTGGCCGTGGGCATACTCAATAACCCCACAGACTGCGAAAACTTCTAAGGAAAGTACACAAATGATAAACAAGGGCGCGTCGAAAGACGCGCCCTTGTTTGTTATATGTAGTCCTCAAGTCCGCGCACGCTTACCTCGCCGCTCCTGAGCGTCTGCGTCCCGCCGTCGTCATATCTCACGGTCAGACCGAAGCCGTCGTCAATACCGAGCGCGAGCGCCGCCCTGCCGTCGACGCTAACACGCCGACCGGGCACGACGCAGTGTCGCCTGTACTCATCGAGATACTCGTCCCCGGCCGCCGGAAAAGCGACAGCGAGAGCGTCGAGCTCTCGTATCACCGCCGCGGCGGTCTCCTCGACCGATACGCGTCCGCCGCAGGCGGAGAGCGTTGTGACGCGTTGGGCGAGCTCGGGCGGGAAATCCGAAGCGCTGCCGAGTACGTTTATGCCAACGCCTACGACCGCGCTCAAGTCGCTGCCGAGCTCCGTGAGTATGCCGCAGACCTTTTTGCCGCCTATGAGCAGATCGTTGACCCACTTGATGTCGATCCGGGCGCCGCACAGCGTGCTCAGCGCGCGTCTCACGGCGACCGCCGTCCAGGCCGTAAGCTCGGGCACGAGCTCCGCGCTGACACGGGGGCGCAATAGCATGGAAAGGTAAAGCCCGCGGCTGTCGGGGGAGATGAAGCGCCGCGCCAGTCTTCCGCGTCCGGCGGTCTGCTCGCGCGCAATAACGACGCTGCCCTCGGGCGCACCGAGCTCCGCGAGCTCCCTTACCCGGTCGTTCGTGCTGCCGGTGCTTACAAGGCATTTGACCCGCCCGGCGCGCTCCGCCCCGATCAGAGCGGTCAGTCCGGACGAAAAAACCGCGTCACGGTCGTCCATGTTTCATCACCTCGTCAATAAAACCTATGATTATAGCAGAAAGCTTTAAGAATTGTAAATAATTTTCTCTTACATTTTGGAAAAAAATATGTTAAAATACAATTGTACATAATATTGGAATGCCGAGCAGTATGTTTCGGGCAAAAATCAGGAGGGAACTATTCGTGAATGTCGAGGGAAAAAATGTTAAACACAGCAAGTATGGCGAGGGCGTAGTCGCGGAGCTCACGGAGACAACGGTGGTCGTGGATTTCGGCGGCGCGGTCGGCGTCAAGAAATTTATCTATCCCACGGCCTTCGAACAATTCCTTTCGCTTATATGCGCGGAGGAGCAGCAGAAGCTCAAGGAGGAGCTGAGAAGCTCCCGCGAGGCGATAGCGGAGGACTTCCGCCGCCGCGAGGCGGAGAGCGAGGCTCAGCGCGAGGCGGACAGGCAGGAGCTCATCGCCCAGAGGCACGAGACCATACGCCGCAAGGTGTTGGCCGCGCGCCGCGCCGCCGCGAAAAAGAGCTCATAAGCAATATAATACTGATTATTATCGGGCGCGTTGAGAAACGCGCCCGATATTGTTTTATTTTTTTACTCAGCGTAGTTGCTGAAGTAGTTCTGCACCACGATGATCGGCGTACCCTTGTCTCCGCTGCCGGAGGTGAGATCGCACAGCGAGCCGAGCAGATCCGTGAGCCGGCGGGGCGTCGTCCCCTCGGAGGCCATCTGACCCTTGAGATCGCCGTCCTTTTCCCTTATTTTGGCCTGAATGGCGGCTTTTAGCTCGTCGCCGCTCAGATCCCCGAAATCATTGTCGGCGAGATACTTGAGCTTGAGCTCGCTCGGCAGACCGCTGAGACCCTCGGAGAAGCCGGGACTCACGACGGGGTCTGCGAGCTCCCAGATCTTGCCGGCCGGATCCTTGAAGGCGCCGTCGCCGTAGACCATGCACTCCACCGCCGCGCCCGTGCGCGCCATGAGCTCCGCGCGCAGACCGTCGGCGACCGCCTGGGCGTTCTTCGGGAAAAGCTTCACGCGCTCCTCGGTGGCCTTGTTGGAGCCGAGCAGACCGTACTGCGGATTATAGCCGCTGCCGTTCACCGGCGTGTTGAGAATGTCGCAGAGCGTGAGCACGTTTGCGGCTCCGGCGGCCCTGATGCGGCGGCGCGAGCGCTCGCGGCTGTGGATGTCGCAGCACAGGATGTTGTCGGCGTAGTCGGCGATGGCCTCGGGGCGGTTGGCGAAGATTATCTCGGCCTCGCAGCCCTCGCTTTTGATGAGCTCCTCGTAGTACTCCACATAGTCCACTCCGGTGAAGGGGTGCTTGATATAGCCGAAGATGCGGCGATAGTCGGCGAGGGTGAGCACGTCCTTATACGGATCCACGCCGCTGTCGTCGAGAGTGTCCTCGTCGAAAAGATGGTTGCCGACCTCGTCAGAGGGGTAGGAGAGCATCAGCACGATCTTTTTGCAGCCGCGGGCGATGCCGCGCAGGCATATCGCGAAGCGGTTGCGCGAGAGTATGGGGAATATCAGCCCCGCCGTGCCGCCGCCAAGCTTTGCGCGCACGTCGGATGCGATGTCGTCCACGCTCGCATAGTTGCCGTCCGCTCTCGCCACTACGGATTCCGTAACGGCGATCACGTCGCGGTCGCGCAGCCTGAAGCCGTCCTGCTCCATGGCGGCGCAGACGCTGTCGGCCGCGATCTTTATCATATCGTCGCCCTCGCGGATGATCGGGGCCTTGATACCTCTTGAAATAACTCCTGACATGGCGCATACCTCCAAAAATCTGAACACAACTTAAAAAGTATACACGCCGCGCCGCCTCAAGTCAATATTTCGATCAGTCGATTTTGATGACGTAACCGTCCTTGCGCGGCTTGGGAGCGGGCGGCTCGCAGTCCGGGTAGCCGAGTATGCAGTTGCCTACGCCCGACCAGTCGCCCGTGACGCCCCATTTTGCCATCAGCGCCTTTCCCTCGGGCGTCTCAAAGCTCTCGCGGGCGCGGTTGATCCAGCAGGAGCCCAGGCCGATCGCGTGAGCGGCGTTCATCAGATTGCCCATGACGAGCGAGGCGTCCTGAACTGCGTTCGGATTGCCGCCCTCGGCAAAGACCACGATGACCGTCGGCGCGCCGTAGAAGGGGTCTATATCCCGGCCCCAGACCTGCGCGTTGATCCGCGAGAGCACGGCTATATCCTCCGCGTTCTGCACGGAGACCATGAGCGGCGACTGCGTGCCGCGCGCGGTGGGGGCGTATGTCCCGGCGGTGAGCACCGCATCGAGCTCGGCGGCGCTTATCTGTTCCTTCTTATATCTTCTGATGCTCCTGCGCGTGAGCAGGTTTTCCATTGCCTCCATGACGGCAGACCTCCTCTTTATGCTTTTCTCCATTATACACCCTGCGCGGCGGGTGCGATCTTTTCAAATACATAATTTCGCATACAAAGAATTATGCCTTGACATATTATCGGCGCGATGATATTGTAGCTCCAAGGAGTTGATATCCATGATCGGAGCCACGCTGAAAAGACTGCTCGACGAGCGGACGAGCAACGTGAACGAGCTCGCGCGCGAGGCCGGGATACCCGCGCAGACGCTGTACAGCATCATCCGGCGGGACAGCATGAAGATAGATTTCGATGTTCTCCTGCGTATCTGCCGCACGCTCGAGGTGCCGGTGGAGACCTTTTACGAGGGCGAGGGGCCGGCTATGCCGGACGCCGCGGAGCGGGGCGTGCTCCGCCGCTGGCGGCGGCTGGATGAGCATGGCCGCAGTCTTGCGGAGCTCGTGATGGACGCGGAGCTGCGGCGGCTCGAGACGCCGGAGGAGCCGGAGGACGAGAGCGAGAAGATCATCCCGCTCTATCTCACGGCGGCCGCGGCAGGCTTTGCCTCGCCTGTTGTGGGCGAGGACTATGAGGACTATTCCGTGCCGCGCTCGTCCAGTGCGGACTGCGCCGTGCGGGTGGAGGGAGACAGCATGGAGCCGTATATTCCGGACGGCTCGGTCGCCCTTGTCAAGCGCGGAGACATTATCCGCGACGGCGACGTGGGGCTGTTCTATGCCGACTCCGGCATGGTCATCAAGCAGTATTGCCAGGACTATACGGGCACGGTGCGGCTCTTTTCGCTCAATCGCCGCCGTAAGGACGCGGATATTATCATATCGGCGGATTCCTCGCTGCCGCTTTTCTGCTTCGGCAGGGTGCTGATGGATAAGGACGCCCCTCTGCCGCGAGACTGAGCGGCATTTCCAAAAAAACAGACTGAGGCGCGCCCTACGGGCGCGCCTCAGTCTGTCGAAAAACTGCCGCACAAAGCAGAAGCGATCTGATTTGGTGGGAGAGCTCGAGGGGGCGGCAGCCCGCCTCGAATAGGATCGAATGCCCCGAAAAGCCTTGCCGGGCAAGGCGTTCGGCGAGCGAAGCGAGGACTTTTGTGCCGCTTGCGGCACGAAAGTAACGGCATTTTCTAAGCCAGTCAAAAACAGTCCGCGGACTGTTTTTGACTGGCTTAGGCGCGCCCCGTGGGGCGCGCCTACACTATATGCAAAGCGTTGATTACTTCTTGTATCTCACCATGTCCGGGCAGATGTCGGAGAGCGTTATCGCACCGCACATTACCATCGTGTCGCGCAGCTCGGCGGCGTATCTGTCGATGAGGAAGCGCGCGCCGTCGGCATCCGCGCCATAGACGGCGGGGACGAAGGGGCGGCCGATGAGCACGGCGTCCGCGCCGAGCGCGAGAGCCTTGAACACGTCGACGCCGGAGCGGATGCCGCCGTCAACGAATATGACGCACCTTCCGCCAACAGCCTTGACTATCTCGGGCAGGACCTCCGCCGTCGGGGGGGTCTGGCCGAGCACGCGCCCGCCGTGGTTGGAGACGACTATGCCCTTCGCTCCGGCCTCAACGGCCTTCTCGGCGCAGCGCGCGGTCATCACGCCCTTGATGATGAAGGGCATTTCTGCGTAATTGATTATCTCCCTGAGCTCCGCGACGGTCTTGCTGCCGGCGTTGGGGTTCATCTTTTTGAGGAAGGGGAGACCCGCGCCGTCGATATCCATCGCGGCGGCAAAGACCTTTTTCGCGTTGAGCACGTCGAGCTTCTCGGCCACGGCCTCGTAGTTCCAGGGCTTTATGACCGGCACGCCGATGCCGCCGACCTTCTCCATCGCGGCGGCGGAGCGCTTCATTATCTCGGGGTCGACGCCGTCGCCCGTGAAGTGGGCGATGCCCTTGGCAACGCAGGTCTCGATCATCACGTCGTTGTATTTGATGTCGTCATAGTCCGGGCCGTAATGCATCGGCATGGCGCCGATGGGCGCGGAGAAGATCGGCAGCGCAAAGCGGTGACCGAAGAGCTCAAAGGCCGTATCCGGGTCGCTGTGGGGGCCGAGGGTGTCCATGTTCACATAGATGTCCTGCCAGGCGTTGTAGTTGCGGGCCGCGCCGTTTCCGGGGCCCTTGGAGCCCGGGCCGGGCATGTTGTTGCCGCAGCCGATACCGTTGCACACCGGGCAGGCCTTGCAGAGCGGGCCGACCTTTGGCCTTGCGGCGTCAAGTATTTCCTTATAATCCATTTCGCTTACCTCCGTTTATGTATGTTACGGGTTTTCATTATAATATCACGCGCTCCGCGGCTTGGCAAGTCAAACGCCGGTGCCGTCGAAATCCGGGATCATCGCGTCCCCCGCGGAGTCGACGTCCTGATAGTAGCCGTCCTCTATGCCGGCATTGAGCAGGTAGTCGTATAGCATGTCCGATATCTCCTGCGTCACTCCGCGCGAGAGCTCCGGGAAGCGCTCTCCTGTGCCGGGCATGGGCGTATACTGGCTCATCAGCGAGAACAGCACGCCGCCGACGGGGAAGAGCCGCGCCACGCGGTCGATAACGCCTATCGAGTTGTCTATGAGCCCGGGGAGGATGAGATGGCGAATGAGCACGCCGGATTCAAGCAGCTCGTCGTCCCCGTCCATGCGGAACGGCCCCGTCTGGCGGTACATCTCGAGTATCGCCTTCTCGGCGATCTCGGGATAGTCCGGCGCGTTCGAGTATTTGAGAGCGGGGGCGGAGGCGGAATACTTGAAGTCCGGCATGTATATCTGCACCAGCCCCTCCAGCCGCCTCAGACTCTCCACGCTTTCGTAGCCGGAGCTGTTCCATACCACCGGCACGCCGAGATCGAGCCCCGTGAGCGCCTCTGCCACGGGACGCACAAAGTGCGACGCCGTGACAAGGCTGATGTTGTGCACGCCGGTGTCCCGCAGACGCAGGAGGATATCGCGCAGAGCGTCCACCGTGACCGCCCTGCCGCCGCCGGAGGCTATCTCGTGGTTCTGGCAGTATACGCAGCCGAGCGAGCAGCCGGTGAAGAACACCGTCCCGCTGCCGCGCGTTCCGCTTATGCACGGCTCCTCGCCGAAGTGCGCCGCCGCTCTCGCAACGGTCGGCAGGTCGGGGGAGGCGCAGTATCCGCGCTCGCCCGCCTCGCGGTCGCACCCGCACATGCGCGGGCAGTCAAAGCATTTGCTCAAAAGCCCAGCGCCTCCCTCGTGTGACCGTAGGGCTCTCTCGGCTCCGCCGCCGGCTTCATCCTGCCGCTCGCCGCGCCCTTCGCCGCGAGCTTGAGCATTTTTTTAAGCGTGTATTTGCTTTCTCCGGCAAAACGCGCGGAGCGGTCGTAGCTCACGGTCTCGCACTCAAAGCCGAGGCGCGTTATCAGCCCGCGCAGGAACAGATCGTCGCCGTGGTAGAGCGCGAGCGCGTCGAGCGCCTCCGGCCCCATCAGCCGGAAGTCCGCGTGATCGTATATGAGCGGCGCGCCGAAGAGCCGCATGAGAGTATAGTAGCCGCGGGCCGTGGTGCGCTTGAGGAAGGTGTCGGTCTCCCGACTCGCCCTGACGCCGCAGACAATGTGCGCGCCGGCGGCGCGTTTTTCGACCATGGCGTCGATGGCGTCCACGTCGTCCTGCAGGTCGGCGTCGATGGAAATGCTGACCGCCCGCTCGTCCCGCGCGGCCATGAGCCCCTCTGTGAGCGCCGTCTGGTGACCGCGGTTGCGGTCGAGTGAGAGCCCCGTGAAGATGGGGGCGGTGTAGTGGGCTGACTTAATAAGCCGCCATGTGGCGTCCGCCGAGCCGTCGTCTATGAATACGACGCGGCTGTCCGGGGACGCGGCGCCCCGGGCGATGAGAGAGCGGAGCTTTCCGCCGAGACGCTTAAAGGTCTCCGGCAGCACCTCCTCCTCGTTGTAGCAGGGTACGAGTATAAACAGCTTTTCCATGTCCGGCCGCCTTTCGAGTGAATAATGCTATTATATGGCATCGCGCCGCTCTTTTCAACCGCGCTTATATATTATGACAGATTTCTCTGATAATAAAAAAGGCCCGGGAATACGGGAGCGTCAAAGAGCTTCGCGCCGGGCGTGCGATCACTGAGCAGCGGGAGAGCGCGAGGGGGGCAAAACCCCGCTCGCAATGAGATAAATCGCCGCAAAAAAAGTCCGTTAAAAGGGCATTTTTGACAAGCAAAAGGACCGGGGATCCCCGGCCCTTTTGCTTGTTCTATTTTTCGTCGGGAGCGACGGAGGGCGGCAGACTCGCTTTTTCTTTCAGAGTCTCCGCATACCTGCTGGGGATTACTCCGACATGACGCTTGAACACCTTGGTGAAGTAGCTCTGATCTCTGAAGCCGGCAGCCGACGACACATCGGCGATCCTTAGTTGGGGATCGCACAGCAGCTCGCAGCTTTTTTCTATACGCAAAAGCGTGAGATATTCGCGGAACCTGTAGCCGGTCTCCGCTCTGAACAGCTTTCCGAAGTGCGAGGGCGAGAGGTAGACGGCGCGGGCAACGTCGTCGAGCGTAATATCGTTGGAAAGGTTAGCCCTGATATAGCCCGTGGCCTTGCTCAGAATCCCGGCATACTGGATGTGGATCACACCGCACCTGTCAAACGCGCGAATCGGCACCGGGGTGACGGCCGCGCGATCGTTTGACTGGGTATAGGTTGTGTTGAATTCGTTCATACCTCGGCCTCAATAAGCGATTAAAGACGAATGCGGTTGGTCAACGGGATCATTCTTTGCCGTCCAATTCCATTTCGAGGAGCAGGGAGCGCTGTGCGGGGAGCATCATGCGCTTTGGCGTTTTGGAGAGATAGCGCTGCCGCAGAGCCGAGCGGGCAGACGGACCGATAAAGACGAGCAGGGGGGAGAACAGGCTCTCGCAGGCTGTGATGGCGAGCGCGGTGCTCCGGCAAAGCTCGTCGCAGGGGTAGAACAGCATTGTTTCCGCCGCCGAGAGCGCGAGTCTTTCAGCTTCCTCCGCCGTCTGCTGAGACAGCAATTGCGAAAGCCGGGCACAGAGTTTTTCCGCGCCGTCAAAGAACTCGGTGTCGATGCTCTCGGCGCTTCGCGAGGCGCCGGAGGTGAGGAGATTGCCAAATATCCTGCTGCCCCAGCTCCGGCTGTTTTCGGCCAGGGTCTTTTCCGAAACGTAATCGTCATAAAGCGCGCGCAGCGCATCCGTCGGCTCATGAGCCGGGGCGAAGGCGTCACTCATCGCTCTCGTCCTCAGAATGCTTTTCGATCGCGGAGCGAGGAGTGAGCCGGATCAGCTCGCGGATGGTGACCACCGCGATCACGACGACCACGATAACGAATGCCGCGCAAACGCCGAACAAAAGCGCGGGACTCATACCGGTGTCCGCACCGGAGAAATATCCGCGCAGGAGCTTATAGGTCAGCCAAAGCAGATAGACGCCTATGGCAATCCGAATGAGCAGGCGCGTGTTGTCGCGTCTGCTCTTTTCGGTTTTGTTATCGGACTCGTTGGAGCTGTTTGTCAGCATACTCGGTGTTCTCCTGTCAAAAGGCGGGGGTTATCTGACGCTGTTGACCTTGTCCATGAACTCCTTGACACGATCGAGCTCGACATGGTTTTCAAACTTGCCGTCCTTCTTGAAGGTGGTTCCCACGACGGCGCCGTCAGCGACCTTGAAGATATCCTCGATGGTGTTAACCCGGCAGCCGGTATTCGCAAACACGGCGGTGTCGGGTATGGCGTTTTTGACCTTGGCGAGTACGGTGGAATCCGCGGCGGCGCCGGCTGTGATGCCGGAGACACAGATGACGTCAGCCTTTGTGTTGAACACCGTGGTCTTGGCCACCTCGGCAATATCGCGCTCGGCGAGATAGCGGGCGGATTCCGGCACGATGTTGAAGAGCATCTTCAGGTCTCTGAGACCGAGACGCATTTTGTGACGCACGATCTCGCCGGTGTTGGTGTCCCACAGACCGAAATCGCTGGCATAGACGCCGCTCATGATCTCGCGGATAAAGAGCGCATCGGTGGCGGCCGCCAGATCGAGGGAGGCGTGAGGATCCCAAAGCACGTTTACGCCGAACGGGATTCTGATCTCGCTCTTGAGCTCGCCGATAATGCGCGCCATGGCGGCCGTGGTCTCGGGATTGACCTTGCGAAGATAGGGGAGGCTGAACTCGTTGGAGAACATGACGGCGTCAACTCCGCCCTCCTGCAAGGCAAGAAACTCCGCCCGAGCCATATCCACGACCTTGGTCATGCCTCCGTCCGCGTCATAATACGGGTCGCCGGGAAGCGCGCGAAGGTGGCACATGGCAACGATGGGCTTGGTTGTGCCGAATACCTCTTTAATCCACTGCATAGTTAATCACCTTTCTTAAATAGTAGATAGCGTATGTATCGCCGTTGTTACTTGTTCATGTACTCGACGACCTTGGTTATCTGCTCCGCGAAAGTGCCATCGAACTTGTTGTCAAAGAAGGCGCTGCCGATGGTGTAGGTCCAGGAACCGGCGGCCTTGACCTCGTCGAGACGCTGGTAGCTTGATACGCTTCCGGCAAGGCAAACGGGAGCCTTGACGCTCGCGACCAGCTCGCGGTTGAGCTTGTCGGCGTCGCCGGTGTAACGGTAGCCGAGAAGATCGATGCCGTAGACGCCCTTTTCCCGGACATACTTATTGGCTTCGTCGATCATGCCCTCTATGGTGCCGTCGAGCACAGAGGGGCGTCCGGTGATATGTCCCACAAAGGGCATATAGTCGAGATTGTGAGCCTTGGCATACTCGTTTATCGAATCGAAGAACAGCGTGCCCATGAGAACGTCGAAGCCGCACTCCACGGCCATCTTTGCGCCCTCCAGGCATTCCTTCTCGGTATAAGCGACGACCTCAAGAAAAGTCTTTTTTCCTGCGGCTTTCATAATAGAGCAGAGCTCTTTCATCTCGTTGAGAGGCAGACCTACCTCCTTAAACCACCAGTATTCGCAGGGAGCGTCAACACAGGCTTCAAAAACTTCCCTTGTGTTGGGCACGGTTCTGTCGTGATGAGTAAGCATTACAATCAGCTTCGGGGCCATTTCGATACCTCACAATAAAATATTGGCAAAATGATGAGGTAAACAGCAAAAATGAACAAAGTTCTTCATTTTTGTACAGTTGACCTCTTCTCGACGAAAGTGAATCATTTCGCTCAGTAGAAAAGATAACACTATATATTTGCTTCGAAATGTATATGGGAAATGCTCGGTTTAAAAGCGGAGTTTCAAAAATTGCTCAGAGGCAACCATTTATAAGAAAGAAGGGTGAATATGCAGGAAAAGAAACAACAGGTCTTCGAATGGTTGGATCAAAACAAGATGGCTATGGCAGGCATGCTGAGTGAAATGGTCAGGATTCCCTCGCTCAACGAGGGCACCGTCGATACCGG
Source organism: uncultured Oscillospiraceae bacterium (assembly GCA_964398305.1). Lineage (GTDB taxonomy): Bacteria > Bacillota > Clostridia > Oscillospirales > Oscillospiraceae > Scatomorpha. The sequence continues at coordinate 18,331 of CAYNMN010000007.1, forward strand.
AGACGAGCGGGAGATGGCCAAATATGTATCCGCATATATGTCGGATATGGGGCTGGACGTGGAAACGCTCTGCTTTGATAAAGAAGGCAAGCGTCCAAATGTTGCCGGTACCTATCGCGGCACCGGCGGAGGGCGCACGATCCTTTTCAATGCGCACATGGACGTCGTCCCGATCGACGAGCCGGACAAATGGAAGCATTCCCCGTTCAGCGGAGACATTGCGGACAATCGCGTATATGGCCGCGGCTCCAACGACGATAAGCAGGGCATAGCGGCGTTTACTTTTGCCGTCAAGGCTCTGCAGGCTGCCGGCGTGAAGCTGCGCGGCGACGTTATTCTTCTTCCCAGCGCCGGCGAGGAGTCGTGCGAGGGCGGTACATACGGCCCCGGCCCCGCCGTCAGGGAACTGATGAAGCGCGAGAATAAGCCCACGGGCGCCGTGGTCGGCGAGCTGAGCAGCATGGATATTCTTATCGAGTCGGCGAGCCTGTTCTTCTTCGAGGTCGTCGTGAAGGGCAAGACCTGCCACTGCGGCAGCCGCAACCAGTGCATATTCCCGCAGCCTTACGGAATTCCGAGCGGCAACAAGATGGGCGTTGACGCGCTCGAGCATCTCATGCCGATAATCGAGATGTTCTATAAGAAGGAGAAGGACTGGAACCTGAATACGATGCGCTCCCCCGTAATGGGCACGGGCGACAGCATGGGCATCGGTGCCTTCACCATCAATCCGAGCTCCTTCTCCGGCGGCGGATATATCGGTTCCGTCCCCGCCGAGGCGAGGATCACCTACGGCGTGTGGTTTGACAACAAAATATCCCAGGAGGATATGATGAAGGAAATCCGCGAGAGCATCGACGCCGTCTGCTTCAACGACAGCTGGCTGCGTGAGAATCCGCCCGAGATCATCATGCCGATCATTCAGGACTGGCCCGGCTACAATACCGACAGGGACGGTGATTTCGTCAGGACCGTTGCGGCGGCAAGCCGCGAGGCGCTCGGACGCGAGCCGGTCGTCACGGGCTTCAAGGCCGCCTGCGACGCCACATGGATCGCCGAGGCCGGCGTACCTGTCGTTACGCTCGGCAACGGCACGATGGCCAACTCTATACATACGATAGACGAGTTCTGCGATATCGACGAGCTGTTGGAGTGCGCCAAGACCTATGCTAATATAATGATTGAATGGTGTAAATAAGCACAGGGCGGCGCTTGCCGATCCCATGAAGGGTAATGTTAATGGAAAAACTTGAATTTAGAAATATCACAATGGAATTCCCGGGCGTCAAGGCTCTCGACAACGTAAGCTTTTCTGCCGAAAAGGGTAGGGTGCTGGCGTTCGTGGGCGAGAACGGAGCGGGCAAGTCCACACTGCTGAAGATCCTCTACGGAGACTATCACCAGACGAGCGGCGAGGTGCTGTTCGACGGAAAGCCTGTTCATTTTGCCGATCCGGCCGCAGCTATCGACGCCGGCGTGAGCATCATCTATCAGGAACGCCAGATATTCAAAGACCTGAGTGTGGCCGAGAACCTGTTTATTGGCCATTATCCCAGAAACAAGGCCGGCGTGATCGATTACGGCGAGCTTAACCGCAGGGCCAAGGCTGTTATTGACGAGCTGGAGCTTAACATCTCGCCCACTCAAAAGGTCGGGAAGCTGAGCGTCGCCAGTCAGCAGATGGTCGAAATAATGAAGGCCTATAATCGCCGGTTGGAGATAATAGCCTTTGACGAGCCCACGGCGAGCCTTGACAACGAGGACACCGAAAAACTCTTCAAGCTCATCAACCGCCTGCGCGAACGCGGCGTCATCGTCCTGTACGTTTCGCACAGGATGAAGGAGATATTCCGCATCTGCCAGGACATAGTCGTTTTCAAGGACGGCTGCTTCGTTAAGAAGATGGGCGTTTCGGATGTGACGGAGGACGAGCTTGTCAGACTGATGGTCGGGCGTCAGCTCGGCGACGTATATGGCGACCTCGACCGCAACACCGAGATCGGCGATGTGGTACTTGATGTAAAGCACCTGTCGAGCCCCAAGGTACACGATGTATCGTTCCAGCTCCGTAAGGGCGAGATACTCGGCTTTTCCGGCCTTGTCGGCGCAGGCAGAACGGAGGTCATGCGCCTGATATGCGCCGCGGATAAAAAGAAGACCGGCGAGGTCGTGCTCAACGGCAATAGCCTCAAGCTCAAGGAGCCGGCAGACGCCCTCAAAAACGGGATAAGCTATTCGGGCGCAAAGCGTCTGAATTACATAAATTAAAAAACATGGAGGTAGAAATGAAAAAAGTATTTGCACTGATCCTGGCCCTTGTCATGGTCTTCGCGCTCTGCGCCTGCGGCCAGCAAGCACCCGCCGAGAGCAAGGCTCCCGATGCGGCCGAGACACCTGCGGCCGAGCTCACCGCCACCGAGGCGGACTGGGCCCTCGCCGACCAGCTTCGCGCTGTCTATGAAGGCTGGGAAGAGGGAAGCGACTGGACGGTCGCTTACATCTGCAAGGGCCTCGACGGCACCTGGTTCTCCACCGAGTTTGCCTCTGTCGAAGCGACCTGTCTCGCGATGGGCGCCGCGCAGGTGATCTCCTATGACTGCCAGTATGACGCTGCCAAGCAGATCGAGTACACCGAGAACGCCATTGCTCAGGGCGTTGACTTCATCATCTATGTTCCCTGCGACGAGACCGTCAGCACCGCCTGCGTATCCGTCCGGGATCATTGACAGTGAGCTGCCCGGCAGCGGGACAAAGCTGCCGGACGCATGGGCGCTCCAGGACCCGGACGACTATATCTCTGTGCAGCGTTCCCTCGTTTCGGCGCTGCTCAGAGACACGGGCATTGCGCCTGAGAGCGTGGCGGCCATGGGCATCGACTTCACAAACTGCACCATGCTGCCCGCCAAGTCCGACGGAACGGCGCTGTGCCAAATGCCGGAGTACCGCGAGGATCCCCATTCCTGGGTGAAGCTCTGGAAGCACCATGCCGCGGAGCGCTATGCGAAAATGCTGCGCGAGACGGCGCAGGAGCGGCAGGAGCCCTGGCTGGCGCGCTATGGGAACACGGTGTCGGGCGAGTGGCTGTTCCCGAAAATACTGCAGATCTACTTTGAGGATAGAGAGATATACGACGCTGCCGATATCTTCATTGAGGCCGTGGACTGGGTGGTCATGCAGATGACGGAGCAGCTTGTGCGCAGCAGCGCCACGCTCGGAGTCAACGCCTTTTGGAGCGAGGACGACGGCTATCCCGGCGATGAATACTTCAGCGCGGTGGACCCGGGCTTCGGAGCGACGATACGGCAAAAGCTCGTTGGAAGGATCCTGCCGGTCGGCAGTGCGGCGGGACATCTCTCCGCGCGGTTTGCCGCCAAGCTGGGGCTTACGGAGAATACGGTGGTTTCCATCGGGCACGGGGACTCGGAGGTCGCGGCCTGCGGCCTTGGAGTGACCGAGCCAAACAAGATGATAATGGTGATGGGCACCTCGCAGTGCTATCAGTATATGAGCGCCGAATTCAGGCCGTTTCCGGGTCTGTGCGCCGTGGTTAAGGACGGCATGATCCCGGGATATTACGCCTATGAGGCCGGACAATGCGCCGTCGGCGATATATACGACTGGTTCGTCCGTGAGCTCGCGCCTGCGGAGTATATTGCCGAGGCGGGAAAAAACGGACAGAGCATCTACCAGTATATGAACGACAGGGCCCGCGCCGTACCTGTGGGCAGCTCCGGGCTTGTGGCTCTCGACTGGCTCAACGGCAACAGGAGCCTGTTGATGAATTACGACCTCACCGGGCTGATCCTCGGACTGACGATAAGGACGAAGCCGGAGGAGATATATAAGGCACTCGTAGAGTCCACTGCCTTCGGCGCGCGTGCGATCATCGAGGCCTTCCGCGATAACGGTCTTGCGGTCGATGAGATCATCGCAACGGGCGGTCTTGCGCTCAAGGCTCCATATGTTGTGCAGACCTTTGCCGATGTTATCGGCACGGAGATACATGTGTGCTCGGGCAGCGACGCAGGAGCGCTTGGGTCGGCTGTATGCGCCGCGGTGGCGTTCGATAACGCCGCGACCGGCAGACTGGATTTCACAGCGGCTGCCGGGAGGCTCGTGCATCAGCACAGTGAAACCTATACGCCGGACAGCGTCAATCACAGCGTGTATAACGAGCTGTATGCGGTATATAAATGCCTGAGCAAAACGATGGGCGAGACTGTGGGAAGCCCCATGGAAAAGCTCCGTGAGATAAAAAGCGGCTTGAAATAAAGCGGATTTCCGGATCGTAAAAAAAAGAGCGCCGCGCGAAAAAGGCGCGGCGCACTTGACAAGTGTGTGTTATTGACAGTACAATCAAAGCATTGAGCGTATTATCGGTTCGAGCGCCGCAGCGAGCTTCTCGTGATCGGCGCGACTGTAATGAAGCATGTCGAGGTCGTTTAGCTCGAAATCCAGCTCGGCGCAGTCGAGGAAGGCACAGCTGTGCCTGTCCGCTACATCGCGGAAGGCCGCGCCGAGCGCGCGGCTGACCCTGCCGGCGTCGGGGCCGAAGTTGGGCCCGAAAAGCGCGGTGCCGATCTCGTCCGGAACAGGCGCGGGAGCCACCAGCAGCACCTTGGGCGCCGGGTAGCCGTAATAGCTTTCGCTCGCCTTTATAACAAGCTGCTCCGCTCCGAAGGCGATCATGCCGGGAGCAAGGTGAAACATCTGCTTGAGCTCGTTGCAGCCGAGAGCTATGATGACAAGATCGAGCGGAGCCTGAGCGTCGAGCGCCGTCTCGAGAGCGTCGAGACCGCGCCTGTGGGGGAAATAATTGTCCTCCATCATGATCGTCCTGCCGTTCAGTGCATCCTCGATTATTCTGTATTTGCCGCCGAGACGCAGCTGGAGCGCGCCCGGCCAGCGTTCCTCGAACAGCATTCGACGGCCGGAGCCGATGAGCGGGTCGTAGGAAGCGGCGTCGTTTCCCCATGTGTTGGAGTCGCCGAAGCAGAGAATGTTTTTCATTGAGCACCTCTATTTCTATTATATAATCTTTTCACCGGGAAGGGTGCAAAAAATGGGAGGGGTTTTGTGTTAAGGAGTGAGAGACACGAAAAGATCCTGCAGCGAGTCAGCGCAAGCGGTTTTGTATCCGTGGCCGAGCTGTGCTCCATGCTCAATGTCTCCAAGGCGACAATAAGGCGGGACATAATGGATCTTGAGGAGCAGCAGATGCTAAAAAAGGCATACGGCGGCGCTGTTTCAAAGGAGAAGCCGACATACAGGGATCTTCCGAACAACGTGCGCGTTTGCATGAACCGAAGAGAGAAGGAGCTGATCGCCGACGAGGCGGTCAGATACATCAACGAGGGGGAGACGGTGTTTCTCGATTCGGGAACGACCATCTTCCAGCTCGCCGCGAGACTGAACGCCTTTTCCCACCTTTTCATTCTTACGAACGATCTCCATATCGCCCTGCAGGTCGCGGCTAACACCGAAAACAAGGTTCTCGTCATCGGCGGCGAGCTGGACAAGTATTCCTCCAACTGCACCGGTATACTCACTCTTGAGATGATGCAGGGGATGAATATCAACAAGGCCTTTATCGGGACGGACGCAGTGGATATGAAGAGCGGGCTGATGTGCTACAACATGAATGAGGTTGCGATCAAGCAGTGCACCATAAAGAAATCCAGGAAGAATATCGTCCTGTGCGACAGCTCCAAGTTCAGCAACAGCGCGTTCATGACCTTTGCGGGCTTTGACAGGATCGACTGCATTATCACGGATTCCGGGATAGACCCCACCGTGGTAAAGGGGCTTGGAGATATGAATATCGAGCTGCGCATAGCGTCTGAGGAATAACGCAGGGAATGCCGGAAAAGCTAACGACCGTGGCCGCCGAATTGAGGCGGCCACGGCTTTTGCTGTTTTATAGCGTGGTCAGTCCGGCATAGCCGTTTGTGGCATAGAGCGCGTTGGCCTCCGCTCTGATATCGGCTTCGAGCACCTCGGCCGCAAACAGGGTGTGGTCGCCCACCGCCATGCTGCTCACGACGCGGCACTCCAGAGCGACCTTGTGCGCCTTTACTCTCGCGACCGGGATGACGGACGAGGGCTCAAGCTCGATGCCGAACTTTTCAACCTTGTCCACACTGCGCCCAGAGCAGGTGCCGCACTTGAAGGCGGCGTCCGCGATGCTGCCGTCCACAACGTTGAGCACAAAGCAGCCGGACTCGCGGATGAGCTCGCCGGAGTAGCTTTTGCTGCCGATGCAGACAGTTATTGTGGCCGGGTGGTTGGACGCGAAGCTCCACCAGGACAGAGCCATGACGTTGGCGCCGCCGTCGGGTCTGGCCGTTGTTATAAGGCAAAAGGGGCTGGGGGATAGGGCTCTTTGTACTTCTGATATATTCATTACTGCTCCTTGTAGCTTCAGCTCTTGTCCTCGTTGAACAGCTGCTCCAACGCGGAGAAAAGCTTCTTGTATTTTTTGTATTCTCTGAGATAAAGCTCATGGTTGGCGGGATCGGGCTTATAGATCTTTTTGATCTTTATCATTGAATCGCAGGCGTCCTCTATGCTGCTGAACATACCGGCGGCCACGCCGGCTAAAATGGCGGCGCCGAGGCAGGCGGTGTCCTGAGAGGACTGTGTGGTGTATAGGCATTTGCCGGTGATGTCCGCTTTGATCTGGTTCCAAAGCTCGGATTTAGAGCCGCCGCCGAGAGTTCTTATCTGCTGCACCTCGAGCCCCATGGATTCGATCGCCTCAAGATTGCGGCAGATGATGTAACCCAGGCTCTCCATGATGCTGCGGATAAAATGAGCCTTGGTGTGCTTGAGCGTAGCGCCGTAAAACACGCCCTTGGCATTTAGATTTACGTCCGGCGCCATGGAGCCCTGTAAGTGCGGCAGAGTGACGAGACCGTCCGAGCCGGGAGCAACTCCTGCCGCCTCCTTGTCCATTATATAATATGAATCAAGCCCGGAGGTGTTCTGAACGGCGATTTCGTCGGCACAGAAGTTGTCCCTGAACCATCTCAGACACATTCCGCCGGTGGTGAAGGTGTGCATCATGTATGTGTTGGGAATGGCGAAGTAATGGACAGGCATCAGCCGCGCCTCGTCGTAGACGAGCTTCTCCGTGGGCACGCATATGGCCAGCGCCGCGCCGATGTTTTCCGAGAAGATGCCGGGACGGATGTTGCCGACGCCGATGGCGCCCGCAACCTGATCAAGACAACCCGTGCATATCACGGCCTGCTCGGATATTCCGAGCGCCCGCGCAGCATCCGGCAGAATCTGTCCGACGATCTCGCCGGATTCGCGTATCTCCGGGAGCATATCGCGCTCAAGGCCGATGAAGTCGAGCATGTCGTCCCAGTATTGCTTGGTGCGGATGTCCCAGTATTCCGTGGAGGTTAGCAGAGAGCCCTCGGAGACAAGGCGCCCGGTGAGAAGATAGATTATATAATCCTCAAGCAGCAGAACGTGTTTGGCGCGCTCAAACAGATCCGGCTCGTTTTCCTTCATCCAGAGCACCTTTGCCGCCGGCCAGCAGGCCTCAAAGCTGACCTGACCGGTGACCTTGTAGCACAGCTCGTCGCCGAATCTCTCGCGGAGCTTTTCCGCCTGAGCACCGGCGCGGTTGTCCATCCAGACTATGGCGTTGCAGAGCGGCTCGCCCTTATCGTCCAGGAAGCAGAGAGTCTCGCCCTGAACTGAGAAGCCGACCACCGTTATCTTGCCGGTGTCCACCCCGCCGCCGGAGGCGATGATGCGCATACACTCGACGATGGAGTCGAAGTATACCGCGCAGGGCGCTTCGACCCGGGTGGTCTCCGGGGTGAGCAGGGAATACTCAACGACCGCGGAGGCTTTTTGTGCGCCTTCTCCGTCAAACACTGCGGCCTTGAGCGAGGTCGTGCCTATATCTATACCGAGAATCAGATCTGACATGCTTCCTCCTTACTGATGCGGGGCGCAGGACCAGGTGAGTATGGCCTTGGTTTCGCCTATGTTGAAAAGCTTGTGGCCCTTTCCGGGCGGCACGAGCATCGCGTCTCCGGCCGTAAGACGGTGGTATTTGTCCTCCTCTGGGACATAGCACAGCGCTTCGCCCTGCACACAGTAGAATACCTCGTCCGCCTCGGCGTGCCCTATATCAAGACCACCGACACCCCCGGCGGGGAGTTCGGACATACCGAAGGTAATCCGCTCGGTCTTGTAGTATTCACGGCATACCTCGGCGTCCTCCATCCAGATCTTTGCGTCGTTTTTGGCTTTCACGGTAACGTCTGCCATGTTATCACACTCCTGTTTTTATTTACGCCCGGCTCACATCAGAGACGGATCCACTATTTCGTTCATACCGATGGAGACAGGGCCGCCCACGAGCTGGGCAAAGGCCGCGACCTGCGCGCTGTGCTCAAGGAAGGCCGAGCGGGCGAACGCCTCGCTCAGAGAGGAGGCGAGAACGACGGCGCCGTGATTTGCGAGCAGCGCTGTGTTATGCTCGCTGCCGAGCGCGGCGACGATGTTGGTGCCTACGGCGACGGCCCCGGCCGGCGCATATTCGGCGCAGACCGTTTTCCCGCCGAGGAACAGGCCCTGCTCCGCCAGAGTGAGAGGAATGTCCTTTCTCGCGCAGGCAAATACCGACGACCATAAGGGGTGGCTGTGGAGAATGACCTTCGTTTCGGGTCTTGCCCTGTATATGGCGAGGTGCATGGGTATTTCTATGGTGGGTTCATATTCGGTCTCGACAAGGTTGCCGTCAAGATCCAGAACGGCTATGTTCTCCGGCTTCAGCTCTGCCCAGGAGTAGAGGGAGAAGCCGCTCTTCATGTTCGGATACGCATATATCAGACCGGTCTCCATATCGCGCATACTGATGTCTCCCGAATCGAAGCCGGGGGAGCAGTGGTCGGAGAAAAACCGCTTTGCGGAGTTGGCGAGCATCTCTTTATACTCGAATTTGACTGTTTTTGCAGGCATATGTATTCCTCCTTACAATCGTGGGAAATAACAATAGTATAGCATACGCTTTCTTATTCTTCCAGTGTCCGGGGAAAAGAGAACGCGGAATTACCAAAAGGTAAACAGGCAGCTGATAATGTTTGAATTTTCTTTAAATAATTATGAAATAATATCAAAAAGCCCCATTTTCCTATTGAAAAAGGACACAAGGCGTAGTACAATATCCCCGGTATCCGAATTATGGGGAACGACACAAACGTATGTAACGAGTTGGAGGCGCTGAAAGTGGTCGATATTGTCCTGGTGGAGCCGGAAATTCCCAACAACACGGGGGCCATCGCCCGTACCTGCGCCTGCACGGGGGCGAGGCTGCATCTTATCAAGCCTCTCGGCTTCGACATCTCCGACAGCGCCGTGAAGCGCGCCGGGCTCGACTACTGGCACCTTGTGGACATCAGCGTGTATGAGAGCGTGGAGGACTACTTCGCCAAAAACGGCGACGGCGGGCTCTGGCTCACAACGACCAAGGCGCCCCGGAGCTACTGGGGCTGCGACTGGTCGGGGGATGTGACGCTGATGTTCGGCAAGGAGACGCGCGGCCTGCCCGAGGAGTTGATCCGGGCGCAC
>CAYNMN010000008.1:0-6156 GCA_964398305.1 uncultured Oscillospiraceae bacterium
TCTGGGCGCTGCCGAGTATGCTCGTCAGAAGGGCATGGCCAAAGGCGCGTAAGGCTCTGACGCCAATTATTTGAAAGGAGCAGATTTCTTACATGAAGAAATTTCTCAAAGGTTTAGTCAAGGTGCTTCTTGCTACCGTCGGAATTCTGTTCGTCGTGTATTTCTGGAACCTCGATCAGAAGCTGATGGCTTGGGCGTATACGATGGTTAACAGAATATTCGACCGCAAGAAGGCTGATATCAAGTTCTGATCTATGGAGCTATATAACAGCACTATCAAAGACATCTCGGCGCTCGTCGCCGGCTCGTCCCCCAGATCCTGGGGGTACGAGCCGGCCCGGGCCTGGGCCGATACGGGTCGCTGCGAGCTCGTGCTCGGACGCGACGCCGCGTTTGAGCTCGGCGGCAGCAGCCTGCCGGCCGCGAACTTCACCTGCGTGACCACGGACGCCTCGCTCGTGCCGGAGGATAAGATCGTCCTCATTGGCAAGGATCTCGGCGAGCTGCGCGCAGACGCTCCCTTCATTCGCGCCGTGTTCCTGCATGTCAACGACATCAGCGGCGACGATCAGGAGGCGTTCAAGACCATCCGCGATATGGAATTCGTGAAATACCACGTTTTCCCGGACGGTTATATGCTGCGCGTCTCTCCGGAAAACCAGCGCGAGCAGGTCAGGGTCTCGAAGGCCGCGGTGAAGCGCGGAATCAGCTTCCGCTCCGTCGGCAACTCCTATATCAAAAAATATAAGGAGAACAGTCTTGTGGACCATGTCACCGTCGTGTTCGCGGCGGGCGAGACAGAGCTGTGCAAGACGCTTGTTGCCACGGCGAAGAAGGTGGATACCCTCACGCTGACCCTAAACCACATAATGGAGGGTCTGTCCACGGACTGCAACGCATGCTCCTTCAAGGAAGTGTGCGACGAGGTCGAGGGACTCAAGGAGCTCCACTTCCAAAAGGGCTCCGGCCCCATGAAGCTGGACTGATACAACAGCAAAAACGGCCCGCGGCAATTTGCCGCGGGCCGTAATCTATGCCGCAGAAAAAGGATTATGTCAACTCTAATATATACGCGGTCTCAGGCGGCAACAACAAGTCTGCAAGGCCGTGAGAGACCTTGAAGCTGCTGCCGGAGAACATACAGGTTGCTGTGGTTATGTCAACTGATTTCAGCTTCGAGAGCTCGCCGGAGCTCAGACCCGCGTTGCCCTGCCACAGGTCGGCAACAACGCGTTTTTCCGCGCTCGAGCGGTTGACGGCGCAGAGGAAGGCGCCGTCCGTGCCGAAGCGCAGCACGCAGAGAACGTCGGCGTCGGGCGCGAGGAAGGCCGCCGCGCCGGTGGAGAGGGCGGGGTGGGCGTTCCTTGCGCCGGCGAGCGCGGCGTACCAGTCGGCGAGAGGTCTTTTGCCCTCCCTGAACGGGGCGCGGCAGAAGGGATCGAGCATTCCGCCCATGCCGTTTTCGTCGCCGTAGTAGACGCAGGGCACGCCCGGCAGCGCGAACTGCACGGCGGCGCAGAGTCTCTGCATCGCCTCGCCGCGGGCGTCCTGCGCGTCGGTGACTATAAAGTGCGCCTGCTGCTCGCGTGTGAGCGTACGCGCGTCGAGCCGGGTGGCGAGCGCCGTGCGTATGCGTTCGGTATCGTGCGAGCCGAGGAGGTTCATCAGCGAGTAATAGAGCGGCACGGGGTAGTTGAGCCGCTGCGAGAGCAGGAGCTCCGAGAGCGCACGCGCGTCCGAGCGGAAGGTGAAGAAGTCGATGAGCGCCGTGCGCAGAGGGTAGTTCATAACGCTGTCGAGCGAGGAGCCGAGGGCGTAGCTGCGCCTGTTTCCATAGCTCGTTTTAAGCGTCGGGTCCTCCCAGACCTCGCCGAGCACGACGGCGTCGGGGGAGACGGCCTTGGCCGCCCTGCGAATGAGGGTCAGCACGTCGTCGGGCAGCTCGTCCGCCACGTCGAGCCGCCAGCCGTCCGCGCCGCGCCGGAGCCACGTTTTCACTACGCTGTTCTCGCCGGTCACGACGAAGTCCTGCCATGCGGCGTTTTCCTCGTCCACCTCCGGCAGATCCTCAAAATTCCACCAGCAGCGGTATTTGTCGGGAAAGCGGTCGAAGCTGTACCACGGGTAATAGGGGGAGTCGGAGCCCTGATACGCGCCCTTGCCGGGGTAGTGCGCGAACCTGTTGAAGTATACGCTGTCCGCGCCGGTGTGGGAGAACACGCCGTCAAGCATCACATGTATGCCGAGCGTCCTCGCGTCCGCGCACAGGCGCTCGAAGTCCCCGGTGGAGCCGAGCACGGGGTCGAGCTTCATATAGTCCGCCGTGTCGTAGCGGTGATTGGAGCAGGCCTCAAACACCGGATTGAGGTATAGCACGGTCACGCCGAGGCTCTTGAGATAAGGAAGCTTCTCCTCGATGCCGCGCAGAGTGCCGCCGAAGAAGTCCAGAGGGAAGTAATAACCGTCGGCGGAGTTGGGCAGAGAGTCCACGCTCTCGTCCCAGCTCTCGTGATACTTCACGCTCCGCCCCATCGCGCGGTGGCGCTCTATGCCGCGCCGCGCCGTGTCGGAGCCGTCGCGCGCGAAGCGATCCGGGAATATCTGGTACATCACGGCGCGCTTGAACCACTCCGGCGTCTCAAATCCGCGGTCGTAGACCGTGAGACGGAAGCCGTCGCCCCGCGAGCTTTGAAGTCTGCCGAAGCGCCCGTCGGCGCAGAGCCAGAGCTCGCCGTCGGCGAGGTGCAGGCGGAAGCAGTACCAGAGCGGCGCAGGGGTCTCCGGCGCCGTATAGCGGCAGAACCAGCGCCCGCCGTCAAGACTCATCTCATGCGTCTCGTCCAGCTCGTCGCCCGCGACGCACAGCTCGGCGTCGAGCACCAGACCGTCCGGGTCGAGAAAGGCGAGGGTAACGGCGTCGCCCGTTTTGACGGCGCCGATGGGGGAGCGGCAGCTCTCGTCCGCCGCGTCGTGAATAAGCTTGGCTGCAAGCTCGGGTAAGCTCATATCTTTTCCTCAAATCTCTCAGGATGCAGGGTATAAAGCGTGCGGAACTCTCCGCCGCGCCGCCAGTCGGGGCAGAGGACGCGGCCGCACAGCACGGCGCTCAGGGCGGGAAAGGAGACCTCGCCGTCGCAGATGACGGCGGCGGAGCCTATGCGCCTCCAGTCGCCGGGAAAGGCGTCCCACAGCCTCGCGCAGAGCTTTTCGTTCACGGCGCCGATGAGCCTCGCCGTGCGCTGGCCGAGCGCGGAAATCGCCGCGAGGGGCGTGCGCGTTCCGCTCTCCGCGGCGTCGTAGACGAAGCGTCGGGCGATCTCGCTTATGGCGTCGTCCCAGCACATGCCGCGCTCGTCGAGCAGCACGCGCAGGGTCTCCGGCAGCAGCAGCGAATCCACGCCGCCGCGCACCACGGCGTCCGCGCCCTCCTGCGCGAGACAGGCGGCGCGGAAATAGGCGAGGGTCAGCGGCGGTACGCTGCCGGAGTTTATCCGGCAGGCGAGCTCCACGGCACGGGAGTGAACGTCCATATCGGCCTTAACATCCCCGCCCCGCGGCGGGGGAGCGGAGGCGACCCAGCCGCCGTCCGCGCGCTCCGCCGTGAGCGTCACGCCGCCGGAGCAGGCGACGGTCAGCCCGTCGTCCGTCCAGAGCTCGCGCGATTCGCCGCCGAAGATAACGGTAGTTTTACCCGTCATAGCAGCTCGATATACAGCTTCGCGTACTCGCCGGCGGAGCGCAGAAAGCCGAAGTCCTCGCCCATGGCATTGCGCACGAGCTGCGTCCACTCGTCGGGGTCGTTTTTGTATAGCTCCAGCGCGCGCAGGACGGCGTCCTTCATCTCGTGGGCGTTGTAGTTGGCGAAGCTGAAGCCGGTGCCGCCGCCGGTGTATTGATTATACGGCTTCACGGAGTCCCTGAGCCCGCCGGTCTCGCGCACTATCGGCGCGGTGCCGTAGCGCATGGCGATCATCTGGCTCAAACCGCAGGGCTCGAAGCGCGAGGGCATGAGCAGCATGTCCGATCCGGCATAGACCCTGTGCGAGAGCGCCTCGTCATAGCCGATGTAGGCGCAAAGCCTGCCCTTATGCCGCGCCTCCGCTCCGCGCATGAAGTCCTCGTATTCTCTGTCGCCCGTGCCGAGGAGAATGAAGGCCATGCCGCAGTCCATTAGCTCGTCGAGCACGCGCATAACGAGATCGAAGCCCTTTTGCCTGGTCATGCGCGTGACCATCGCGACCACCGGCGTGTCCGCGCCGACGGTGAGACCCATGTCGAACATCATGGCCTCCTTGCACGCGCGCTTGCGCTCGAGATGTCCCCTGTCGTAGCGCCTGGGAATGAGCGGGTCGGTATAGGGGTTGAAAACCGTGGCGTCGATTCCGTTGAGTATGCCCGTGAGCTCATGCCGCCGCGCGCTGAGGAGCCCGTCGAGCCCCTCGCCGAAGAAGGGGGTGCAGATCTCGTTTGCATAGCTCGGGGAAACCGTGGAGATGCGGTCGGCAAATACGCAGCCGGCCTTGAGGAAGGCGGCACAGCCGTTTATCTCCATGAACTCGCTCGTGAAGTATTTGTCCTCCACGCGGAACATATCGCGGAAGAAGTCGAAGCCGAACTTGCCCTGATAGGCGAGATTGTGTATGGTGAGCAGCGTCTTGAGAGAGCCCTGCGGCCACGATGCGCAGCGGGTCTTTATGAGCATCGGCAGCATCGCCGTGTGCCAGTCGTTGCAGTGGAGGATATCCGGCGCGAAATCCAGCAGAGGGATGGCGTCGATGACGGCCTCCGTGAAGAACGCATACTGCTCGCCCTCGGCCTGTCCGCCCCTGTATATGCGGTCGCCGAAGTAGTATTCGTTGTCTATGAGATAGATGATAACGCCATCGATGACGAGCTTTTCCACGCCCACATACTGACTGCGCCAGCCGAGGTCGCAGGAGAAGCTGAACATATGCTCGCACTGAGCGGCGTATTTTTCCTTTATCACGCGGTGATAGGGTGTGATCACGCGCGCGTCTACGCCGAGCCTGGCAAGGCTCTTGGGCAGCGCGCCCACCACGTCCGCAAGACCGCCGGTCTTGGAGAGCGGCGCGCACTCGGCGGCGACGAGCAGGACGTTCGGCAGCGTCTCGCGCCCCTTATCCTTCAGCAGCTCTTTGAATTCCTTTTTCATGCTTTGCCTCCTTTGCGTCGAAACGGAACCACACCGAGGACATCGGCGGGAGGGTTATTTTTGCGGAGAACCGGTGGTCGAGGAAGGGCTCGCCGTCGGCCTTTATGGGCTTATCGTTCAGCACCCCGCCGCCGCCGTAGTCGGCGGAGTCAGAGTTGATGAGCTCCGTGAGAGTGCCGTCCTGTGGCAGACCTATCACAAAGCCGTCGTACCGCACGGGGGTGAAGTTGCAGCAGCAGACTATGGGCGCGTCCGACACGCCCCTTCGCATGAAGGCGACGGAGCTGCGCTGCGCGTCGTCCACGTTCAGCCACGCAAAGCCGTCCCACGATCCGTCGATCTCCCAAAGCGCGCCGTGCTCGCGGTAGAGGCGGTTTAGATCGCGGACATAGCGGCGCATGCCGTCGTGAAGCAGGTAGTCGAGCAGCAGCCAGTCGAGCTGCTTTTTATAGTCCCACTCGATGAACTGGGCGAACTCGCTGCCCATGAACATCAGCTTCTTGCCGGGGTGGCCGTACATATAGCCCCAGAGCGCCCGGAGCGAGGCGAATTTCGTTGCGTAGTCGCCCCACATCTTTTCCGCCATAGAGCGCTTGCCGTGCACGACCTCGTCATGCGAGAAGGCGAGCACGAAGTTTTCGGAAAAGGCGTACATCATCGAGAACGTCAGGCGCGAGTGATTTTTACTGCGGAAATACGGATCCATCGCCATGTAGTCGAGCGTGTCGTGCATGAAGCCCATGTCCCACTTGAACATGAAGCCGAGACCGCCGGCGTCCGGGGGAGCGGAGACGAGCGGGAAGGCCGTGGACTCCTCGGCGACCGTCACGGTGCCGGGGTATTCGGTGAGAATGGCGCTGTTGAGAGAGCGCAGGAAGTCGGCGGCGTCTAGATTTATGTTGCCGCCCTCGCGGTTGGGCGTCCACTCGCCCGCCCTGCGCCCGTAGTCGAGATAGAGCATCGAGGAGACGGCGTCCACGCGG
>CAYNMN010000008.1:6166-27421 GCA_964398305.1 uncultured Oscillospiraceae bacterium
GGATGCCGTCGATATGGTAGACGTCGAAGAAGAACATCGCCGATGAAATGAGGAAGCTGCGCACCTGCGGCCGGGCATAGTCGAATATCAGCGTGCCCCACTGCGGGTGCTCGGCCATGCGCTGCTCGGCGCACTCGAAGAGGTTGGAGCCGTCGAAGCGGGCGAGACCGTGCGCGTCCTTCGGGAAGTGCGCCGGCACCCAGTCGATAATAACGGATATGCCGGCGGCGTGGAGCGTGTCCACGAAGTACATGAAGTCCTGCGGCGTGCCGTAGCGGCTCGTGGGGGCGAAATAGCCCGTCACCTGATAGCCCCAGCTCGCCTCGTAGGGGTATTCGGTTATCGGCAGGAGCTCAACGTGCGTGTAGCCCATGTCGAGACAGTAGGCCGCCAGCTCGTCCGCCGCCCTGCGATAGTTTGGAAAAACCTCGTCCTCGCCCTTTCTCCACGAGCCTATGTGCAGCTCATATATCGACATCGGGGAGGTGAGGACGTTTTTCTTCTCCCTCGCCGCCAGAAAATCCGCGTCGCGCCAGTCATAGCCGCCGAGACTCCAGACCTTGGAGCCCGTGGCGGGGCCGGTCTCGGCGTGAAAGGCGAAGGGGTCGGCCTTGAGCGTCACGCTCCCGTCCGCGCCCTCAACGCGGTATTTATAAATCATTCCGTCGGACACACCGCTCACGAGCGCCGCCCATACGCCGCCGCCGACGGGGGAGAGGGGATGCGCGAGCTCGTCCCAGCCGCACCAGTCGCCCGTAACATATACCGAGCGGGCGTTGGGCGCCCATACCGCGAAAAGCTGCGCCTTTTCCTCGGGAATATAGCGGCTGCCGAGCGTAAGATACGCTCTTTGCGCCGCGCCGGTTCCCCAAAGCCAGAGGTCGCCCTCGGGTATGTATTTCCTCACGTCCATGCCTTGCCCTCCAAATGCGGTATTTCTGTGACCATTATACAATCACCTGCCCGTAAAATAAAGCAAATTTTAGATAATGGTGTTTTGACAACGGGGACGGGGATATGTATACTATATAGATTAGAGGCGTTATATTCTGTCGGGAGGTGACGCGCGATGATATATGTCGTTGAGGACGATGCCAGCATCAGGGAGCTCGTGGCCTACGCGCTCTCACAGGCGGAGCTTGAAAACATGTGCTTTTCCTCAGGCCGCGAATTTTTTGCGCTCTTCGACGCGGCACGTGCCCGGCTCATAGTGCTCGACATCATGCTCCCCGGCGAGGACGGGCTGTCCATCCTCTCCCGGCTCAGACAGAAGGCGGAGACCGCGCATATCCCGGTCATCATCATGTCGGCGCTCGGCGCGGAGATGGACAAGGTGCGGGGGCTCGATCTCGGAGCGGACGACTATATCGCAAAGCCCTTCGGCGTTATGGAATTTCTCGCCCGTGTGCGCGCGCAGCTTCGGCGCGGCGCGGCGAGCGAGAGCCTTGCCGTCGGGGATATCAGACTCTGGCCGGAGGCGCGGAGGGTCGAGGCCGCCGGGGAGAGCGTGAGTCTCACGGCCAAGGAATTTGACCTTTTGCAATACCTCCTTATGCACAGCGACAGGGCCGTGAGACGCGAGGAGCTGCTCGGCGCCGTCTGGGGCTATACCGGCGGGGAGGAGACGCGCACGGTAGACGTGCATATCCGCTCCCTGCGCGCAAAGCTCGGAGAGGCCGGCGCGGTGATCGCCACCGTGCGCTCGATCGGATACAGGGCGGAGGGGAAGGCATGAGAAGAAAGCTTATCGCCTCGCTTATGGCGCTTGCGGCGGTCTCCGTGGGGGCGACGGCGGCGCTCGTGGCCGCGGTCTGTCTTTCCGGCGGCGCGCAGATAGACGAGATAGGCAGCGTGATTCTAATCGCCGCGGCGGTGTTCGCAGTGTGCGTCGGAGCGGGCTCGGCAGTGATACTGCGGCTCACGCGGCTGCCGGATCCGGAGCCGAACGGCGACCCGGACTATGCAGAGTATAAGCCGCTCCGCCGGAGGATTGCGGAGCAGCGCGGTGAGCTCAGAGCCCAGCGCGAGGCGCTTGAGGACAGGGAAAACAAGCTCGCGGCGATAACCGAGAATATGACCGAGGGTCTGGTGCTGCTCGATTCCGCGCTGTGCGTGGCGCTCATCAACCGCGCCGCCGCCGCGCTGCTCGGCGTGCAGGAGAACGCCGTCGGCAGACACATAGTGGCCATCGCGCCGGACGTGGAGCTTCAGGCTGCGGTGCACACCGCCATGGGCGGCGCCCACGCGCGGGAGATCATCGACATGGGCTCGCTCAAGGTGCAGCTCATCGCGAACCCCGTGATGGTGGACGGCGCGGCGAGGGGCGTCGTGCTGATGCTTTTCGACGTCACCGAGCGCATGGCGGCCGAGGAGATGCGGCGGGAGTTCTCCGCCAACGTATCCCATGAGTTGAAAACGCCCATCACCTCCATCTCCGGCTACGCGGAGCTGATGATGACGGGCATGGCCAGAGCGGAGGACGTCCCCGCGCTCTCGGCGCGGATATTCAGAGAATCGCGGCGGCTGATAGCGCTCACGGACGATATAATGAAGCTCTCCAAGCTCGATGAGGGCGGCACGGAGCGGCACACGGAGGAGGTCGAGCTCCTCAGCGCCGCCTCTCAGGTCTGCGATAGACTCGCGGAGCGGGCGCGCGAGGCAGGCGTATCGCTTGAGCTGCTCGGTGACGGGGCCTCCGTCATGGGCGACGGACAGCTCATAGACGAGATGCTCACAAACCTCTGCGAGAACGCGATAAAATATAACCGCCCGGACGGACACGTCACGGTGACGGTCGGCAGACGCGCCGGAGTGCCCTGCGTCACGGTCGAGGACGACGGCATCGGCATAGCTCCCGAGCACCTTGAGCGCATATACGAGCGCTTCTACCGCGTGGATAAGAGCCACTCAAAGGAGACCGGAGGCACGGGACTGGGCCTTTCGATAGTCAAGCACGCCGCCGCGTGGCACGGCGCTTCCATAGAGACACAGAGCGCGCCGGGACGCGGTACGCGCATCAGCATCATATTTGACGGAAGGGGTCAACAGAAATGAATCAGAAAATGCCGTTCGTGACAAAGGCGCAGATCGAGGAGCTCGACAAGACCTTCCCCACGCCCTATCATCTCTACGACGAGAAGGGCATACGCGAAAACGCGCGCCGGGTAAACGCGGCCTTCGCGTGGAACAAGGGCTTTGAGGAGCACTTTGCCGTCAAGGCGACGCCGAACCCCGCCATCATGCAGCTCCTCGCCGAGGAGGGCTGCGGCATGGACTGCTCGTCTCTCACGGAGCTGATGCTCTGCGAACGCGTCGGCATTCCGGGAGACAGGATAATGTTCTCCTCCAACGACACGCCCGCCGAGGACTTCGCCTATGCGGCGAGGCTCGGCGCGACCATAAATCTCGACGATATCACCCATATCGAGTTTCTTGAGCGCACGATCGGCTATATCCCCGAAAAGATATGCTGCCGCTATAATCCCGGCGGGCATTTCGAGATATCCAACACCATCATGGATACCCCGGGCGACGCGAAGTACGGCATGACCAATCCCCAGATGTTCCAGGCCTTCCGTATTCTGATGGACAAGGGCGCCAGGGAGTTTGGGCTCCACGCCTTCCTCGCGTCCAACACCGCCACGGACGACTATTACCCCACCCTGGCCGGGCAGCTGTTCCGTCTGGCGGTGGAGCTGAGCCGGGAGACCGGGGTCCACATAGGCTTTGTCAACCTGTCCGGGGGCGTGGGCATACCCTACCGGCCCGACGGCCACAAGCCGGACATCATGGCGATAGGCGAGGGCGTTCGCCGCGTATATGAGCAGATCCTCGTCCCCGTCGGCATGGGCGATGTGAAGATTTATACCGAGATGGGCCGGTTTATGCTCGCGCCGTACGGCTGCCTTGTCACAAAGTGCATACATCAAAAGCACATCTATAAGGAATACATCGGCGTGGACGCCTGCGCCTGCAACCTTATGCGCCCGGCCATGTACGGCGCGTATCACCACATCACCGTCGCCGGCAAGGAGGACGCGCCCTGCGACCATCTCTACGACGTCACGGGCGGCCTGTGCGAGAACAACGACAAGTTCGCCGTGGACCGCTGGCTGCCCTACATCTGCCCCGGCGACTATCTGGTGATCCACGACACGGGCGCGCACGGTCACGCCATGGGCTACAACTACAACGGCAAGCTCCGCAGCGCCGAGGTGCTCCTGTGTGAGGACGGCAGCGCGAAGCTCATCCGCAGGGCAGAGACGCCGGAGGACTATTTCGCCACTCTCGATTTCTGAGCGGCGGCAGACAGAATAAGGAGGACGCGATGTTTAAGTTCAACCACTTCAATTTCAATGTGCTCGATCTCAACAGGAGCCTTGCCTTCTATGACAGGGCGCTCGGTCTGAAGCCCGTGCGGGAGAAGAACTCCGCCGACGGCAGCTACAAGCTCGTGTTCCTCGGCGACGGGGTCTCTGATTTCCGTCTGGAGCTGACGTATATGACGGAGCGGACGGAGCCCTACGACCTCGGGGAGCAGGAATTCCACCTCGCCCTCACGACGCCGGATATGGCCGCCGCGCGAGCTCTGCATGAGGAGATGGGCTGCATCTGTCTGGATAACCCGTCCATGGGCTTATACTTCATCGAGGACCCGGACGGCTACTGGATAGAAATAATCCCGGAAAAGAAGCGCTGAGGAGCGGCTGCCCCGGTCTCAGCTGCCCAACCGCTCGATCTCCGAGGCCGAGACCTCAAAGGCGGTCTTTTCGATGCTGCCCTCCGCGGTGAGCTTTATGTATTTGCGGCTCTGCACCCGTCCGGAGAGCGTCACGGTGTCGCCCACGCTCCACTCGGCCGCCTCCCGCGCGCGCAGACCCCAGCAGATGCAGGGCAGATAGTCCGAGCGCCCGCAGCGCCGGTTGACGGCGAGCATCAGATCGCAGATGTCGCGCCCCATCGGTGTGGTGCGGAGATTCGGCGCTCTGCAAAGCGAGCCGGACAGCTCCACCCGGTTGGCGTCCTCGTCGCCGCCGGCGGCGACCGCCCGCGCGAACACGGTTATCACGAGCTTTGCGCCGGTGCCGCTGCGGTTGTTGAAGGAGCGCAGCTCCCCGGTGACGGTAATGCGGTCGGCCTCGCCCGCCTCGGTCTCCGCAAGCAGCTCCTCACGCGCCACGATGTTTATTCGATCGATCGCGCCGGAGAGCCGCTCGGTCTCCAGCGGGAAGGCGAGGAAGCGCTCGCCCCGGCTCTCGTGGGAGAAGGCCGGCGGAGCGGCCATTGCCCCGCAGAGCAGTACGCTGTTGTTTGCTTTCAGTTCGTCCATGCCGATACCACCTTCTGTGAAGTTTGTCACAGGGAAAGCGTATTCGGCCAAACCCGGTTATATGAAAGGAACCTCTTGTTTGAAGGCTCCTAAATGAAAGGAAGTTCAAAAATGGAACTCAAGGAAATCCTCGCCCGCTGTGACCATACTCTCCTGCGCGTGGACTGCACGAGCGCAGAGATCAAGACGCTCTGCGATCAGGCGATTAAATACGCCTGCGCGAGCGTGTGCATTCCGCCCTGCCACGTCGCCGGCGCGAAGCGCTACGTGGGAGATAGCATGAGCGTGTGCACCGTTATCGGCTTTCCCAACGGCTATATGACCACCGCCGCCAAGGCGGCCGAGGCCGCGGACGCCGTGAAGAACGGCGCGGACGAGCTCGATATGGTCGTCAACCTCGCCATGGTCAAGGACGGCGCGTGGGACGCCGTGGCGGACGACATCGCCGCCGTGCGCGCCGCCTGCCCGGGTA
The DNA here is from genome assembly GCA_964398305.1 of uncultured Oscillospiraceae bacterium. Taxonomy (GTDB): domain Bacteria; phylum Bacillota; class Clostridia; order Oscillospirales; family Oscillospiraceae; genus Scatomorpha. The sequence goes on from CAYNMN010000008.1 coordinate 11,968, forward strand.
AGATACTCAAGGTAATAATCGAGTGCTGCCTGCTCACAGAGGAGGAGAAGCGCCGCATGTGCGCGGTCGTCTCCGCCTCTGGCGCCGACTACATCAAAACCAGCACGGGCTTCTCCACGGGCGGAGCCACGCGCGAGGATGTGGCGCTGCTGCGCCGCTGCTGCGATGAAAAGGTGAAGGTCAAGGCCGCCGGCGGCATCAAAACGCTGCAGGACGCCGAGGACTTCGTCGCCCTCGGTGCTGACAGGCTCGGCACGAGCCGCATCGTCAAGCTCGCCATAGCCGCCGAGGCCGAGACCGCCGCGCCGGAGGACAACACCTACTGAAACAGCAGCCGTCTGACGAGCAGACACAGCCCGCTTCCGGGCACGGAGAGCGCCAGCCAATAAAGGGCATAGCGCGCGCATATCTGCCCGCCGAGGTTGAGCGGCAGGGAGGAATAATCCCAGACGCTCCAGCCGAGATACAGGTTCACCACCGCGCCGGACGTCAGCTCGAGCGCGGTGATGAACGCGGCGCACAGCAGCCACTTCTGCCATATCGGGAATGTGCCGCGCGTCGTCACGAGATACATGAACATAAAGCACACGCCGCCGAGCGCGAGCATCGTCCAGTGGGTCCGGCCGCGCCATAGCAGCTCCACCGCGCCGTAGAGCGCGGCGCCCAGCACGCCGGCAAGGGGCAGCTCCAGAATCAGCAAAAACATCACCTTCGCGGGAAGTATTTGCCTTTTCGTGCCGAATTAACCGCCGTGGAGCGAAAAAACTCTTGACATCACTGCACGGCGCTGTTATATTTATATAGCTTAAAAAACAAAGCAGAACGGTATCCGCCGTCCTCACCCGGCCGCCCTGAGCGCGCCGGCGTCAATAAAGCAGCTTTCCCCTGCGAATGGGGCGAGTGTGTTTTAATGTGCGGGTGCCGGTGGGTATCCGTTTTTTTATTGACACGGGAGGTGTTATTCATAGCGAGTACAGATTATCAGATCAACGAAGAAATACGCGACAGTCAGGTTCGACTTATCGGCGACGACGGCGAGCAGCTCGGCATAGTCTCCTCGAAGGAGGCGCTGGACATCGCCGCTGGACGCGACCTCGATCTCGTCAAGATCGCGCCGGGCTCAAATCCCCCGGTCTGCAAGATCATGGACTACGGCAAGTATCGCTTTGAGCAGTCCAAGCGCGAAAAAGAGGCCCGCAAGAACCAGCACATCGTCGAGATAAAGGAGATCCGAATGTCTCCGGGCATCGGCGAGAATGATTTTCTCGTCAAGCTGCGCAACGGCCAGAAGTTCCTTCAGGACGGAGACAGGCTGAAGGTCACCGTGCGCTTCCGCGGCCGCGAAATGGCGCATACGGAGATCGGCACGCAGCTCCTGCGCGACTTTGCCGCCCGCTGCTCTGAGATCGCCTCGCTCGACAAGCAGCCCAAGCTTGAGGGACGCAACATGTCCGTGTTCCTCTCCCCGAAGCCGGTGCAGCCGCCCAAGAAAGCGGCCAAGCCGCCGAAGGATAAGCCCGACGAAGCTCCGGAGACGGAGTCCGAAAAGGCGGAATAACAATAACAGCACATACCAAGGAAGGAGATAAACAACCATGCCCAAACTCAAAACGCATACCGGCGCAAAGAAGAGGTTCAGCCTCACGAAGACCGGCAAGGTAAAGCGCGAACACGCAGGAAAGTCCCATCTGGCTACCGGCCATGGCAAGAATCAGAAGGTCAAGAGGAGACTGCGCAAGCTCACCACAGCCGATCAGACGAACGTCTCCGCTATCAAGCGCATGATCCCGTATAAATAAGGAGGACCTCAGAAATGGCCAGAGTTAAAGGCGCGATGATGACGCGCAAGAGAAGAAATAAAATGCTGGGTCTCGCGAAGGGCTACTGGGGCAACAAGTCCCGCCACTTCAAGATGGCCAAAGAGCAGGTGATGAAGTCCGGGCGCTATGCGTATGTCGGCCGCAAGGCCAAGAAGCGCGACTTCCGCAAGCTTTGGATAACCCGTATCTCCGCCGGCTGCAAGATGAACGGAATGAACTATTCCACCTTCATGCACGGTCTCAAGAGCGCGGGTATAGATATGAACCGCAAGATGCTGTCCGAGACAGCCATCCATGACCCCGCCGCCTTCACGGAGCTCTGTGAAAAGGCCAAGGCCGCGGTCGCCTGAACTGCATAACTTTTCAACCGCTCCGGAAAAGCTCCGGGGCGGTTTTTTATGCCATGTGCCGCTGCGGGGCCGCCCTCCATTTACAAATGAACGCGATTCGGCTATAATCAGCGGTATGGAACAGAAAACAATCGACAAAAAACGCATACCCGCCCCGGTGCGGCTTACCGTTGCGCTGCTTGCGCTGACCGTTGTGGCTCTCGTCTACGCCCTGCGCTCGGACAGCGGCCTGATGGTGAGCCTCTACTACGCGGTAACGGAGCCGTGGCACAGCTTCATGTCGCGCCTCTGCTCGCACACGGAGCTGTCCGTTGCGGAGCTTGTGATCGCGGCGCTGGTCGTCTTCGTAATAGTTTACATAATATCACAAGTGATCCTGCTGATAACCTGCAAGAACAAGTGGAGACGAGTATACATAACATTTATAACCCTGCTGATGACCGCCTCGCTGGTCTGGGCCGGGTTTTCGGTGCTGTGGAGTCCGTGCTACTATGCTCCGGGCTTTGCCGCGCAGTCGGGAGTGGATGACGGCGCGATCTCCGCGGAGGAGCTGGAGAGCGTGACGCGATACTTTGCCGCGGCGGCCTGCGAGTACGGTGAGAGCGTGGAGCGGGACGCGGGCGGGCGCTTCACCGCCGACCGGGAGGACATACTTGACAGGGCTGCGCCCGTCTATGAGGGGCTTGAGAGCGACTGGCCGTTCCTCGCGGGAGAGGCGCTGCGGCCAAAGGGCATAGTGTTTTCAAGGGTCATGAGCATGATAAACTTCACGGGGTTCTTTTTCCCGTTCACGGGGGAGGCGAATCTCAACATGGCTTCGCCGGTCTGCCTGCTCGCTGCCACGACGCAGCACGAGCTCAGTCACCAGCGGGGGATAGCGGCGGAGCAGGAGTGCAACTTCATCGCCGTGCTCTCCTGCATGGAGTCGGGCGACGCTGACTTTGCCTATTCCGGCGCGCTGCTCGCGTACATATATCTCGGCAACGCGCTATGTAAGGCGGACAGAGAGGCGTGGAGCGACGTGTATTCCACGCTCTCCGAGGGGGTGCGCGCGGACCTCGCATATAACAGCGAATACTGGGAGCAATACAGGGATACGGCGGCGCAGAAGGCGTCGGACGCCGTTTACGGGGCCTTCCTCGTGGATAACGGTCAGACACTCGGCCTTCAGAGCTACGGCGCCTGCGTGAACCTGCTGGTGCACTACTACGCGGAAGTTGCATGACAGAGCCCTAAAATGCTGACAATGGCGCCGGATACTTCCGGCGCCATTGCTTGCTTTATTCGGTTTCAGTCCGGCCCGCGGCTTTAGCCTATGCTGTCGGGCATATCCTTGCCGGCCTCAATGAGCGGGAGATACCAGTCGCTGTAGTAATACGGCAGGTTATCGGAATCGGCGGCCTCGATGTCCGACCAGTCGTCGCCCCAGGGTCTCAGATACATGCAGTATGAGTAGTAATTGTCCGAATCGTTCGGGTCAACATATGTGCCGGTCAGCTCTATCATGTTGTCGTAATAGGCGCTGAACGGCCAGAAGCCCATGCTGTCGGGCTCGCAGAACAGACTGTAGGCGTGGAGCTCCGCGTCCATGAACCAGCCGCCGTCCGACATCAGCATGCCGACGTCGGTGTCTCCGTCGATAATGGATATGTCGGCGTCGAGCATCAGGTCGCTGCGGGTGTAATCCTCATCCCATGCGATGATGGAGCCGCTGCCGTCCGCGCCGATTTCGATGCAGGCGCAGCAGTCCCACCAGTTGCCGGTGTACTGCTCATATTCGCCGAAGCCTTCCTTTATGTACCACCAGCCGTAGTATTCACCGTTCCAGTAGCTCTGTATGGCGCTGTCGGAGGTCCCGGAGGAGGGCTCCTTCGAGGTGGACGGCGCGGCGGTGTTCTCGACATTCTTGGAGGGGGTGCTCGTCGCGACCGGCAGACTGTGGCCCTCGAGCACGAAGGTCATGTTCAGACCCATGTCCAGCATGTCCTCAAGCGTCATAACGCCGTTCGAGAGCGTGCCTTCGCAGTCGAGACCTGCGCCCTCAAGCTCGAAATCGGCGCCGTCAAGATCCCACTTGCCGCTGCCCTTGGTGCCGTCGGCAATTATCGTGCATTTGCCGCCGGATTTGAGCTCGATGGAGAAGCCGCCGGCATAGAGATCCTCAACAGGCATCTCGACGCCCCACATTTCGGCCGAAACGGCGTTATAGACGCCGAGATTCGGGTCGTTGGACTTGCCGCCGCCGCCCTTGACAAGCAGGATCACGACCGCGGCTATAATGACGACCGCGAGCGCGGCGAGGCCGATGATGAGACCGGTCTTTTTGCCGCCGGGCTTTTTGTCGCCGGGCTGGACATAGCCGCCGCCCTGCGGCGGAACGGGCGGGACGTAACCGCCCTGAGGGGCGGAATAGCCGCTCTGCTGCTGAGGATATACCGGCGCTTCGGGCTGCTGGGAATAGACCGGCGCTTCCGGAACCTCGGCGGGCTGCGCGGGGACTGCCGGCTCCGCCGGCTGCGCCGGCTCGGCAGGCGTTACGGGCATTTCCGGCGCTTCAGGCGCTACCGGCGCGGGATCGAGCTTGGCTCCGCAGGCTGTGCAGAATTTTGCTCCCTCAGCCACCTGTGAGCCGCAGAAAGTACAAAATGGCATGGTGTTGCCTCCCCTGTAAAAATTGGTATTTTTTTCTGTCTCGCTTTAGTTTGATTTTACCATGCGCATCGTGGTTTGGCAATAGGCCGTGTGGCTTGCGAACTCACTCAAAAGAATGATTTTTCATAAATAACGGAGAAAAAGTCGAAAAATATCACGCCGAATTTGGCTTGGATGTGCATTGCTTTTCCTGTCGAAAGTGTTATGCTTTAAAACAACAAAGCGACAGGGGCGCATGCCCCGTGCGCGGAAAGGACGAACCGCAATGACAGACGTAAGCGCCATGAACAAACTTTACAGCGTTCCGGCTGTCCGCTTTGCCGACGAGCAGGCTTACGCTTTTAGCGTGAGCTTTTCTTGCTATGCCTATTATTATTTTTATTATTACGGCAGTAAGGCTCTTAGGCGGCGTCGGTGCGTCGTCCGGTAGATTTTATCGGACATCCGCATAAAAGACGGTCACGCTTAAGAGCGCGGCCGTCTTTTTTTGTTGCTCTGCAAGGCAGTTGATTCAAAAAATGAAGGAGACAAACAAAATGAAAAAGTTCAAAAAGATCCTCTGCGCAGCCATCGCGCTGACCATGCTCCTCGCGCTTACCGCCTGCGGCTCCGCCGCCGACACGACCGTGTCCGCCGCACCCTCCGCCGAGGTGAGCGCCGAGCCCGCCGCCGCTGCCGAGACCTTCACCGTCGGCGTCTGCCAGCTCGTGCAGCACGCTGCGCTCGACGCCGCCACACAGGGCTTTGTCGACGCGCTGACCGAAGCGCTGGGAGACCGCGTCACCATAGTTGAGCAGAACGCCGCCGGCGACAGCAACATGTGCGCCACCATCTGCACTCAGTTCGTGAGCGACGGCGTCGATCTCATCATGGCCAACGCCACTCCGGCTCTGCAGGCCGCCGCGGCCGCCACCGGCGACATCCCGATACTCGGCACCTCCATCACCGACTATGCCACGGCTCTCGACATCGACGACTGGACGGGCGTGACCGGCAAGAACATCTCCGGCACGAGCGACCTCGCACCTCTCGCCGAGCAGGCCGCGATGCTCATTGAGCTCTTCCCGGAGGCCGTTAACGTCGGCATACTCTACTGCTCCGCCGAGGCCAACTCCGTCTACCAGGCCGATATAGTCGGCGCTGCGCTCACCGAGCAGGGCTGTACCGTCACCGAATTCACCTTTGTCGATTCCAACGACGTGGCCTCCGTCGCGCAGTCCGCTGTCTCCGAGTGCGACGTCATCTACATCCCCACCGACAACACCGCCGCGAGCTGCGCCGAGCTCATCAACAACGTCTGCCTGCCCGCGGGAGTGCCGATAATCGCCGGCGAGGAGGGCCTGTGCTCCGCCTGCGGCGTCGCGACGCTCTCCATCGATTACTACGACATCGGCTTCGCCGCCGGTCAGATGGCCGTTGAGATCCTCGTAAACGGCGCAGACGTCTCCGCAATGGAGATAGAGTTTGCCCCCGAGGTCACCAAGGAATACAACGCCGATATCTGCGCCGAGCTGGGCGTAACGATCCCCGACGACTACGTCGCCATAGCATAAAAAACGAGTAAAGGACGATAGAGCTGATGTTGGAATATCTTGCCGCGTTGCTGCCGGAGGCGCTGCTCAATGCGCTGCCCGGTAATATCTCACAGGGACTGGTCTGGGGCGTAATGGCGCTGGGCGTGTTCATCACCTTCAAGCTGCTCAACTTTGCCGATCTCACAGTGGACGGCTCGATGGCCACGGGCGGCTGCGTCGCGGTAGTGCTCATTCTCGCGGGAGCGAGCCCGGTCGTCGCAATGCTCGCCGCGTTTGCGGCGGGGCTTGTGGCCGGCTTTATAACGGGGATGCTCCACACAAGGCTCGGGATACCGGATATTCTGTCCGGTATCCTCGTCCAGCTCTCGCTCTACTCCATAAACCTGCGCATACTCGGCGGCAAGGCCAATCAGTCCGTATCCGTCGACAAGTTCACCCTGTTCATCTCCTCGCGCGACACCTCGCACGTCATCCTCGTCGGGCTCGTATTCATAGCGGCGCTCATCGGCGTTATGTACTGGTACTTCGGCACCGAGCGCGGCTGCGCCATTCGCGCCACGGGCTGCAACGAGCGCATGGCCTGCGCCCAGGGCATACACACCGCGCGTATGAAGGTGGTCGCCCTCGCCCTGTCCAACGGCGTCGTGGCGCTCTCCGGCGCCATGCTCGCGCAGTATCAGGGCTTCGCGGACGTATCCATGGGGCGCGGCGCCATCGTGATCGGCCTCGCCGCCGTAATAATCGGCGAGGTGCTCTGCCGCGCTCTTTTCAAGGGTCAGGCGAACTTTGCCGTGCGTCTCGCCTTCGTCGCGGTGGGCGGGATACTCTATTACATCGTCATCGGCGTGGTGCTCTGGCTGCGTATGCCGACAAACGACATGAAGCTCTTCAGCGCCGTCATCGTCGCCATCTTCCTCGCCGTGCCGTATCTGCGGTATAGGCACGGACACAGAGTTAAACATGCAGCGGCAAGGGAGGTCGGGAAAAATGCTTGAGATAAAGAATCTTTATAAGACCTTTGCCCCCGGCACGGTCAATGAAAAGCGGGTAATCAACGACCTGTCGCTCACGCTTGACGACGGCGACTATGTTACCGTCATCGGCGGCAACGGGGCGGGGAAGTCCACGCTGCTCAACCTCATCTCCGGCGCGGTGGATCCTGACGAGGGCTCCATAGTCCTCGACGGAAGGGACGTCACCCACATGCCGGAGTGGAAGCGCGCGCCGCTGCTCGGGCGGGTGTTTCAGGATCCCATGCTCGGCACGGCCGGAGATATGCGCATTGAGGAAAACCTCGCCCTCGCTTTTCGCCGCGGGAAGAAGCGCGGTCTGCGCTGGGGTATAAGCGGGCTTGAGCGCGACGACTACCGCGAGATGCTGCGTCTGCTGGGCCTCGGGCTCGAGGAGCGCCTCGACTCCAAGGTGGGACTGCTCTCCGGCGGCCAGCGCCAGGCGCTCACGCTGCTAATGGCGACGCTCCGCCAGCCAAAACTCCTGATGCTCGACGAGCACACCGCGGCGCTCGATCCCAAGACGGCCGCGAAGGTGCTCGAGCTCTCCGACAAAATCATCCGCGACGACAGTCTCACGGCGATTATGGTGACGCACAACATGAAGGACGCCATTGCCCACGGCAACCGCCTTATTATGATGAACGAGGGGCGCGTTATTCTCGACGTCGCCGGAGCGGAGAAGGCCGCGCTGACCGTTGAAGAGCTTGTGGAGAAGTTCTCCGTCATCAGCGGCGAGGAGTTTTCGAACGACGCCGCGCTGCTGGCATAGCGCCGCCAAAACACTTTTTGGATAATTACAAATACAGCCCCCGTATTAAACGGGGGCTGTATTTGTATTGCGCAATAGATTATGTCAACTTAATCCCGCAGCGCGCGGGCGAGCTCCGCCACGTCTGCCATGACCCAGTCCGGGCGGGTCTCGGAAGCGGAGAGGATGGTGTCGTCAGTCTCGCCGCTCATGACGAGCACGCTGCGTGCGCCGGCGTTCACCGCCACGGCTATGTCGGTGTAAATCCTGTCGCCCACGCAGCAGATAAGCTCGTTGGGCACTCCAGTCTGATGAGAAATTATGTCAACCATATTTCTGTTCGGCTTGCCCATGTAGGTCGGCTTGCTCCCGCTCGCGGCGGTGAGCAGAGCGCAGATGCTCCCGCAGTCGGGCAGAACCTCGCCGGCGGGCATGGGGCAGACCCAGTCGGGGTTTGCCGCGACGAAGGCCGCGCCGCGCCGCAGGAAGTGCACGGCACGGTCGAGCTTTTCATAGACGAGCTCGGTATCGAAGCCGGCGCAGACGACAGTGGCGTCGTCCGCCTCCGTGAGCTTCACGCCGTAGCTGAGCAGCTCGGAGCGGAAGGCGCGCGTGCCGACGAGATATACGCTCTCGCCGGGGAAACGCTCGTTGAGATAAAGCCCCGTCGCCATGCCGGAGGTGAACACGTTCTTCATCTCACAGGGAAAGCCGAGACTCCTGAGGCGGTTAACATAATCAACACCGGCGCGGGAGGAGTTGTTGGTCAGATAAATGTAGTCGCGGCCCGTGCTCTCAAGCGTTCTGATGAAGTCCACCGCGCCGTCATAGACATTGTCGCCGAGATAGAGCGTGCCGTCCATGTCGAGCAGGAATAGTTTGCATAACTTTAGACTCGCGTAATCCATCAGCCGTTCTCCTCGTCGAAATCTCCGGGCAGGAAGGTCATGAGATCGTCCTTGGTGGGGGACTCCATGTCGGCGACGCGGTTGGACTGGCGCACGACCATATCCTCGAAGCGGTTGCGCACCTCGCGCCCGTTGCCGAAGTTCACGTCCCGGTGCTCATAGAGCCCTGCGAAGAGCTCGCGCGCCTTTTTGTCGGACTCCTCCGTGAGCTTGTAGCCGTTCTTTTTGCACTGGATAAGGAACATGGCCATGAGCTCGTCGCCGTTATAGTCCGGGAAATAGATGTATTTGTTAAAGCGCGACTCAAGCCCGGGGTTGGAGGTGAGAAATTCCTTCATCGGCTCGTCGTAGCCCGCCACGATAACAACGAGCTCGTCGCGGTGATCCTCCATGGCCTTGAGCAGAGTTTCTATGGCCTCGCGGCCGAAGTCGTTCTCGCCGCCGGAGGAGAGGGCGTAGGCCTCGTCGATAAAGAGCACGCCGCCCATGGCGGACTTTATCACCTCGCTGGTCTTGAGCGCGGTCTGCCCCACATATCCGGCCACAAGACCGGAGCGGTCGACCTCCACGAGCTGACCTTTTTTGAGCGCGCCTATGGCGGCGTAGAGCCCGCCGAGCAGCCGCGCGACGGTGGTCTTGCCCGTGCCGGGGTTGCCCATGAACACCATGTGCAGGCTCATCGGCGCAACGGGCAGGCCGGCCTCGGCGCGCAGCCTGTGCACCTTTATGAGGTTCATGAGGCTCTTTACGTCCTTTTTGACCTCCTCGAGCCCGACGAGGGAGTCGAGCTGCGCCATAAGCTCCTCGAGCGAGGGCTTTTCCTCCGCCTTTTGCTCCGCTTCCGGGGCGGCGGCAGTCTCCCCGCCGGAGGTGGCGACCTCGCCCTTGTGCTTTTCTGTGAAGGAGGGCTCGCCGCTCGTGACGTATTCCTCCGCGTTCAGGGCGGGCTTGGAGGCCTTGACCCCGGCGGAGTCGCAGATGGCGGTGAGCTTATCGGAGCACTCGGTAATGAAGCGCGCCTCCTCAAAGGTGACGTCGTCGTCCACCGCCGCGAGATAGAGCAGGATATTCGTGACCATGCGCACGAACACGCGGGAATAGTCCGTGCGATCGCGCGCGTCCTTGTCCGTGAGATTCCAGAAGAACATCGGCGGCATGAAGTCGCCGGCCTTGCAGACCTCCTCCGTGAGCTCCCAGAGCAGGCGGCTGCCGGGCTTGCGGCCCTTTGAATAGAGCTGGTTGACGGCGTTGACGTGATCCTGAGTGACGGAGCCCGCCCGGCTCCAGAGCGAGAGCGCGCAGCCGACCATGAAATCGTCAAGCTGCGCCGCGATCGCCCTGCCCGCGGCGCGGTAGAAGGCGTCGGTGTTCGCTGTATATACCTTGTGGAGCTCGTCGGGCGAGCGCTTCCAGGTTGTCGGCATATTGTGTTTCCTCCCGAGATGCTGCAAAAATATAATCAATTATATACTGAAAAATTGCCCCGCACAATACTTTAATAAGAATATTGAATTGCGGGAGAATTGTGTTATAATATAACAACTGTGGATTTCCACATTATTTAATAATTACTACTCATGATATAGAAAGAGGTTGACGAAAAAAATGTCCAAAAAGCAATTCAAAGCCGAGTCCAAGCGCCTGATGGATCTTATGATCAACTCCATTTATACCCATAAGGAGATCTTCCTGCGCGAGATCATCTCCAACTCCTCTGACGCTATCGACAAGCTGGCGTATCTCTCCCTCACAGACGAGAACGTGGGCATTTCCCGGGACGATTTCCGCATCCTGCTCTCCGTTGATGAAAAGGAGCGCAATATCACGGTGACGGATAACGGCATCGGCATGACCAAGCAGGAGATGGAGGACAATCTCGGCGTTATCGCCAAGTCCGGCTCCATGGCCTTCAAGGACGGCGTGGACGAGAACACCAAGGCCGGAGCGGAGGTTGACATAATCGGTCAGTTTGGCGTCGGCTTCTATTCCGCGTTCATGGTTGCCGACAAGGTCACCGTCATCTCAAGAGCCTACGGCTCGGACGAGGCCTTCAAGTGGGAGTCTGAGGGCACCGACGGCTACACCATCACCCCCGCCGAGCGCGAGGCTGTCGGCACGGATGTTATCATGCACATCAAGCCGGACGAGGAGAGCGAGCCCTACGGCGACTATCTCCAGCTCTGGAAGATAATCCAGCTCGTCAAGAAATACTCCGACTATATCCGTTGGCCCATCCAGATGGATATGACCGTGCCGAAGTATGAGGACACCGGCGAGAAGGACGCGGACGGCAAGCCCGTTATGAACACCACCACGGAGATCAGGCGCGATACGCTCAATTCCATGATCCCCATCTGGCAGCGCTCTAAGAGCGAGGTCTCCGACGAGGACTGCATGAACTTCTATAAGGAGAAGTTCCACGACGGCGTCGATCCTGCCGCGGTCATCCGCGTGAACGCCGAGGGGCAGGTGTCCTACAGGGCGATGCTGTTCATCCCCGGCCACCAGACGCTCAACTTCACCTCCGCCGACTATGAGCCGGGACTGCAGCTCTATTCCTCGGGCGTCATGATAATGGAGCGCTGCCCCGATCTCGTCCACGAGAGCTTCTATTTCGTGCGCGGCATAGTCGATTCTCCCGACCTCTCGCTGAATATCTCCCGCGAGATGCTCCAGCATGACAGACAGCTCAAGCTCATAGCGCAGAACCTGAACAAGCGCATCAAGAACGAGCTTGTCAAGATGCTCGAGAACGACCGGCCGAAGTATGAGACCTTCTATAAGGCCTATGGCCGCCAGCTCCGCTACGGCGCGATAACGAGCTACAACAACAGCCTTGAATCTCTCAAGGAGCTGCTTATCTACAATGTTTCCGAGGACAAGACCGTCACGCTCAAGGAATATACAGCCGCCATGCCCGCCGAGCAGAAATTCATCTACTACGCCGTGGGCGACAGCGTCTCCCGTCTTCTCAAGCTGCCGCAGGCGGAGCTCGTGCGCTCGAAGGGCTACGACATCCTCTGCATGGGCGAGGAGGTCGACGAGTATATCGTAGAGCAGATAGGCGAATTTGACGAAAAGAAGTTCTGCAATATAGTCACGGGCGATCTCGGCATAGACAGCGACGACGACAAGGCCGCGGCCGACGCCAAGGAGGCCGAGGAAAAGGATGTGCTCGACTTCGCCAAGGAGACTCTGGGCGACAGGGTCGAGGCCGTGCGCCTCTCCCGCAAGCTCGTCTCCGCGCCGGTGTGCATGACCACCGAGGGCGAGATAACGCTTGATATGGAGCGCTACTTCCGCCGTATGCCCCCCACGGGCGTGGAGCCCCCGAAGGCAAAGCGCATCCTTGAGCTCAACGCCGACCACCCGGCCTATGCCGCGGTTAAGGCCGCGCTCGACTCCGGCGACAGGGAGCGCGCCGGCAAGCTCGTGGAGCTGCTGCATTCTCAGGCGCTGCTGATAGCCGGCGAGCAGCTTGACGATCCCGCCGCCTATTCCGATCTCGTGTGCTCGCTTTTTTAAGATCCCGTTTTTGCGATTTGGAGTAACCGATGGATAAAACTCTCGGCATATACATCCACATACCGTTCTGCGCCTCCAAGTGCGCCTACTGCGACTTCTACTCGCTCGCGGGTCAGGAGCGTCTTATGCCGAGGTATCAGGAGGCGCTGCGCCAGCACCTGCGCGAATCCGCGCCGGTCATGTCCGGATACTATATCGACAGCGTGTATTTCGGAGGCGGCACCCCCAGCATCTATGGGGCGAAGCGCCTTTGCGAGCTGCTCGTGGAGCTCAAGAACACGGGACGGCTTCTCAAGCGCGCGGAGATCACGGTGGAGGTCAATCCCGACAGCGTGAAGCTCTCGGAGCTCAAGCTGCTGCGGCGCGAGGGCTTCAACCGCCTCTCGATGGGCGCGCAGTCGGCCAACAGCGACATTCTCAAGATCCTCGGCCGGCGTCACAACTGGAAGCAGGTGGAGAAGGCCGTGGACATCGCGCGCGAGGCGGGCTTTGACAATGTGAGCCTTGATCTCATGTACGGTCTGCCGAGTCAGACGAAGTCCGACTGGGCGAACACGCTCACGAAGGCGCTCGAGCTCAAGCCCGAGCACATCTCCTGCTATGCTCTCACGCTTGAAAAGGGCACGCCGATGTACGGCTACAAGGACTCGCCCTTCCTTCCGGACGACGACGAGCAGGCGGATATGTATCTCTACGCGGTCGATCTGCTCGAGCACTACGGCTACCCGCAGTATGAGGTCTCGAATTTTTCGCTCAGGGGCTACGAATCGAAGCACAATCTCAAATACTGGCGTCTGGACGACTACATGGGCTTCGGCCCCGGCGCGGCCTCCTGCGTGGGGAATATGCGCTTTACCTTCGTGCGCGACCTTGAGCGCTATATTCGCGGCATCGCCGAGCACGGCACGGTGGTCGCCGAGAGCGAGAGCATCGGGGCCAACGAGTGCGCGGCGGAATATGTGATGCTCGGCATGCGCACCGTTCGGGGCATCTGTGAAAAGGATTACAGAAAATACTACCGCGGCGAGTTTTCCGCGCTCGAAACCCTGCTTGTGGAATACAGCGAGAAGGGCTGGGCGGAGAAGGCGGACGACGGGAGCTGGCATTTCACCTCCTCCGGCTTCCTGCTCTCGAACGCGCTGATCGGCGCGCTGCTGCAGGCGCAGGCCGGCAGCCGCGTGGAGCTGAGTCCCTGGATGAAGGACGCCTTCGACGCCGAGGAAAAGCAGACCCTGCCCATGAGCGACGACGAGATATTCGAGGCCGAGTATCAGAAAATCCGCGACCAGCTCGACGAGGAGCCTCTCGTGCCGAGAAGCGCCTTCACCGAGGGCGAGCCGGAAACAGGCGCAAAGTAAAATACCGCCCTGACGGGGCGATCAAAAAAAGGATACCGATATGGCGATTAAAAAAGACAGAGCGCCCCGCTCCGGGGCACAGCGCGGCCGCAGGGCCGTTATAACGATCCTGATTATCGTGGCGGTCCTGGCGGCGGCTACGGCCGGCGTCGGCATATATGTCACGAACATGGACACCATCTTCCCCAAGGTGAGGGTGGACGGCAGGGATGTGGGCTCGCTCACCTGCGAGCAGGCGCTCGCGAAGCTCCAGGAAGCCGGCTGGGACGACGGCGCGGACAAGGCCGTCACAGTCTCGCTGCCCCTCGGCGAGAAGCTCACCGTGACCGCCGGCGAGGCCGGAGCGGAGGTTTCCGCGACGGACGCCGCGCTCGCGGCCTATAACTACTGCCACGGCGGAAACATCTTCTCCAACCTCGTCACGTTCCTGCGCTGCGCCGTCGTCGGCGCGGATGTGAAGCCCGTGCCCGAGGTGGATGAGGAGGCCGTGCGCGCCGCCATCAGCGAGAGCGTCGGCGTAGTGACGGACGGTCTGATGTCCTCCGGCATGGAGGTAAAGGACGACACGCTTTATGTGGTCAAGGGCGCTTCGGCGGTCACGATAGACGCCGACGAGCTCTATGATATGATCTCCGCCGCGCTCATCGCGCGCAGCTATACGGAGCTTGAATATGAGGCGGACATCACCGCCTCGGAGGAGCTCGATATCGACGAGCTGTATGCTTCCGTTCACTGTCAGGCCGAGGACGCCTATTATGATTCGGAGTCCGGCGGCATAGTCGATGAGATCGTGGGGCTCGACTTCGACAAGGCCGAGGCCAAGAGCCTTTGGAACAGCGCGGAATACGGCGACACGGTGGAGATCCCGCTGGACGTCACCGAGCCGGAGCTGACGGCCGAGGCGCTCGGGAAGATGCTTTTCCGCGATGAGCTCGGCACAATAACCACCTACCTTTACGGCAGCTCTGAAAACCGCATCAGCAACGTCCGCCTCGCGTGCAGCATCCTTTCGGACACTGTGCTCGAGCCGGGAGAGACCTTCTCCTATAACGGCTCCCTCGGCGAGCGCACGGCCGCGCGCGGCTTCAAGTCCGCTCCGGCGTATTCCGGCGGTCAGGTCGTGCAGGAGATCGGCGGAGGCATCTGTCAGGTGTCCTCGACCATATATAACGCGGCGCTCCTTGCAAATCTCACAATAGCCGACCGCACCTGCCACTATTTCCCCGTGGGCTATCTGCCCCCCGGGCTCGACGCCACCGTGAGCTGGAAAATCCCCGATTTCAAATTCACTAACAGCCGCGACTATCCGATAAGGCTCGAGATCGCGGTAAGCGACGACGGCGCGGAGCTCACGGCCACCATATACGGCACGGATGTCGACGGCAGCTATGTCGAGATGACCTACGCCACCTGGGAGATATTCACGAACGAGGAATATCCCGAGGTCGCCACCGGCTACAAGGCCGCGAGCTATCGCAATATCTATGATAAGGACGGTAACCTTCTCAGCCACGAGATAGAGGCTTACAGCACCTACCACTATCA
>CAYNMN010000008.1:27431-27722 GCA_964398305.1 uncultured Oscillospiraceae bacterium
CGAGCCGAGTGCACAGCCCACGACGGAGCCGTCGCCGGAGACGACGGACGCCGCCGCGGAGACAAAGCCCGAGACATCGCCGGCGACCACCGAGCCGGCTGCCTGATACTAATTTAGGAGGAACCCACCATGAGCGAGAAAGGCACATTCTACATCACCACACCCATCTACTACCCGTCCGACAAGCTGCATATAGGCCACGCCTACTGCACCGTCGCGACGGATACCATCGCGCGCTACAAGCGAATGTGCGGCTACGACGTGATGTTCCTCACCGGAACGGACGAGCAC
>CAYNMN010000009.1:0-26124 GCA_964398305.1 uncultured Oscillospiraceae bacterium
CGAAGCCGGAGGTGGCTCATGCCGCCTTTTCCGGCGGGAGCTATGTGAAATAAGACTGAACGTATCATAAGATAGAACGTATCATATAGAAAAGGGCTCGGACGCCTGGCGTCCGAGCCCTTTTTGTAAAGATTCTATTATCTCTGGCCGGCGAGGATGGAAGCAAGCTCGCCCTCGCGGATGAGGCTGATGAACAGAGCGGCGAGCTGGGGGTCGAACTGAGTGCCGGAGTTCTGCTCTATCTGATCCGCCGCGTACTCGGGCGTCAAACCCTTTCTGTAGGGTCTGTCGGTGGTCATGGCGTCATAGGCGTCCGCTATCGCGAGCACTCTGCCGGCGATCGGGATATCCTCTGCCGCGATCCCGCGCGGATAGCCCTTGCCGTCCCAGCGCTCATGATGGGAGAGCGCCGCGGGGATAACATAGTCCATGTCCGGCAGATGCTTAACCATGTCGATCGCTATGTTGACGTGGTTTTTCATTATGCCGTATTCGTCGCTCGTGAGCGCGCCGTTCTTGCTCAAAACGGATTCAGGAATACCGATCTTGCCGATATCGTGCAGCAGTCCGGCCTCATATATCATTCCGATCTGCTCGTCCGTGAGCCCTGCGGCCGAAGCGAGGACGGCGGAGTAAAGAGCGACGTCGCGGCTGTGGTGGCCGGTGTAATGGTCCTTGGCGTCGATCGCCGCGGTCAGAGCGGATATCGTGGAGACGTTCGCCTGATAGGCGCTGCTGAGATTTCTGGGGTTTTCGACTATGTGCAGCGCGCGTTCGGACGCCTTTTGCGTCATGGGCGCCGTGCCCTTGAACTGGATAATGCGATCCTTGCCGCCTTCCTTGGCGCTGTATACCGCGAGATCGGCGTTTTCCACGAGTTCCTTGGCGGAGGCGGCGGCAAAGGGACTCACGCATATGCCGCAGCAGATGGAAAGAGGCTTGAATTCCGCCCGCTCGGGCTGGGCGTTGTAGCTGTCTATGCGCCGCTTTATCTCATAGGCGAGCTGCTCGGCCGTGCGGCCGTCGCAGCGGGGGAGGAGGATGGCAAAGACCTTGCCGCTGTATCTGAATACGGTTCCGGCGGTCTCGCTGCTCTGCATTAGGATCTCCGATATGCTTCGCAGAGCCTTGTCGCCCTCGAGTGCGCCGTAGAGCTGATTGTAGAGCTTGAAATCGTCGACGTCCACGAATATGAGCGCGAGACTGTCGTCCCCGCAGTCGGCGTAGTCGAGATTGAGCTTTTCCACGAAGTAGCGGTAGTTGTAGGCGCCGGTCAGACTGTCCACACGGGCCTCGCGGTACATCTGCTCATACAGTCCGGCGTTTTTAACGGCGATGGAGGCGATCGAGCTGACTGTCTCAAGGAAGCTCAGCTCGGAATAGGTGTAGGCCGTGCCCTTTTCCTTGGCGGGGAGCATTATAAGACCTACGACGTCCGCGCCGTCGCGCAGAGCCACGATGCAGGTTATACCGTGAGCGGAGATGCGATCCTTCTCGTCCTTCCACACGGATAAATAGAGGGGATCCTTGCGGAAATCGCTCACGATCATGTATTGCTGCTCGCTGCGCTTGAGATATTTGACGCAGGGGCTGTCCACGCTGATGATAAGATCGCGCGGGGCGAGCTTTTCGGAGCTGTAGTCGGCCTTGTAGTTCTCCTCGTCCGGCAGGCACACATAGATGCGGCTGACCGGGATCTCAAGCTTGATGACGTTAATGAGCTTGTCGAGTATGTCTCCGGTGTTAAGTATCTGGGAGATATCCGCCGAAAACTCCTTGAGGAGCTTGTTCTGCTGCTCCTCGCGGGAGAAAAGAGCGTCGACCATCTTCTTGATGAGTACATACAGCAAAGAGAGACCGAGCGCGAACAGAACTACGATAACGGTGGTCGCCGTGGAGGTGCTCAGATGGTAGTTATCCGTAAAGAAGCTCTGCAGCGGCGCGACGAAATAGGCCGCGGACACAACGCATATGAGCAGGGAAATTATCATCAGAAGCGAGCGCGAGATGAGCAGGCTCATCTGGAACATCCGCTTTTTATACAGAGCCCACATCAGCAGCACCGCGAAAACGATGCCGGAGAGCGTGTCCCACGGGAAGGTGTTGCCGGGGATGATCTGGAGCACGTTGCCCAGCAGTATCGCCGCGCAGCCGCAGATCATATTCATCACGCCCGGGGAGCGGCCGCCCTTTTCCTTGATGATCTTCAGGAACTGAATAAACATCGCGATGACATAGAAAAAGAAATAAATGCAGGGAATAAGTATCGAAAGTCCGATGGTGTAGGTAAATACCACTCCGCCGTCGGCAAGCGTCGTCATGGTCGGGGGAGCGAGTATCAGCCCGAAGGCAGCGAGTATTTCAAGAATGGCAGTGCTCACGATGAGCGTTATCATCAGGAGCCGGCCCTTGAGATGGGCGAAGCTGCGCACGAAGAAATAGACCGTCAGCGCAATTGCGAACAGCGAGAGGAGCGACACCATGAACCAGAACTCGATGCCCGGGAATACCCGCAGTCTCATCAGCACCGAGCCGCCCGTCCAGAGGACGAAGGCGATCATAACAACGATGAACGATTTGATCTCATGCGTCTTTTTCGCGGCGGCGAGGAAGGTGACCAATATGAAGGCGCCACAGCAGAGAGCAAAGATGTTTACATACAGGAACGGTATTCCGCTCAACTCTCGTCACCTCCCCAAGCCGGGACGGGACGGGTCTGGTGCCTTATAAGCTCCTGGACATCCATCATTCCGGGATTGATGCGCGGCAGGATACGGCCTGTAGCGCGGCGATAGGAGGCGATGGTGCCGTATTTGAGTATGGTCACAACGAGCGGCTCCATGCCGAGCAGCAGCTTCAGATCGTTGTAGTCGCTGTCGAAAAACTTGAAGTAGACGGACAGGTGCTCCGTGAGCAGCTGCTTGCGTGTGATGTCGGAGCTCTGGGAGTCCGGCGTTACCTCGACATACATATGCAGGAAGGGAATGCCCTTGCCGTCAAGCTCCTTTTTGGCAAGCCACTCGCCTACGCCGACCTTTGACATCGCGATTACCTCCTCGATGGAGGCCTCGGTTATGCGCGTAAAGCCGGCGATGTCGATCACGTCGGGGGTTCTGTCCATAAAGGTGAAGCGCGGGAGCTTGCCGGGCTGCGCCGACAGGCAATGATACATATCGCCGATGCGGTAGCGCATAAAAGCGCCGCCGTGGAACACGCTAATTACGAGCTCGTAGTTCTCGCCGGCGCGAACCTCGTCCATAAGACAGGTGCGCGGAGTATAGGAGCTGTCGGCAAGATTGAGTCGGGTCTCCTCCTCGGGGATGAACTCATAGAAGCAGGCGTCGGGGAAGAACACCATGCCGATCTCTCCGGCCACGCCGGTGGCAATGCAGGTGCTCTCCGTGCCGGCCGCGATCTCGATGGGCTCCACGCCCCAGGCCGCCGCAAGGGAGTCGCGGTATCTCTGCGCGTCCGTTCCCGTTGAAACGAAGCCCTTGATGCGGTATATGTCCTTGGGCTGTATAGGTATTCCGCTCTCGCGGCTGGCGGATTTGGCCTTGAGATAGCGCAGGAGAATCGCCGGAGAAATATGCAGGCGCTCCTTTTTGCCGGTGCCGTCGCCTCCGGAGAGGCTCGAAGCGAAGTTCTCGGTAATATAGTTGGCCACGCTGCCTATGGCAAAGAAGAAGTCGATCCCGCCGTTCATGGACATTCTAAAGCCCTTCTTGATGCGCGCGGAAAAGCTCAGACCCGAGTTCGCGTCGCTGTCCGGCAGCCACTCAAGATCAATGTCCTCGCCGAGGAGCGTGGGGAGCAGACCCGTGGCATAGGGCAGGGGTGCGCCGCCGTAAAGTATCCTGTCGCCGCGGCGGAAGGTGAACTCTCCCTTGCGACGTCCGGAGGCGAGCATGGTGACGGCCACGACGTTGCGGCGGTAGACGTCGAGCATCTCCCGCGTATACGGGGCAAGCTTAATGGGATGCAGGCCGCCCTCCCAGGTGGTCTGAATCCATGTTATGGCCTCTCCGGGGAGCATATCGGTCCGGCGCGCAAGAAGCGTGTCGGCATAGTCGACATAGCTCGTGAGCGGCATGGCCTCGCGGAAATCGTCGGCCTTTTCCACGCTCCTGCCGGCAAGCAGCTTTTTGCCGAGCCCGCAGTCCTTCCAGAGCCGGATCTGCTCGTCCATGAGTCTGCGCTGGATATACATGAACTCATCCAGCGGAAGATCCATAAAGCCGCAGTATTCCTGCCAAACCTGTTCCTTGGGCGTATTTTTGAGCTTGTCCTGAAATCTCATAATCTGCCGTCCCCGTCGTTTATCTGAAAGTCACAAAATTCGTCTTGAAAAACCCGGTGATATGTCGGGCGCCGGGAATAAGAAAAGGGGTGCTGCGCCTGTATGCGTTATATCCGCTCAAAACAAGCGGAAAGACGCGCCGATCCTCGTAAGTCGCGAGGAGAATGTTTAAAACCGTATATACCGACGCAAACACGGGCGGAAGTCCGCCGCAAAGGCAGAGCGTTATCAGCGCGCAGGAGAGAAAGAGCACGCCGGGGTGCCGGCACAGGGAATACAGGCCGGTCGTACATACCTGCCTTTTCTCGCCGGGAGAGGCATAGCCCTCGGCGGCGGGGAAGGAGAAAAACAACGCCCAAACCGTCAGCGCCATAAAAGCGCCGAACAAAAGCCAGTGCAAAACACGCCAGAAGAGACCGGAAACCGGCGCCCCGTATGGGTCAAGGCTGAACGCGCAGGCCGCCGACAGACACAGAGCGCCTGCCGGGAACAAAAAAGACAGCCACTTACTGTGAAGCTTACTGTCGTTTATATCGTTGAGGAAAAATAGAACAAAACCGAAAGTGCCGAGCCAGAACATAATTGTTCTCCAATTTTGCCGAAAATTGTATAAGATTTCCAATACATAATAATACATATTGTTTACTTAGTCAACATAAATCTGCCTTAAAACCGCAAAAGAAACTGGAAAATTCTGCAAGAAAAGGGGTCTGTTTTTGGTAAAAAACCGCGATTTTTTTTGCTCTTGTGTTTTGAGCATGAGGTTGGCACAGGATATTGTGTTTTCGGTTATATTTGTTGAATATCGGTGAATATAGCTCCTGCACGGCATTTGTAAAAAATAATCTTTCTGTCCGGTGCGCGGGACATAAAAAGACCGGGCTTCAGGCGTTGTTTTTCGCCTGAAGCCCGGTATACATAACCGATTATAATAATTATTATAGGTGTTGTCCCGTCAGCGGCGCTGTTCGTCCATGTTTCGGAAGTAGGGCGTCTTGCTGATCGCGCCGAAAAGCGCAGAGCCCGCCGCGGCGCCAAACGCGCCCTGAAGCAGGTTGGCCGGTATCTCAGCAGCCGCACCGCCGCCGAAGCCCAGAATAAAGCATTCATAGAGGAAGTATCCCGCGACCATCACGAGCTCCGCGATCACGCCGGCGAGGATCGCGGCGGGATTTGGTCTGCGTAGACCGAGGGTCCTGAGCAGAAGACCGGCTACGAGCGCCATAAGCGCCTTTATCGCAAGCGTTCCGGGCGCATAGAGGGCATAGCCGGCGATAACGTCCGCAAGACCGGAGCCGAGCCCGGCGGCGAGAGCGCCCCAGACGGGGCCGAGCATGAACGCGCCGAGCAGCACAACGGCATCGCCCGCGTTCACATAGCCGCCCATGGGAGTGGGGAACTTTATTACCATCGTCGCGCCGCAGCAGAGCGCCGCGAAGAGGGCCGAAAAAACGAGTCTGTTGATCTTGCTGTCATTCATTTACGATCACCTTTTCACTTTGCGAGGATCTCAGCGCCCCGAAGCAGAGGCCGAGGAGAATAAAGAACGCGAACAGATCGCGCGGGTAGAACCAGATGTACTCGACCACGCCGGCGAGCGAGATCCCGACGAACGAGGCCGCGCAGGCTATCAGCACGCCCTTTGTAAGCGGACTGTGCGTCTGCCACAGACTCACGCAGCTGTCGCGCACCGTGCGGAGCATGAGCCACATGAAGGAAACAAAGCCCAGCGCGCCGGTCTCGATAATAAGGTCGAGATAGAGCATCTGCGAGTGGTAAACGCCCTCCATGGCCCAGCGCCGGGCGTATTCGGGGTAGACGTTCGCGAAGGTCTCCGGCCCGAGCCCGATGCCCGTCAGCCACTGGGATCTGTCTGCAAGCATCAGCAGCACGCCCTGCCAGACGTATATCCTGTGGGAGGCGGAGGTGTCGCTCGCGTTGAAGATCGTGGAAAGTCGGGTCAACACGCTGCCGGGCAAAAACGGAAAGAGCGCGACGCAGACGAAAAACAGCAGCGGGATGAGCTTGCGGTCCGCGAAGAATACGAACACACAGGCGGCGAGGACGATCGAGAGCCAGCCGGAGCGGGAATAGGTCATCACAAGCGCGAGCATCGGCAGCAGCACTCCGAGACAAAACACGAGCCGCAGCGGGCGATTTTTAACGTTCACGGCCCACACCGCGCACAGTGGCGTGAAGAGCACGAGAAACTCCGCATAGTTGTTCGGGTTGCCGAGAGTGGAATAGACGCGCCCAGGCACGCCCTGGTTGATGTCCACGTCGGTGAGCAGCTCGTCCACCGCAACGCCGATCAGACGCTGCGCCACGGCATAAAGCGCCGTGAGCATCACGGCGAAGTATATGAAGCCGAGGAGCTTCATCATGGCGTCTCTGTTTGTAGCGACGGCGGCGAGCTCAAAGGTGAGCAGGAAGGCCGTAACGAAGAAGGAGAACACGCGCAGGCTGTCGCCGGCGTCGGTGGTGAACAGCAGACTGAGTACGCACGCGAGCGCAAACAGGGAGAAGGGGAGACCCAGAGCGTCCGCGCTGAAGCTCTCGCGCCTTCCGGCGGCGACGAGCAGCGCGTGCAGCGCAAGAAAGAACACCGCGCCGGCGAGGGCGTAAGCGTTGTTCCAGCTGCCGTGCGGGATTATGAACATCAGACATATGAAGCCGCCGAGCAGAGATTCATAGCTGAGGAAATATGAGGTGTCAAAGAATCTGCGCCGGAAGCGCCTGAACGGCGTGTCCCTCTCGGTGCACAGGTGCGAGAGCGCGCCTGTGCTCACAGAGGATACGCCCCGCAGCAGACGAGCCGCGAGACTGCTCTGATAGATGCCCTCAAGAGCGCCGCGCCGCTTGAAGAAGCGGGCGAAGGCGCTGGTGCTCCACGCGCGTCTGAACGGCTGGGCGAGACGGAAGAAGAAGCCGTAAATTGCGCTTTGGAGCCATATAAAATAGAGCTTGCCGAGGACGCTCGAAGCTATCATGCCATGTCACCCCGCTTTCCGAAAAGACCGATTATCATGCCGCGGGCTCTATTGCGCTGACCTTCAGATAGAGCTTGCAGTCCCCGGCATAGATCGTTATGGTGTGGCCTATGCCGAAGAGCGTGCCGCCTATGGTTACGCCGTGCTCGCCGATAACGCCCTCGGCGGCGATGTTCATCGTGAGATGGCAGTAGCCGTCCACGGGCACCTCGTAATACTCGCCGTCAAGCCCCAGCTCGTAATCCGTGGCCTCGCCGGTCTCCCAGCCGGAGAGCGTGCCGAGATC
The DNA here is from genome assembly GCA_964398305.1 of uncultured Oscillospiraceae bacterium. Lineage (GTDB taxonomy): Bacteria > Bacillota > Clostridia > Oscillospirales > Oscillospiraceae > Scatomorpha. Next base: position 7,577 of record CAYNMN010000009.1, read on the forward strand.
CACATTGTCTGTGGAGTCGAACACAACGTCGCCGGCCGTGAGCTGCTCCGCGACAAAGGTGGGGCAGGTCTCGGTGTAGAGCGAGAGCGTCAGGCTCTGCGTCTGGGCGGAGGAGCTCTCCGGCCCGAAGAGGCGCAGGGCGAAGAATATGCCCGCGGCCAGGATTATAATAATTATAAGCAGGTCAACAAGATTTATCTTTCCGAACAGTCTGCCTTTTTCGTCTATCATTTCATTGCGTCCTTTCACTGATAAGCGCGGAACACGTCCCACGCCAGCTTGTTGAGATCAAATTCCTCCGCGACCTTCTTCACCGCCGCGCGGGAGTATTCGGCTCTGAGAGCGTCGTTATCCATGAGCGTGAGCACGGCGCGGGCAAAGCCCTCCGTATTGCCGTAGTCCACGACCGTGCCGCAGACCGTATTTGTCTCGGCGAGATCGCGGTTGCCGCCCACGTCCGTGACGACGAGCGGGAGACCGGCGTTCATTGCTTCAAGAATGGCAAAGCTCATCGCCTCGTTCTTGGAGCTCGAATTGAGATAGAGATCGGCGCCGTGGAGTATTTGCGCCGTGTCGGAGCGGAAGCCCGCGTGCAGCACGCAGTCGTCGAGACCCATGGCCGTGGTCTGTGCTTTCAGCTCCTCAAGCCGGCTGCCGTCGCCGCAGATAACGCAGGTAAAGCGCCTGTCCGTGAGCGCTCTTAGACGATCAAGACTTTCAAGCAGGAAGGGGAGACCCTTCTCCTCCTCGTAGCGGGCGAGTATGACCATCATGAAGGCGTTCTCCGGGACGCCGAGCGCAGCTCGAACGGAGAGATCTCTCACACTCTCGCCCGCAGGCTCCACGCCGTTGTATATGACCTCGATCCGGTCCGGACACACGCCGTTGGATATCATTATATCACGTCCCTCGCGGCATACGGCGATGATTTTATAGTCGCGCGGAGTGAAAATTTTGTTCAATATGCGCCATCGGAGCCCGGAATGTATGGTAAGGTGGTTGGTATACACGACCTTGAGCCCGGGCACGCGCTTTGCCGCCATGAGAGCTATGATATTCTCGCGCGGATACTGGGCGTGGATTACGTCGATGCCGTTCGCGCGGCAATACTCGGCAAGAGCGCGCGCCGCGGCGGGCGCTTTTGAGCGGCTCATGTCGAGCTTCAGCGTCGAAACCCCGGCGGCAAGCAGCTTTTCGGCAAGCGGGCCGTCGATATTATAGCAGAGATGACACTTGTGTCCGCCGCCGGAAAAGATGCGCACGAGGTTTTCTACATACTTCTCCGTGCCGCCCTTGCCGGCAAAGTTGATGAGGAACAGGATGTTGATGATGATCGCCTCCGTTCTGCCGGTCAGTATATAATATCCTCCGCCGCGCGTCAAGCGGAGCGGGGGCGGCGCGAATTATTTTGCTTGCAATACGCGGTATGTGATGTTATACTTTCTTGTGTATGCGGGTGTAGTTCAATGGCAGAACATCAGCTTCCCAAGCTGAATACGAGGGTTCGATTCCCTTCACCCGCTCCAGCGTCGGCGAGGGCTGCACTCCCGCAGCCTCCGACCGGTCTGCGGACCGGTCGAAGGCCTTGTCCGCTCCGCCTCGCCTCCTTTATTCGCATCAAACCCGCTTCGCTGGGCTTCGATGCGAAAAGACGGAGAGACGTGGGGAGACGGGGGAAGCGGGGAGACGCGGAGAGACGCGGTGAGACGGGAATTGAAGATGGATTTTGATACCGCCGGTGGCGGTATGTTTTGTCTTATGGGATAGAGATCGGAGAGACGGATGGACAGACCCGCGGAAAATAAAATGGGCGTAATGCCCGTAAAAAAGCTGCTCATCACCATGGGACTTCCCATGATGATCTCGATGCTCGTTCAGGCGCTCTATAACGTCGTGGACAGCATCTTTGTCTCGCGCATAGCCGAGGACGCGCTCACGGCGGTGTCCATGGCGTTCCCGGTGCAGAATATGATGATATCCTTCGCCGTCGGCTTCGGCGTTGGCATAAACGCCCTTCTCTCCCGCGCGCTGGGAGAGAAGAACGAAAAGCGCGTCGGTCTCGTGGCGATCAACGGGATACTGCTTGAGTTTTTGAGTTATATCATCTTCCTGCTGGTGGGACTGTTCTTTGTCGGAATATATATGCGCTCTCAGACGGACATCGCCGCCATCGTGGATTACGGCACGACATATCTGCGCATCGTGACCATCGGCTCGCTCGGCGTATTCGCGGAGATTACCTTTGAGCGTCTGCTCCAATCCACCGGGCGTACGAAATACGCCATGTATATCCAGCTCACCGGCGCGATCTTCAATATTATATTTGACCCCATACTCATATTCGGACTGTTCGGGCTGCCGGCGTTCGGCATTGCGGGCGCCGCCTATGCCACGATAGGCGGGCAGTGGCTCGGCGCCGCCCTCGGGCTGTACTTCTGCCTGAAGAAAAACCCGGAGGTCAAGCTCGAGCTGCGCGGCTTCAGACCGGACAGGGAGATCGTATGGGATATCTCGCGCATCAGCATTCCGTCCATAGTGATGTCGTCGATAGCCAGCATCATGACCTATCTGATGAACCTTATCCTTTTCTCCTTCTCGTCCACGGCCGTGGCGGTGTTCGGAGTATACTTCAAGCTCCAGAGCTTCGTGTTCATGCCGGTGTTCGGCCTCAACAACGCGCTCGTACCGATAATTGCGTATAACTACGGCGCAAAAAAGCCCGAGCGCATCAGGGAAGCGATAGGCTTCGCCATGGTCTGTGCCAGCGTGCTGATGCTCATAGGGATAACGGTATTCGAGCTGTTGCCGGGCGAGCTGCTGCACTTATTCGACGCATCGGAGGATATGCTTGCAATAGGCATACCCGCGCTGCGGATAATCGCGCTGCACTTCGTTTTCGCCGGGGTTTCTATAATCTGCTCCTCGTCCTGCCAGGCGTTCGGTTATGGGATGTACAGTCTCACCATTTCCGTTTGCCGTCAGCTCGTCGTGCTGCTGCCGGTGTCGTACCTCCTGAGTCTCACGGGAGTGCTCGATATGGTGTGGCTCTCCTTCCCGATAGCCGAGTGCGTATCCGTTGTGCTGTGTCTGCTCTTCCTGCGCCGCGTGCTCAGACGGACGGGCATGGATAAAAAAGAGCTTGCATAACCGCGAGAGGCAGGGTATACTCACAGCATCCCCCCGGAGGGGATACGGTCCCGCCGAAGCGGGGCGACATATAATACCGTAAGACCGCGCCATGAAGGCAGCCGCGTCCATGAAGGACGTCGGCGTCTGCATGGCGCTTTTTTTGGAGTTTTTTATGACGCTTGAAGCTTTCTTTTCGGAAAACCCCGTCTGCGCGCTCGCCTTTTCGGGCGGCGTCGATTCCGCGTTCCTGCTGTATGCCGGAGCAAGGGCCGGTGCGGATATCAAGGCCTATTATCTAAACACGCCCTTTCAGCCGGAGTTTGAGCGAGCCGACGCTCTCCGTCTTGCAGGCGAGCTCAAGGTTGAGCTGTCACTCGTGCCCTTTGATATTCTTTCCGTGCCGGGTATCGCCGATAACCCCGCCGACCGCTGCTGTCTGTGCAAGCGGACGATGTTCTCGCAGCTCAAGGCGCTTGCGGAGAGCGAGGGGCGGGCGCTGCTCATAGACGGCACCAACGCCTCGGACAGGGAGGAGGAGCGCCCCGGGATGATCGCTCTGCGCGAGCTCGGCGTTCGCTCGCCCCTGCGCGAGTGCGGTATAGACAAGGCGAAAGTGCGCGCCCTCTCGCGCGAAGCAGGACTGTTCACCTGGGATAAGCCGTCCTATTCCTGCCTTGCAACGCGTCTATCTGCCGGAGAGAGAATAACCCCCGCCGGACTTGAGCGGATCGAGACGGCGGAGACACTGCTGTCTGCCATGGGCTTTCGGGACTTCCGCGTCCGCGTGTCGGGGAATTCGGCGAAGCTGCAGGTCACGGCGGCGCAGATGGGCACGGCGTTTGAAAAGCGCGCGGATATACTTGCCGCGCTCGGAGATATGTTTGAGAGCCTGACGCTCGATTTAAAGGAGAGAGAAGCATGAGCCAGAGAGATATTTACGACATTCTCAAGGAAGTGCGCGACGGCGCGCTCAGTGTAGACGAGGCGGCGCTGCGGCTAAAGACCAAGCCCTTCGACGACATCGGCTATGCCAAGATAGATTATCACCGCGAGCTGCGTCAGGGCGCTGCCGAGGTTATCTACGGTCAGGGTAAAACGCCGGAGCAGATACTCGGCATACTGCGGAATATGGCGCTAAACGGCAGACAGAATGTGCTCGTCACCCGCCTCTCGGCCGAGGGCGCGGAGGCGGTAAGGGGTGAGTTTGAAATCACATATCACCCGCTGCCGCGCATCGGCATAGTGGGCGCTGTGCCGGAGCCCGACGGTCGCGGCACGGTCATAGTCGCCACCGGCGGTACGACCGACATCCCTGTGGCGGAGGAGGCCGCGCTCACGGCAGAGTTTCTTGGAAACAGGGTCACGCGGCTCTATGACGTCGGAGTTTCCGGCCTGCACCGTCTGCTCGCGCAGCTCGACACGATCATGTCCGCAGAGGTGATAGTGGCAGTGGCGGGCATGGAGGGGGCTCTCCCATCGGTGATAGGTGGGCTTGTGGACTGCCCGGTGATAGCCGTGCCGACGAGCGTGGGCTACGGCGCGTCTCTCGGCGGCGTTGCGGCGCTGCTCTCGATGCTCAACTCCTGCGCGAGCGGTGAATCCGTCGTGAACATCGACAACGGCTTCGGCGCGGGTTACCTCGCCGGAATGATAAACCATATAGGGGTGACAAAATGAGCGTCCTCTACCTCGACTGCGGCCACGGAGCCGCGGGCGATATGCTTTCCGCCGCTCTGCTCGAGCTGATGAGCGACAGCACCGCCACCCTTGCGCGGCTCAACGGCGCCGGTGTGCCGGAGGTGGAATACATCGCCAAGGACGTCGTGCGTCGCGGAGTGCGCGGGACTCACCTGCGCGTGCTTGTCCGCGGCGAGGAGGAGCACCATGAGCATCACCACGGCCATGGGCAGCGCGATATCGACGAGCTCATATCATCTCTCACCGTGCCCGACGAGATAAAGGCCGAGGTTCGCGAGGTGTATTCGCTCATACTTGACGCTGAGAGCCGCGTGCACGGACGCACGGTGGACGAGGTGCATCTTCATGAGGTCGGCGCTCTCGACGCGCTCGCGGATATAACCGCCGTCTGCATTCTGATGCGCGCGCTTGCGCCGGAAAGGATCGTAGCGTCGCCGATAAACGTAGGCGGCGGGACGGTTAAATGCGCCCATGGCGTTCTGCCCGTCCCCGCGCCCGCCACGGCGCTGCTGCTCGATGGTCTGCCGACGTTTTCCGGGACGATAAAGCAGGAGCTGTGCACGCCGACCGGCGCGGCGCTCGTGCGGCATTTTGCGTCTGAATTCGGAAAAGAGCCGTGCATGAGCTTCGGACGAATAGGCTACGGCATGGGCTCAAAGGAGCTCGGCGGCGTGAACTGCCTGCGCGCGGTGCTGGGCGAGGAGCGGGAGGCTGAGTCGCCGGTGACGCTGCTCGAGTGCAATCTTGACGACATGACGCCCGAGACCGTGGCCTTCGCGCTCGAGCGCCTGCTCGACGCCGGAGCGCTCGACGTCTGGACGACGCCGATTACCATGAAGAAATCGCGCAGCGCCGTTATGCTCTCCTGCCTGTGCCGCTGCGAGGACGCCGAACTGCTGCGGGACGTCATGTTCCGCCATACCGCCACTCTCGGCATACGCTCCCGCCCCCTCGACCGGGTGACCCTGCCCCGAAGCGAGAGGACGGAGGAGACGCCATTCGGTACCGTGCGCGTCAAGAGCGCCGTGTTCGACGGAAAAATACGCGAAAAGCGCGAGTACGATGACCTTGCGCGCATAGCCCTTGAGCGCGGGATACCGCTTTCGGACGTCAAATAACTGAGGTGCGCGGAGCTATTTAAGCTCCGCGCCGTAATTATCATCTGTCGAAGGCGGGATTGGTCATATAGTAGTTGCGGCTGTCGAGCCTGTCGGCGGCGATGCGCAGCCCCTCGCCAAAGCGCTGGAAGTGTATGATCTCGCGCTCGCGCAGGAAGCGGATGACGTCGTTCACATCCGGGTCGTCGCATAGGCGCAGGATGTTGTCGTAGGTCACTCGCGCCTTCTGCTCGGCGGCCATGTCCTCGGTGAGATCGGCGATGACGTCGCCCTTGACGCCCACGCCGCCCGCGCTCCACGGTGTGCCTGAGGCGGCGGTGGGGTAGACCCCGGCCGTGTGATCGACGAAATAGCCCTCGTAGCCGGCCTTTTTGATCTCCTCGGGCGTCATGTTTCGCGTGAGCTGGTGCACGATCGTGCCCACCATCTCGAGATGCCCCAGCTCCTCGGTGCCGATGTCGGTCAGCAACCCCTTCAGCTCGGGACAGGGCATGGTATAGCGCTGGCTGAGATATCGAATGGATGCGCCGAGCTCACCGTCGGGCCCGCCGTACTGACTGATAATGAATTTAGCGAGCGCGGGGTTGGTGCTTTTAATCTTCACGGGGTATTGCAGCTTTTTTTCATATACAAACATTTCTCAGCCCTCCGCGGCGGGATCTGCGTCCCATGGCCATGGGTTCTCAAGCCAGCTGAAGCTCTCCTGATATGCGAGATCGGCGTGCGTGAGCGGGCCGCAGAGAGCCGTGTAGCGGGCCCGGCCCTCGCGCTCGAGCTTGGAGAGCTCCTTCCAGAGGGCGAAGGCCTCGGTGTCGAGCGGGTGGGTGTCGAGATAAAGCACCAGCTCGTCAAGAACGAAGCACAGCGCCATCAGCTCGCGCAGGGGAGTGGTCATCTCCGGCGGCGTGTTTATCATATTCATAAAGGGCAGATCGAGCCCCGGAAAGAGCGTGCCGCGCGCGAGAGCGTCGTTCACGCCGTAGGTGGGCTCGGCGGCCTGCTGCATGGGCACATAAGCCATTGCGAGCGGCGCGCAGCCGGGCAGAGGTCCGCTTTTGTAGTTGCATTCGCCGTTGCCGGATGCTTTGCTTGTCATACTCATTCCTCCAGTGGTATCGCGGCGGCGATATCCGTTACCATTGTATTTTGCGCGCCGCCCCGGGGTGTACACTGCGCGAAAAATGTGGTATAGTTACAGCTGTTGATACGAAAGGGGGGCTATCCCTTGAAGAAATGCGCGGTTCTCATTCTCTGCCTCGTTCTTGTCGCGCTCTGCGCTCTGCCGGCGGGAGCTCTCGCCGAAGGCGATACCATAGCGCCGAGCGAAAACGGATATATCGTCAAGCTCGCTGACAACGCCGGAGTGTCGCTCATGTCGTGCGAGGAGCAGGTCGGGGGACATGACCTGCTGCTTGTGGACGACGCCTCAAGACTCGCGGAGCTCATAGCCTCCGGCTGTGTGGAGTACTATGAGCCCAACGGCACCGTCAAGCTCTTCGCCTCCGCCAACGATACATACTATTCCAGCCAGTGGAATCTCAGCGATATACAGGCCGGCGCCTCGTGGGATGCCGGCATGGAGGGCGGCGGCGTTGTGATAGCGATCATCGACTCCGGCATAGATGCAAGCCACGAGGATCTGAGGAATGTGGACATACTTGCCGGGATCGACGTCGTCACCGGCTCGACCAACGTGTCCGACGAGCTCGGACACGGCACGCAGGTCGCGGGCATAATAGCCGCCGAGCGCAATAACCGCAGGGGCATTGCCGGGCTCATCAGCGGCGTGAAGCTGCTTCCGATAAAATGCTTTGAAAGCACCGACGAGGCCGATGTGATGGCCGTGTGCCGGGGCGTTTATGCCGCGGTGGACACCTATGGCTGCGACGTTATCTGTCTCAGTCTCGGCACGGACACATATTCCCAGGCTCTGCTCGAGGCAACAAACTATGCTCAGAGCTGCGGTGTGATCGTCGTGGCGGCGGTGGGCAACGGCGGCGGCTCGGCTTATTTCTATCCCGCCGCCTATGACAGCGTCATCGGCGTCGGCGCGTATGACGACAGCGGCGTGTGCTGCTCCTTTTCGCAGAATAATGACAGCGTTTTTGTCTCCGCCCCCGGAACCGGGATATACAGCACCTACTCAAGCGGCAGCCGCTCGGTGCTTGCCCGCTATTCCAATGAATATTCGGTCTCGGACGGCACGTCCTTTTCCGCGCCGCATGTCGCCGCGATGGCCGCCATCGCCAAAGCCTACGATCCCACGCTCACGCCCGACGAGTTCAGATATCTGCTGATCGCAAGCAGCGTTGACGCCGGCACGCGCGGGTATGACGTTCAATACGGCTACGGCAAAATAAACATCTCCTCATTCATAGACGAGCTTATCGACGGCGAGTATGTCGTCGCGTCGTTCACGGACGTCTCCGGGCACTGGGCTCGCGAGGCGATAGAATACAACGTCAAAAACGGCTGGTTTTCGGGAGTGAGCAAGATCTCGTTTGCGCCCGACGCCCCGGTGACGCGCGCCATGCTCGTCACGGTGCTCTGGCGCGCGGCGGGAAAGCCGGCGGCGGAGGGCTACGGCGGCTTCGCAGACGTTACCGACGGCTCGGCATGGTATTTTGAGGCCGTATACTGGGCGGCGTCGAACGGTATAGTTGAGGGCAGCGACGGGCTCTTCCGACCCGACGACCATGTGACGCGCGAACAGATCGCGACGATACTCTGGCGATACCTCGGCTCGGTCGAGGCGGACTCCGCGGTTCTCGCGGCTTACAGCGATGCGGCGAGAGTTTCAGACTACGCCGTGAGCGCCATGTCCTGGGCCTGCGCGGCCGGGATAATCAACGGCAGCGACGGCGCGCTGCAGCCCGGCGGCAGCGCCACCCGCGCTCAGGCAGCGACCATACTCATGCGAATCGATACTGCCGAATAAAAAAAAGGGCGGGCGTTGAATAGCTTTCAACGCCCGCCCGATGAATGATATTTTACTTCGCGAGAATCTTTTTGAGCCTTGCATAGCGCGGCAGAGAGTTTTCCACGGGCCGCTCCGGCTCGCCCTGGATGAGCGGCAGGCAGTAGTCGATAAACTCCTGCGTGACATGGCTGCCGTCGGCAGTGATCCACCCGTCTGGAACCTTCTTCTCGTAATTTGCGACGGCCGTGAGCGGCAGCAGCTCCGTTTCGCAGGCATATTTGCCGCCGTCGCGCGCGCACTTGAAGGCTACCATCTTTCCGGTCTCGCCGGAGACGGCGGCCTCCACGGCGACCTTACCGGCGAGGAAGGCCTCGCTGACGTCCACGGCGGAGGCAAGATGCGCGCCGCAGCGCTGGAGCAGCGAGAGCTCGATGCCGCGCACCTTAGCGCCCGTGCGCTCCTTGACCACCGCGGCAAGAGTCGCGGCGAGACCGCCGAGCTGGGCGTGGCCGAAGCCGTCCGTCGCACTGGTCTTGGCCTCGGACACGAAGCTCCCGTCGGCATAGTGTATGCCCTCGGACACGGCGACGATGCAGTTGCCCTTTTCCTTATAAATTCTTCCGGCGTTATCGAGGAAGGCCTCCATGTCAAAGTTGCGCTCGGGCAGGTAGACAAGATCCGGCCCGCAGCCTGTGAGCCCTGCGAGAGCGGAGCTCGCGGCGAGCCAGCCGGCGTGGCGGCCCATTATCTCGATGATCGTTATCATGCCGGTGTCGTAGACGTGAGCGTCCTTATAAACCTCGGCGCAGGAGGTCGCGATATATTTGGCGGCGCTCGCAAAGCCGGGGCAGTGGTCTGTGCCGTAGAGGTCGTTGTCTATGGTCTTGGGCACGCCCATCACGCGGCAGTCCCAGCCGGAGCGGGACATATAGCGGCTGATCTTGTCGCAGGTGTCCATCGAGTCGTTGCCGCCGTTATAGAAGAAATAACGCACGTCGTATTTCTTAAATATTTCGAGTATGCGCTTGTAATCCGTGTCGTCCCTGTCGGGGTCGGCCATCTTATAGCGGCAGCTCCCCAGCTCAGAGGAGGGGGTATTCATCAGAAGGGAGAGCTCACGAGCGTCCTCCTGACCCATGTCATAAAGCTTGTCGCCCAAAACGCCCTTGATGCCGTGAGCGGCTCCGAGCACACGGGTTATGCACTCTGAATCGAGCGCCGTTCTGATAACACCGTAAGCGCTGGCGTTTATGACCGCCGTGGGTCCGCCGGACTGGCCAATGATGCAGGCACCTCTGAGTTCTTTCGTCATTTATATGCGCCTCCGAAAAATTTTTGTCGATATTGATTATATCACACGTTTGTAATATAATAAATAAGTATTTAGCCAAAAAAACCGATTAGAGCAAAGGAGCAAATTGTAAGATGAGTATCGTCACTTCAACCGAAATGTTCAAGAAGGCCTATGACGGCGGTTATGCCATCGGCGCCTTCAATGTCAACAATATGGAGATTGTTCAGGGCATAACCGAAGCCTGCCGCGAGGAGAAGGCGCCCGTTATCCTTCAGGTATCCAAGGGCGCGCGCGCCTATGCCAACCATACCTACCTTATCAAGCTTGTCGAGGCGGCCGCCATCGAGTGCCCGGATATCCCAATCGTTCTGCATCTTGACCACGGCCCGGACTATGAGACCTGCAAAAGCTGCATAGACGGCGGCTTCACCTCCGTTATGATAGACGCCTCCTCCAAGCCCTTTGCGGAGAACATAGAGATAACCCGCAGGGTCGTTGAGTACGCGCATGACCACGGAGTCGTGGTAGAGGCGGAGCTCGGCACCCTCGCCGGCATAGAGGACGAGGTCAAGGTCAGCGCAGAGGACTCGAGCTACACCCATCCCGACGAGGTCGAGGAATTTGTCACCAGGACCGGCTGCGATTCTCTGGCCATCGCGATAGGCACCAGCCACGGCGCTTATAAGTTCAAGCCCGGCACGAAGCCCCAGCTCCGTTTCGACGTGCTCGAGGAGGTCTCGCGCCGCCTGCCCGGATTCCCGATAGTCCTCCACGGCGCTTCCTCAGTGCCCCAGGACTATGTTGAAATGATAAATGCCTACGGCGGCAATATGCCCGGAGCCATCGGCGTGCCCGAGGATCAGCTCCGCCACGCGGCAGAGCTCTCGGTGTGCAAGGTAAACATCGATTCCGATCTGCGTCTGGCCATGACCGGCACCATCCGCAAGTTTATGGCCGAGCCCCGCGAATATCTCAAGCCCGCCCGCGCCAACATCAAGGAGCTCGTCCGCCATAAGCTCGTCGACGTGCTCGGCTGCGCCGGAAAGGCCTGAAAACACTCACGCGCGACCCCCTATTAAAACAAGGAGGGATAGCGATGTCATTCGATCAGATCCTGAAAAAAATCGCCGGGGAGAGGCTCTCCGGCGGCAACAAGGGCGCCTCGGGGCTCGATACGGTCCTCGCCCTTCGTCTCGTCGCGGCCTGTCTGCTGTTTGCCGCGTCTCTGCTGCTCCGCTCTCTGACGGAGCCGTGGCCCATGGTGCTGCTTATTGTATCCGCGCTCGCCGCCGGCTATGATATCATAGCCGGCGCGCTGCTCGCGCTACTTGAGAGGCGTTGGCTCGATAAATGCGTAGTTGTGCTCGTCGCTGTGGTGATAGCCTTCGCCATCGGACAGAGCACGGACGGCGCCGCTATTGCGCTGATGTTCCAGATGGGCTGGATGCTGCTCGGCTATGTGGGCGAGAGAACGGACGAGTCGCTTGAGAGCGAGTCCGCCGTGCCCGAGGCGGGGGCGATAACGATCACGCGGGACGGAGAGAGCATCACGGCCGTGCCGGGCGATATGGAGATCGGCGACAGCATGCTCGTAAGCCCGGGGGACATCATCCCCTGCGACGGGCTGGTGCTCTCCGGCGCCGGCAGTCTTGACGCGTCGCCTGTCGGCGGTGGGGCGGAGCCTGTCTTTGTGTCGGAGGGCGACGAGGTCATGTCCGGCTGCCGGGTGCTGAGCGGCTCGCTCACCTGCGATGTGACCAACACGGCGGCGGAATCTGCTGCGACGGTCTTTGTGCAGACGGTTTCGCAGGCCTGCGCCGGCGACGGCGGCAGACTCTCCGCCAGATTTGAGAGCGTGGTTCGGCTCGCGCCCGCCGTAATAGCCGCTTTGGGCGTGCTCGTTGCCGTACTGACGCCGATCATAACCAACTATACGCTGCTCGAGGGCGTTCGCCGCGCCGTTGCGTTCTTTGTTTTGGCCAACTCCTTCTCGCTGGTGGCCGCCGTGCCGTTCGTCCGCAAGGCGGCCGTGCGGGGCGCTGCGGTCTCGGGCGCGGTGTTCGCCGACCGGGGCGTGCTCGAGCGGGTTTCGAGAGCCGACGCCGTGGCCTTCGACTGCACAGGCACGCTCACGGACGGTCAGCCCCGCGTGTCCTCCGTCAAGTCCGAGCGGCTGAGCACCGACACCCTGCTCAAGATAACGGCGCACGCCATGGCGTATTCCTCAAATAAATTCGCCCGTTCGATAATCAGCGCCTACGGCGGCACTATATACATAGAGCTGCTGTCGGACTTCCGTGAGTATCCCGAGGGCGTGGAGGTATATGTCGACAACGTCCGTATCTGTGCGGGCTCCATAGAGTTTCTCAAGTCGAAGGACGTCGAGATTCCGCCGACCGATATCTGCGAGGGCATGGCCGTCTATATTTCCGTTGCCGATACCTATGCCGGCAGGATAGTTTTGACTGACGGTCTGCGCGCGGACGCCGCCGCGGGTGTTTCCGATATCGCCGCAAGGGGCGTCGGCGCGGTCGTCATGCTCACGGATGAGCCCGCGTCGGTTGCCGCAAAGCTCGCGGGCGATCTCGGCATACGCGAGTATTACTCCGGCTGTGTGGGCGATAAAAAGACCGCCTCGCTCGCCGATGTGAAGCGCTCACTGAGTGCCGACGCCACGCTCGTATGCGTTTCCGCGCCCGGCGATCTCAATGTCGCCTCGCCGGCTGACGTAAAAGCCGTTATGGGCGGAGCGGATACTCTCGCTTCCGCCAGAGGCGCCGATCTCACCATACTCAGCGGTCATGTCACGGCCGTTGCCGAAGCTATAGGCTTTGCCAAGAGTGCCGACAGGCTTTGTACGCTCGCCATGTACGGCGCGCTGCTGGTGAAGCTCGTGGTCATTATCCTTGCGGTATTCGGCTTCTGCGCCGGCTGGTTCTCGGCGTTTATGGACGCCGCCGCTTCCGTGGCCGCGGTGCTCCTGTCCATCAAGGGCTTTGAGGGCAGGGCTTGATCTAAAAAAATTTGCACAACATAATTAACGATGGCGCCGGATGCTTTATCCGGCGCCATCGCTCTATCATGATTTATTTTCCCGCCTCGGGCAGACAGTGCATCTGCGTTGCTCCGAGCACGCGGAAGCCCTCGGCGCGCCCCTTCAGGCTCCGAATGCCGAAATCGACGGAGCGCAGAGTGAGATAGAGCTCAATAGCCCTTGCTTCGCCGCAGTGCGTGGGGAACTGACTGAGATGATTATCAAACACCGCGTTGAGCTGGCGTCGAAAATACTTTCCGGTAGCGACAAAGCGGTTCGGTTTCGCGGTCATATAAAAGGCTATTGCCTTGACGGGCGCGGACTCCGCTCCATGCGCCGCCATTACGCCCTCAAAGGGCGCGAAGAAGGCGAGACGCCGTGCCGCTTCGCCGACGTTTAGATGGTCGGCGTGGCATTCGCTCGTCACGCAGGGGTCGGGCGCGAAAATAAGCTCGGGCTTAAAGCCGCCGGCGACGCGTGCGAGACCGTCGAACAGCTCCGCGGGGGTGTATCTGCCGCCGTCCGGCAGGTCGAGAAAACGCACGTCAGTCACTCCCAGCGCGGCCGCGGAGCGCAGAGCCTCGTCGCGCCGCAGGGCAATGAGCCCGTCCGTGCTCAGTCCTCCGGTCGCCTCGGTGCGTCCATAGCGTCCGTCGGCGGCGATGACAAAGCAGACGTCCTTCCCGGCCGCCGCGAGCGCCGCCGCCGTCGCTCCGGCTCCGATCTCGATGTCGTCCGGGTGCGGGCCAATAAAGAGGTACCTCTGGAAGCTCTCGACCTGCGGCGTTTTTGCGGCAAACCGGATCGCGGCTGAGGTCAGGCTCATACGCTCTCCTCGGATTTGCGCGCTTCGATCTCCGAGCAGATGCGCTCGTATTCGGCCTCGTCGAGCTTGTATCTGCGGACATATATGCGGTAGGAGATGAGCATCAGTATGCAGGGAATGACGGTCATGCACAGCAGCAGCCCCATGCTCTGCGACGCCTGCGCTCCGCCGAGCACATCCGCTATCTGAGCGAGCTTGTCGGCCTCGGTTATGGCCCCGCGCGTGCAGGCCTGCTCGAGGGAGGAGATCTCGTTTGTGAGCTTCGTGACGCCGAGCAGGAGATAGGTCGCGGAGGTGAGCGCCACGACGATAGCGGAGGAGAGCTTGGTGATGAACGGGCGCAGGGAGGCGATGATCGCCTCGTCGCGCGTGCCGGCCTTGTATTCGTTGTACTCGACCGTGTTGATGAGCGAGATCATCATCACAAGATAGTAGCAGTACTGCCCGAAGTTTGCGAGCATATAGCCTATCGTGAGGATGATGAACGTGAGCGTGCTCGCCGCGCCGATTAAGCCGGAAGCGAGCATCATCGCGTAGCCGATCACGGAGATGACCGCCATTATGCCCATGAGCTTTTTGCGATGTATCCTGCGGGAGATGGCCGGATAGAAGATCATCAGGAACGCCGTGGCGGACATTCCGACGGTGGTAAAGAGCGAGCAGAGGCCGCCGTTGTAGCCGAAGTCGAAGTAGATGTATGTATAGCTCACTCCGCCGAGAACAAGGTTCGCGCCGACCTGCTGGATGAGGAAGATGAGGCTAATCCAGAGAAGCTGGTCGTTGCCGGCGATGGTCTTGAATATTTTCTTGAAGCTTATGGGCGGCGCCTTCTCGCGCAGATCGTCGCGCCGCTCGCGCACGCCGAAGATCGTGAAGCAGAGGAACAGCGGGGCGAATATGGAGACGGCGATCGCGATCGCGCCATAGGCATTGTTGGTGCTGCCGCCGATTGCTCCGCTGCCGGTGGTGAGCATGGGGATGAGTATCGAGGCGGAGGTGCTGCCGATGCCGGCGAACAGCGTGGCGCGCGCCGTGAACTTGTTGCGGGCGTCGGCGTCCGAAGAGAGCGCGGGCACCATGCCCCAGTAGGATATGTCATGCATGGTGTAGGTGATCGAGTAGAGAAAATACATCAGCCCGAAAAACCAGACAAAGCTCCAGCCCTCAAGATTCGTGTTGAAAAGCGCAATGACGACCACGGAGGTCGTGAGAATACCGATAACGAGCCAGGGCTTGTACTTGCCCCATTTCGTGCGCGTGCGCTCAATGATGTTGCCCATAATGGGGTCGTTGAGAGCGTCGAACACCCTCGCCGCGACCATGATGGCGGTTATCGCGCCGATCTGCGCCGCAGTCAGCGAGCGCGTGAAGAGGACGAAGGTTAAAAGCTGGCATGATATAAGGTTATAGACCATGTCGCGGCCGACTGTGCCGAGGGGGAACATGATAAGATTTTTCTTTCTTAGCTTGAGTTCTTCTTCCATTTACCCGCTCTCCGTTTCCTATACTGTTGTGGGAATATTCTATCAGTATATGACGCGGATAGCAAGCAAAACCGCCCGAAGCCGTTCCGACGGACGTATCTGAATACGCATTCCGCCGCTCCCCCTCAGTTCAAGGGGAGCGGCGGGATGTGTCAGCCCAGCATTTCTCTCAGACGCTCACAGGCGCGGCGCTCAATGCGCGAGACCTGCACCTGTGAAACTCCTATGACCCGCGAGGCGGCGTCCTGGGTCATGTCGTGGAAGTACCGCAGAGACACTACCTGCTTTTCGCGCTCCGGCAGAGCGTTGATGGCCTCGCGCAGGGATACGCGCTCAACAAGGCGCTCCTCGAGCCCGCTGTCGCCAAGCACCTGCTCAAGAGTGAAGCCCTCCTCGCCGGACTCGCGCTGAAGAGAATCTGCGGGGCCGGTGGCGGTTTCGCACACGGCGATGTCCTCGATCTCAAAGCCGGTCTCGGCGGAGATCTCCGAGAGCGTGGGCTCGCGGCCGAGTCTCTGCTCAAGCGAGAGCCGCGCCGCGCGGATCGTCTGCGCCCGCTCCTTTACGCTGCGCGAGACCTTAACGGTTCCGTCGTCGCGCAAAAACCTGCGAATCTCGCCGGAGATCTTGGGCACGGCGTAGGTGGAGAACTGAGTGCCGTAGCTCTCGTCAAAGCCGTCAATGGCCTTGAGAAATCCGACGCATCCGAGCTGATAGAGGTCGTCGGCATCCACGCCGCGCCCGAAGAACCGCCGCGCGACGCTCCAGATGAGGCCGGAGTTTTCGACCACCATGCGCTCAACAGCCTCCCGGTCGCCGCCGTGTGCCGCTCGCAGACAGTCCAGAGCCTCGTCAGTCATCGACTTTGCGTTTCGACTTTATTGCGCGGGTCATTGTCACGGTCGTGCCGCGGCCCACCGTTGAACGCACGCGCAGTTTGTCCATAAAGCTCTCCATAATGGTAAAGCCCATGCCGCTGCGCTCCTCGCCGCCGGTGGTATAAAGCGGCTCGCGCGCCCGCGCCACATCCTCTATGCCGCGGCCGGTGTCCTTAACGACTATTTCAAGCCTGCCGCCGGTCATCACCCGCAGACGCATGGTTATTTTGCCGAGGCTTTCCGGGTAGGCGTGGACTATGCAGTTGGTCACAGCCTCGGATACCGCGGTTTTGATGTCGCCGAGCTCCTCGAGCGTCGGGTCGAGCTGCGAGGCAAACGCCGCGGCGGCAGCGCGGGCCATCCCCTCGTTCACACTTTTTGCCGGAAACTCGAGCTTTATGTAGTTTTCACTTTTCATCTGCTTTCTCCTCTCACAGGTACCATTCTGTCTATGCCGGAGGCGTCTATGACGCGCATCGCCTGTATTGCCGGGTTTTCTATGCTGCACCGCCCGCCGGTCTCGCGCATGTGGCGCTCGGCCTTTAGTATCACGGCTATACCTGAGCTGTCCATGAAGCTCACGCCTGACATATCCAGCGCGCAGTCGCGCGGCATATAGCGGTCAAGCACATTGTCGATGGTTCGGGTCACCTCCCGTGCTCCGTGGTGGTCGAGCTCGCCGGAAAGGTGGATTATCAGCCTGCCGGCGGAATACGAAGTCGTGATATGCATCACTTGCGCCTCCTCTCATGCCGTTTATTTTATGCGATGCATACGGCATAAACAGTCGAATGCCGTCGCCGGATATAAGAATTGAAAATTGTGAGTTGAAAACCTTTTGCGGTGCGTTATAATGGAAATAAATGTAAGGGAGGAAAGAAAAAATGTCCGAATACTCGAAAAGCACGCTCGAAATTCTTCGCAACCCGCAGGCGACGTTGCAGTGGTACATAATCCCGATGCTTCTGTTCGTGATGTATATCTTCTACGAGCAGCTCAGTCTCAAGCGCTATAACGTCGTGCTCGGCGCGGCGGCGCTGTGGGGGATGGATCTTTTCAACGAGATATGGAACAGCATCGTCTTTCACGCCACCGGCTTCGCGCCGGTATGGGGGACGCCGGCCATGGCGGGCGATACGTCTCTGCTCCTGCTCATCGGATATAATATCGAGATCTCCTTCATGTTCGCGACGCTCGGCGTGGTGTGCTGCCTCGCCCTGCCGGAGGACAGCAAAAAGAAGATTCTCGGAATAAACAACCGCGTGTTCTACGCCGTGCTGTTCACAACGCTCGCTGTGTGCATAGAGTGCTTCCTCAACTGGGCCGGCGTACTCACCTGGGAGTATTCGTGGTGGAGCCGCTCCTGCCCGTGGCTCGTGTGGCTCATCGGCTATCTGCCGTTCTTCACGATGGCGTTTGTCGTCCACGACATGAAAAAGCGCAAAAACCAGTTCATCGCTCTCGGCATCATCTTCGGCGTGGATATTCTCGCGCTGATAATCTTCGGAGCGATGGGCTGGATGTAAAAAAAACTGCGGCGTGAAAAATTCACGCCGCAGTTTTTTTATGCTATTCTATTCTATTTCGTCCAGTTGGCTCTCGCCGTAAACCTTAATCCCGTTTTCCTCCAGAAGCGCCGCGGTTACTCCGCTGCCGGGAACGCGGACGTGTGAAAACGTGCCGTCGTATATCTCGCCGTGGCCGCAGGAGGGGCTGCGCTCCTTGAGAATGGCGCATTTGCAGTCATAAAGCCTCGCCACTCGCAGGGCCTCTGCCGCGCCGCGCCGATAGAAGTCGGTCACATCGGTGCCAGAGCGGGAGAATACGCGCCCGTCCCTGAGCTCGGAGGGCTCGCGGGGCGTCGCCATGCCGCCGAGCTGCTCGGGGCAGACGGGGATGAGCGTGTGCTTTTTCATCAGAGCCGATATTTCGGGTGATATTTCAGCCCGCTCGCCGTTATAGCGGCAGTATATGCCCAGCAGGCAGGCGCTGATAAGTATGTTGATCAGAGCTCACCCTCCTCTTCCTCGAACATGACTTCGTCATCGTCGAGAGCATCCTCCGCGTCCTCCCCGGATTTGACGAAGGCGTCCTTGGTTTTTCCCGCCTTTTTTGATCCGGTCTTTTTGCTGCTCTTGTCCTTGGTCGGCTTGTTTTTCCCGAAAAG